>JAFMCL010000005.1 GCA_017857815.1 Flavobacteriaceae bacterium | reverse complement strand
GCAATCGAGCAAGATGCTGATATTGTTTCTTTTATCTATCGCCCTGAATATTATGGTATCGAAGAATGGGATGACGAAGACCACTCTCCATCTGCTGGTCAAGCAGAGTTTATTGTAGCGAAACATAGAAATGGTGGATTGGATAATATAAGAATGAAGTTCGTCGGAAACCTTGGTAAATTTGAAGATTTTGAAGATTTTGAGTCTCCTTTTGAATTTCAATCAAAAATGAATCATGGAGATCAAGATCTTAATAAAATAAATAATCTTCCCAGCCCAAATGATGCGTTTGATACACCCCCATCTGAGGATAATGATGACATTCCTTTTTAATTGGATCGTACTTTGGGAATGTATAAGAACATACAGTTAAACCTCTATGTTCAGACTTTTTAAATCAGATTTTAGTTGTGTGGGATTATTGAAACGAATGGTGTTAATCCCCATTTTTTCAGCAGCTTCAATATTTTTCGCATTGTCGTCAATAAATAAGCTTTGAGCGGCCTCAATATTAAATCGATTTAAAGTCAACTCATAAATTTCATTAAAAGGTTTTCTCATTTTTTCAGTTCCAGACACAACAATTCCTTCAAACCAGTGAAGAAAATCAAACCTTTCCAGTGCAATAGGAAAAGTCTCTGCACTCCAATTGGTCAATGCAACCACTTTATAATTGGGATTATCGATTAGCTGTTTAAGAATCGCAACGGTTCCATCAATTTGTTTTCCCAGCATCTCTTCCCATCTACCGTAATAGATCCTGATCCATTCTTCATATTCTGGAAACAACTTAACCCTTTCCTCTGTAGCTTTTTCAAGCGGATAACCTGCGTCTTGATTTTCATTCCAATCCATTGTACAGATTTCATCAAAAAACCATTTCATTTTCTCACGATCTCCATCGAAAACATCGAGATAAACATACTCTGGATTCCAATCGATTAATACGCCTCCTAAATCAAAAATCACATTTTTTATTTCAGTCATAACTTATTCGTTTTCTTTTTGCCCCATTAGCATTAAATAACTTTTTAAGAACAGATCGATATTTCCATTCATCACAGCATCCACATCGTTGGTTTCTTCTTGTGTCCTAACGTCTTTAACTAGTTTGTAAGGATGCATTACATAGTTTCTTATTTGAGAACCCCATTCAATTTTCTTTTTCGAGGCTTCGATTTCCTGCCTGGCGGATAGTTTTTTCTGTAACTCAATCTCAAACAATTGAGATTTTAACAATTGCATGGCTTTATTTTTATTTTCTAATTGCGAGCGGGTTTCAGAGTTTTCAATGATGATTCCCGTTGGGTGATGGCGAAGCCTTACCGCGGTTTCAACCTTATTAACATTTTGACCCCCAGCGCCACTAGAGCGCATGGTTTCCCAAGATATTTCTGAAGGGTTTACAATGATTTCTATAGAATCATCAACCAATGGATAAACATAAACAGAAGCAAAGGAAGTGTGTCTTTTGGCATTGCTGTCAAAAGGTGAAATGCGAACCAAACGGTGCACACCGTTCTCCCCCTTAAGCCATCCAAACCCAAAAGGTCCATTAATTTCGAGCGTAACGGTTTTAACTCCCGTAACATCACCAGCCTGGTGATTCAACTCCTTGATACTGTATTTATTTTTTTCACCCCACATCAAGTACATGCGCATCAACATCTCTGCCCAATCACAACTTTCAGTCCCTCCAGCGCCTGCTGTTATTTGGAGCACTGCGCTCATGTCATCACCTTCTTCAGAAAGCATGTTACGGAATTCTACGGCTTCAAATAACTCAATGGTTTTTGAGAAATGGTTATCAACTTCTTGGGAGTCAATTTCTCCAGCTTTTTGAAATTCCAAAAGTACCCCTAGGTCTTCATTCAGTTGATTTAATTCATTAAAATCATCAACCCACTTTTTAAGGCTTCGAATCTCCCGCATCAAGAGTTCAGCTTTTTGAGCGTTGTTCCAGAAGTCAGGAGCAAGTGTTTTTTCCTCCAGATTTCTTATTTCGATTGACTTAGCATCAATGTCAAAGATATCGTCTTAGGGCACCTAGGCGATTAATAAGATCTTTCTGTTGCTCGGATGTTATCATGTTGTAAATTTTGTCTAAAATAAATAAATCATTAGAGGATATTTGATTTTAAATGATATTTTTTAAACTCGGGATCTTAATTTTTTATTTATATTTATAATTGATATTTGCTCCATGTTTTTAATCAATATGAATTGATGAACTTTTCTGTTAAAACATTTTTTTCAATACTTTACTCACTTACATTTGCTGTCGGATGCAAATCTGAAAAAAATATGATGTCAAAAGACAATTTACTTCCCCCAAAAGCCGATATAATTCCTCATCAACATAAAATTCACGATCACATACGAATTGACAATTATTATTGGTTAAAAGACCGTGAAAATCCAGAAGTCGTTGATTATTTGGAGCGCGAAAATGACTATTATCAAAAAATGACTGCTTCTACCAAAAAGCTTCAAGAATCTCTGTTTGATGAAATGAAGGGGAGGATTAAAGAAGACGATAGCTCGGTTCCTTATTTTTATAACGACTACTGGTACATTACACGTTATGAAATAGGTAAAGACTATCCGATTTATACCCGAAAAAAAGAAACATTAGAAGCCGAAGAGGAAGTTTTATTTGACTGTAACCTCATGGCTGCCGATTATGATTACTTTAGTCTGGTTGGAATAAACGTTAGCCCAGACAACTCAAAAGTAGCCTATGCTTTGGACACCCTTTCCCGGAGAAAATATATCATTTATGTTAAAGATTTATCTGATGGTTCTTTATTAAAAACAAAAATAAAAAACACAACCGGCGGAAGTGTTTGGGGCGCGGATAATAAGACGCTTTATTACAACCGGAAAAACCCTGAGACACTTAGATCAGAGGCGGTTCTTAAACACGACATTCAATTGCCAGATCAAGTGGATGAAATGGTTTATGAGGAAGTCGATGAAACCTATTCGGTTTATGTAAGTAAATCAAAATCGAAAGAATATATCTTCATTTCTTCTATTAGCACCCTTACTAGTGAGCATCGGTTTTTAAAAGCGGATGACCATTATTCAAATTTTAAAGTAATCCAACCGCGTTTGGCAGGTTTAGAATATGATATAGAGCACTTTGGCGATCATTTTTATATCCACACAAACCACCAAGGTGCAATCAACTTTAAGATGATGCGCACCCTAATTTCCAAGCCCACGATCGAAAACTGGGAAACTATATTGGAGCACCGGGAGCAAGTACTTCTTGAAGATTTTGAATTATTTAAAGATTATTGGGTATTAAACGAAAGAGAAAATGGACTTTCCCGTTTGCGTATTTTTTCATGGGACGGAAAGAAAGATTATTTTATGCCTTTGAAGGGAGAGACCTATACCTTGTTCACTTCAGTAAATACTGAGTTCAACACACCACTTCTGAGGTATGTTTTCAATTCTATGACGACCCCAACGTCTGTGATTGAATTTAATATGGAAACCAAAGAAAGTAAGATTCTAAAAGAACAAGAAGTTCTCGGCGGAAGTTTTGATAAAGATAATTATGTAGCAAAACGTCTTTGGGCACCTGCAGAAGACGGAACTAAAATTCCAATTTCGATTGTTTATCACAAAGATACTGAGCTAAACGCTAAAACACCCATTTTACAATATGCCTATGGTTCTTATGGAAGCACCGTAGACCCATCTTTCTCGACTACACGATTAACGCTATTGGACAGAGGATTTGCTTTTGCAATTGCCCACATCCGAGGAGGGGAGTACATGGGACGCCAATGGTATGAGGACGGAAAATTATTGAAAAAGAAAAATACTTTTACAGATTTTGTGGATTGTTCAAAATTTTTAATTGACCAAGGTTATACTTCCTCAGGTCACCTCTATGCCTATGGTGGTTCGGCAGGAGGCCTTTTGATGGGTGTAGTGATCAATATTGCTCCAGAATTATACAATGGAATTATTTCAGCAGTTCCTTTCGTAGACGTGGTTACAACGATGTTAGATGACTCGATTCCTTTAACGACCTCAGAGTATGATGAATGGGGAAATCCTAATGAGAAAAAGTATTACGAATATATGCTTTCCTATTCTCCCTATGATCAAGTTAAAGAACAAAAATATCCTAACATTCTTGTTACTGCTGGCTTTCACGACTCTCAGGTTCAGTATTTTGAACCAGCCAAGTGGGTGGCAAAGTTAAGAACAATGAAAACTGACAACAATTATCTTTTTTTAGACACGAACATGAGTGCCGGTCATAGTGGAGCATCAGGTCGTTTTGATGGTTTAAAAGAGCTGGCAAAAAAGTATGCCTTCCTCTTAGATTTAGAAGTGCAATGATCTTTAAAAAAAAGTATTATTTTTACAAAGCAAATGGATGTAAATAAAAAAACATACAAAGGGATGAAGGTTGAAAAAAATATTTTAAACCTCATCGGAAAGACCCCTTTAATTCATCTAAAAAATATTGTAGCAGGTTTTAAGGGTAGTTTTTTCTCTAAGTTTGAAGCTTTCAACCCAGGGCATTCCAATAAAGATAGAATTGCACTGTATATTATTGAAGAAGCCGAAAAATCTGGAATTTTAAAGCCAGGAGATACCATTATTGAAACGACTTCTGGAAACACTGGTTTTAGTTTAGCAATGGTTTCTTTGATTAAAGGATATGAATGTATTTTGGCTGTTAGTTCCAAATCTTCTAAAGATAAAATTGATATGCTGCATGCGATGGGCGCTAAAGTCTATGTTTGTCCAGCAAATGTTTCGGCGGAAGACCCCAGGTCTTATTATCAAGTTGCAAAAAAGATACATGAAGAGATAAAGGATTCTGTCTATATCAATCAATACTTTAATGGATTAAACCTCGAAGCTCATTATAAAACAACAGGTCCTGAAATATGGGATCAAACTTCGGGTAAAATAACCCACTTAATCGCCTGTTCAGGTACAGGAGGGACGATATCTGGATGCGCGAAATATCTTAAAGAACAAAATTCTGATATTAAAATTATTGGTGTAGATGCCTATGGTTCTGTGTTAAAAAAATACCATGAAACCAAAGAATTAGATACAGATGAAATTTATCCTTATCGAATTGAGGGTCTGGGTAAGAACCTAATTCCCACAGCTACAGACTTTGATTCAATTGATTTTTTCGTAAAAGTTACTGACGAAGATAGCGCCCATACAGCTCGTGAAGTTACCAAATCCGAAGGTCTTTTTGTAGGCTACACTTCTGGCGCTGCGATGCAAGCGGTAAAACAATTGAATGCGATGGGTGAGTTTGATAAAGACAGTGTTGTCGTTGTCATCTTTCCAGATCATGGATCGCGCTATATGAGTAAGATTTACAGTGATGATTGGATGAATGAACAAGGATTTTTTGATGCTACGCATGAAGAAGCACCAAATAAAATTGAATATATATAGGAACAAGATAGATGATGAGAGATTTATTTCAAAGAATATACGAAAATAAGGGTCCTGTAGGAAAATGGGCTGCATATGCTGAGGGTTACTTTGTTTTTCCAAAATTAGAGGGGCCGATAAGTAATCGAATGAAATTTAAAGGCAAAGAAGTTATCACATGGAGCGTTAACGACTATTTAGGACTTGCAAATCACCCAGAAGTAAGAAAAGTAGACGCTGAGGCTGCAGCTGAATACGGTTCAGCTTACCCCATGGGAGCAAGGATGATGTCCGGCCATACGGATCTTCATGAGCAGTTAGAAGAGGAGTTAGCAGAGTTCGTTGGAAAAGAAGCTGCTTACCTATTAAATTTTGGATATCAAGGTATTCTTTCTACGATTGACACTCTTGTTGGTAAGGAAGATGTTATTGTATATGATGTTGATGCTCATGCCTGTATTATTGACGGAGTAAGACTTCATTTAGGGAAGCGTTTTACTTATAAACACAATGATGTTGAAAGTTTAGAGAAAAATTTACAACGTGCATCTAAGGTTGCCGAGCAAACAGGAGGTGGAATCCTCGTGATTTCCGAAGGGGTTTTTGGTATGCGAGGAGAGCAAGGCAAGTTGAAAGAAATAGCTGCACTAAAAAGCAAATACAGTTTCAGGTTTCTAGTTGATGATGCTCATGGATTCGGTACGCTTGGGAAAAATGGTCGTGGTGCTGGAGAAGAACAGGGTGTTCAGGATGATATTGATGTTTATTTTGCAACTTTTGCAAAATCTATGGCATCAACAGGTGCTTTTATCTCCGCTGATAAAGAAATAGTTGATTATTTAAGATATAATATGCGTTCTCAAATGTTTGCAAAATCATTGCAGATGCAACTTGTTAAAGGTGCCCTTAAGCGCCTAGACATGTTAAGAACGCGTCCAGAGTTTAAAGCAAAACTTTGGGAAAATGTGCAAGCGCTGCAAGGCGGTCTCAGAGCACAAGGTTTTGATATAGGAACGACTCAAAGTTGTGTTACTCCAGTCTATCTAAAAGGAAGCATTCCGGAGGCCATGGCACTGGTAAAAGACTTGAGAGAGAAATACGGTGTGTTTTGCTCAATTGTTGTCTATCCCGTTATTCCAAAGGGTTTGATACTACTTAGGCTGATACCCACAGCAACGCACACACTAGAAGATGTTGAAATCACATTAAATGCTTTTTCAGGCATACGGGAAAAGCTCGAAAACGGTACTTACAAAAGAATATCGGAATTAATGATGGTAGGTGTTAGTTAAACTAATAATTTTTTAAAAGTATTTATTAATAGATTATTCATTTAGCATCACTGGCATCACTAACATCGTAATTTCTTCACCTTCTTCGGTATGATCCAAAGGCGTTATTATTCCTGCTCGGTTTGGAAGTGACATGGAAAGCTTGATTTCATCACACGTCATGTTGTTCAACATTTCGATTATAAACCTAGAGTTGAAACCAATTTGAAGGTCATCTCCCTGATATTCACAATTTAATCTTTCTTCTGCTTTGTTGCTATAGTCAAAGTCTTCAGCAGATACTTGAAGTTCTGCTCCTGCGATTTTCAATCGAACCTGATGGGTTGTTTTATTAGAAAATATACTCACCCTTCTTAAAGAGTTAAGAAAACTTGAACGATTAATTTGCATTACGTTAGGGTTCTCCTTGGGAATTACCGCATCATAATTTGGATATTTGCCATCGACCAATCGACAAGTTAAACGGGTGTTGCCAAAACTAAATTCAGCATTGGTTTCATTGTATTCAATCACAACATCTTCTCCAACACCCTGAAGAATACCTTTTAAAAGTTGTAATGGTTTTTTAGGCATGATAAAATCAGCATTACTATCAGCAGCAAGATCCTTACGAGAATATTTAACCAATTTATGTGCATCCGTCGCAACAAAAGTTAAATCTGTTGTGCTAAATTGAAAGAAAACACCGCTCATGACAGGTCTTAAGTCGTCGTTTCCTGAAGCAAATAAAGTTGCATTGATCGCCGTAGCGAGAACATCCCCAATTATTTTTGTGGTGGTAGGGTCTTTAACCTGGGCTGCTTTAGGGAAGTCTTCTCCTTCAACATAAGCAACTGCATACTTACCGTTGTTTGCACTGATTTCGACCGTATGTTTGTCAGTTTTGACAAAAGTTAAAGGTTGTTCAGGAAATGTTTTTAAAGTGTCTAAAAGTAACCTCGCAGGCAGCGCGATGGTACTGAAGTCTTCAGACTCTACTGTAATTGAAGATGACATAGAAGTCTCTAAATCTGAGGCAGTCAGGATCAGTTGGTTGGCGTTTAGATCAAAAAGGAAATTGTCTAAAATCGGTAAAGTATTTGAGGTGTTAATAATTCCTCCTAAAACTTGAAGTTCTTTCAATAATGTATCACTGGAAACAATAAATTTCATATAAGAAAGTGTATAATTTTAATCAAATATAAAGTTTAAGCAAATCATATTGAAATGAACTTATAAAAAGTTATTGACCAAATTTATTTATTCGATATCTAAACAAAATAAAACCTAAAATGGCAAGTATGATTAAGGGTAAAACTAACATTGAGGCTTTCCATAAACTTTCTTGATTTGCAACTTTTTTAGGATCTAAAAAACTAATTTCAACTTCCTTATTACGAATCTCTAGTAGGGGGAAGTTACCCATTAAATAATGAACACAGTTTTGTAAGAAAACTTTGTTTGCATAGAAATTATTGGTCCATTTGTCGAAACCCAATTCCAGTGGATTGCCTTTATCGACTTGATTTTCAGCAATATTACCATCTGCAATAACAATAATCTCACTTGCGCCTTTACTCAAGTTTTTCGTCAGCTTTACGGGCTTTATTCGGTTGTTAAAAGCAGAATTGAATTTTCCTTTCAATAAAACTGCAAGATTTCGTGAAGGCTCATTAAATTCAGAGGGAATCAATTTTTCTGCAGCTTCACTGAGGTAAACAGTTACTGGAGTTTTAATCGTTTTTGTAAATGCAGAGCTTTTTAATAAGATCGTCTTATTTATATTATTTTTTAAAGTATCAATTGAAGAAGGGAATTGAAGTAATACATTTCCTGCACTTTTTCCAATTGGATGATTTTCATTTGGGAGTGGCAATCCATAATAGGTCCAAGGCATCGGAAGATATTGCGAATTGTTTTGTTCCCCATTTGCCAAAACTATAGGGGCTGAGTATAAATCTTTTACCAAGTCATTTTTTAATCTCAGACCGTATTTAAAAAAAAGATCTCCCAGATTGTACTTTTTTGAAACTGCCATTGATTTTCCACTTAGACTAAACAGGCTGTCCCGATTAATCGTGGTTGGGTTGATCATCCACAAGCTTTTTCCCCCTTGCAATGTGTATTGATCAAACAGATATTTTTCTTCGTTAGTAAAAGTCTTTGATGGGTTTGAGACAATCAACATCTTAAATCGATTAAGATTTTCAATTGTTTTTTCAGGTTCATTTTTTAAGGCTTTTAAGTCAAAAGCGGCCAACTGATAGTAGGGTTGTAAACTCCTCATGAAGTCTGCTACCACGATGTCCTTAGAGGCACCATGGGAAGTTAGAACAGCAATCGCTTCTTTGTTTTTTTGGGCCAATTTGTATAGCGCGTTATAGAATTGGAACTCAAGATGTTCAATTGATCGGTTTATTTTTTGCTGTTTATTGTCTCCCAAATTTTTCTGAATCAAGGGAATCAGCATTGTTCTAGTGCCATCACTCACCATTGCCCAAGGGAATACGACCGTTTGCTCAACTCCTTGACTTTGATTTTGGACAATGTACTCTGGGGTAATTCCAAAGCTTTTCATTTCATCAACCAAACTGTTGGTGTCTTTCGCACCTTCAAAAGGATCAATGTATTCATATACTATTTGATCCGTATGCTGTTGAAAGCTTTTAATCAATTCAGAGACTTCTTTTCTCAGTCTCAGAAATTCAGCGGGAAGCTTTCCCTCCAAAAAAATATCGATTTTTAAAGGTTGATCAACATTTTTTAACAACTCCTTTGTATGAGAAGAAAGTGTGTAGCGTTGATTTTTAGTTAAATCATAACGAAGGTTAATCCATTGTCCTATTACCATCAAAACAATAATGATTATCAACGTTTTTAAAAGAGGATATAGGTTTTTCAAATGAATATTATCTTTTAATTTGTTTTAATAAAAACGTACAGGAATAAAGGAAAATGGAGTTTAAACCAATAAAGTAAATTAGGTCTTTTATCGCTATTACTCCTAAACTCATACTGTAATAATGTTCCTGTATTCCAATTTCATTGATGATGTCGTAAATCAAAGCATCATGGGAAAGGTCAGCGATTCCGCTCCACAGATAAAACTGAAAAAAAATAATAAGAATTGCTACAAGAAATCCTGTTACTTGGTTTCGGGAGAGGAGCGAAGAAAAAATGGATATCGACAGGAATCCAGACCCTAAAAAAAGAAGACCAAGATAGCCTGAGAATGTGCTTCCCCAGTCAACCGAAACATTATCTACTTTTAGTTCATTAATGGCAATAAAATATACAAGTGTAGGAAGAAGTGCCAAAAGAAGTAAAAAGAATCCGCCTAAGAATTTACCAATAACCAAGTTCCATATACCAATAGGTTTAGTCAATAAAAGCTCTAAAGTGCCCGAATGAATCTCATCAGAGAAACTCCTCATACCAATTACTGGAATCAAAAACATCAAAAGCCATGGAGTGAGCGTGAAAAACACATTCATATCCGCAAATCCTGAATTTAAAGCATTAAATTCTGTGTCAAAAAACCAAACGAATAAAGTACTTATCGTAAGAAACAATCCTAGGGTCAAGTAACCAATAGCACTGCTAAAAAATAAATTCAATTCTCTTTTTGCGATGGCCCACATTACTATTCGAAATTAACGGTTATAGCTTCTCGATATTCAAGTCCAAAAAGAGAATAGGCACTTCCAACAGTTTGAGGATTACTCTTGTATATTGCTAATTCTAAATGATCAGCAGAATTAAAAAGCGCAATTTTCTTTCCATCTTCGTCACGTTTTTCCTTTGGAATAGAAAAATCGATCGCATCTCCATAGGACTCTACCACTTTTTTGAATTTAATATTTCTAGCAAAGATGGTAAAAGCCCTTGACTTTCCAACTTCTTGAAATAATTTACGGGTAATATTAGTAATTACATTACCATAGTTGTCAACATAGATTACACTTCCCACGATTTGGTCACCTTTATTATTAACAACAGGATTAACGTTGGTAAGTTCTTTAATGATTTTTGTAGATTTACCAATAACTTCCAGTTGTCCTTTTCGAGAAATATGTGCAGCTACTTTGACGAAGATGTCCAAAACAGGAAATGTCGTGGAAACATTTTGATGGATATTGATTTCAACGATTTTTTCGGCTTTTAAATTCTCTCGAACCATTGACAATATACCATTGTCAGCTCCTATAAAATAGTGACCTTCAAAAAGCATAGCAATGTGTTTGTTTTCAGGAGTTTTTTCAGATTCAACGCCTATAATATGAATCGAACCTTCCGGAAATGACCTAAAAGTGTTTTTTAACACATAGGCAGCTTGTGTATGATTGTAAGGTTGAATTTCGTGGGTTATATCGATAATTAAGGGGTTTTCAACCTCATTAATTATGGCACCTTTAACTGCAGCAACAAAGTAATCTTTATTTCCAAAATCAGTAAGTAAAGTTACTATTGGCATAGGAGTTTAATTCTAAAAATTATTTAAATTTGAATATTAATAAAGATAGCCTTCACAAAATTAAATCTTTTTAACTGAGAAACCTTTGAATGAGATAAAAATTGACCTGACAGATGTGAATTCCCAAGAATTTTTTGGAGAACAAAACGCACAAATTGAAAAATTCCGCTCCTATTTTCCCAAACTTAAAGTTGTAGCCAGGGGAAATACCTTAAAGGCATTCGGTGAAGAAGAAGTACTGGAAGAGTTTGAAAAGCGTATCAATATGTTGATTACGCATTTTGGGAAATATAACAGTTTAACAGACGAAATTATCGAAAGGGTTGTAACCGCAAATGACAAGAGTGATTATGATTCAGGAAGCGGGAAAGACGCTTATATAGTTCATGGTGTAAGTGGAAAATTGATAAAAGCCCAGACCCATAACCAACAAAAATTGGTAACCCTTGCCAATGAGAATGATATGGTTTTTGCTATCGGTCCGGCTGGAACGGGTAAAACCTATACAGCAGTTGCCCTTGCTGTTAAGGCTTTAAAAGAAAAAGAAGTAAAGCGAATTATTCTGACGCGTCCTGCCGTTGAAGCAGGAGAAAACCTTGGCTTTCTTCCAGGAGATCTTAAAGAAAAACTGGATCCTTACATGCAACCACTATATGATGCACTTCGAGATATGATACCGCCCGAGAAGCTAAGCGCTCACATAGAAAATGGAATTATTCAAATTGCACCTTTGGCATTTATGCGAGGACGAACCCTAGACAATGCTTTTGTGATTTTGGATGAGGCTCAAAACACTACCCATGCTCAAATGAAAATGTTTTTAACAAGGATGGGACGTAATGCAAGATTTATTATCACCGGTGATCCTGGACAAATCGATTTGCCGAGAAGAGTTATTTCGGGACTTAAGGAAGCGCTCTTAATTTTAAAAGAAACAAAAGGTATTGGAATTGCGACCTTAGACGAAAAGGATGTAATTAGACACCCATTGGTTAAAAAGGTAATTGACGCTTACAAACACATTGAGCATACAAACTAAATTTCTACAATGAACACTATCATAAGTTCTAATTTTACATTTCCTAAACAAAAATCAAAATATACTGGAAAAGTTAGAGAGGTCTACAGTCTTGAAAATGACCTTTTAATTATGGTTGCCACAGATCGTCTTTCCGCTTTCGATGTTGTAATGCCAAAAGGGATTCCATTTAAAGGACAAATTTTGAATCAAATCGCGACGCAAATGATGGAAGCTACTGCTGACATCGTCCCTAACTGGTTAATTGCGACACCCGATCCAAATGTTGCCATTGGAAAAAAGTGTGATCCTTTTAAAGTTGAAATGGTCATTAGAGGTTATATGTCCGGACATGCTGCCAGAGAATATAAATTGGGTAAGAGAATCTTGTGTGGCGTTGATATGCCAGAGGGTATGATATTGAATGATCCTTTTCCACAGCCAATCATTACGCCTGCAACCAAAGCGGAAGAGGGACATGATGAAGACATATCTAAACAAGAAATCATAACAAAAGGCATTGTTAATGAGAAAGACTACCTACAATTAGAAAAATATACACGTGCTCTTTTTCAAAGAGGGACAGAAATTGCTCAAAAACAGGGACTGATATTGGTTGATACCAAATATGAGTTTGGAAAAACTACTGATGGTAAGATTGTGCTTATTGATGAAATTCACACGCCTGACTCTTCGCGTTATTTTTATGCCGAGGGATATCAGGAACGACAGGACAGGGGAGAAGCACAAAAACAACTCTCCAAGGAGTTTGTACGTCAATGGCTTATTTCAAATGGCTTTCAGGGTCTTGAGGGACAGAATACTCCTCACATGAGTGACGAATACATTCAATCTGTTTCGGACCGCTATATTGAATTGTATGAAAAAATTACTGGAAAAATTTTTGTTAAAGCTCCAATCGATAATATCCAGAAACGCATCCAAAGCAATGTCCTTGAATATTTGAATTCAATTGCGTGATAAAATCTCGTTAATTTTAATTCGAACTCTTTTAAAATATTCTTTAGATCCAGTAAAATGATTTTCCCCTTCCATGGGGACATATGTTACCTCTGTACTTTTTTCTTTTAAAGCTGCGGCCGCTGAAATTGAATTTAATGGATAAACGAATTGATCTTCCGTCCCATGGTAAAAAGTGATAGGTGCAATGGGAGTCCAATCTAAAAGGTCGTTGTCAGACAATGCACTTAAAAACGCTTCATCTGTTTCTTCATTTAAGTTTTTAATAAAATCAGCCGTAAATAATTTCTGAGGATTGGTTTCAAATTCATCTAGACTAATTTGGGCGATGTCCTTTGAATTAATGTTTGTTAATACTTCAGCATATGGAGCTATAACGTAATCACTCCACGGCCTTCTTAAGTTCTCGTAAATTCTATTATAGGTATACAATACCCAAAGATAATTAGCCATGTGCGGAAGTTCTATGTTCTGATTTAATATGTTTTTAGAAAATTCAGTTTTATTATAAGCTCCTGCACCTGGGAGCGAATGCGTGATTGAAAGATCACCTTTGTTTTCAAGATATTTTTGAAATGCCAGTGTCGCATAACCACCTTCTGAATAACCCAACAAAAAAAGTTTGTTATTGGATTTTACTTCTTTATTAGTCAAAAACTCCTTGGTTGCTTTTAGCATGTCATAACTTGTTGAACCAAGACTTTTTCCATGTTCATAAGGATGCGCAGAAGCAACCGAAGCGCCATAACCAATGTAATCAGGCATGGAGACCACAAAGCCAAAACTTGAAAATACTGCCATTATAGTATATTCATCTTTTCCTAAACTTTCGACATTTGAAGGCGCATTATCATTGTCAGAGATAGTACCATGCTGATAGGATATAATAGGCATTTCGGCATCACTTTGAGGAACAAAAACAACCCCTGAGGCCTCAATTTCACTTCCATCTACATCTGAAGTTTTGTATTTTATTTTGTAAGCCTCAATATTTTTAAGGGGAGCTGACAGATCATCTAATGAGACAGCTGCACTTGCAACAATTCCTAAGACAGAAGCACTGTGAGATCTTAAAAGCTCCGAAGAGATTAAATATTTATTATTTACAACAGGTTTAGATTCATTGGTTTCATCGCTTTTTGAACAATTTATGATTATTAAAAATAACGCTAAAATTTTAAGGGTTTTCATGATGGGTATCATTTAGTAAAGTAAAATTAAACTTAAGATCTTGATCGTAAGGCTCTTTAAATCTTTAAATTGAAATGGAATAAATTTATTTTGTTAAGTCACTATAAGACAGATGGTTGAACCATGTCATCTGTCTTTTAGCATAGCGTCGCGTATTTTTTTTAATTTCTTCTATCACTTCTTCAAGTGAGATTTTTCTGTCAAAAAAACGAAACCATTCTTTATATCCAACTGTTTGAAGAGATTTTAAATCTTTGCTTGAATAGAGCTTCTCAGCTTCTTCACGAAGGCCCATTTTAATCATTTCATCTACCCTAGAATTTATTCGATCATATAAAACAGGTCTTGGAAGATGCAACAAAATTGTTTTTGATTTAAAAGGACGCTTTTCTTTGGGTTGATTTAAAAAGCTAGAGTAGGGTTCACCTGAAGTTTCACAGATTTCTAGTGCTCTAATCAAACGTCGAGAATTATTGAGGTCTACTTTTTTGAAATATTCAGGATCTTTCTCGAAAAGCAGTTGCTGAAGACCTTCAATTCCATTTTGATTGTGAACTGTAGCAACAGTGTTTTTAGCTGTTTCGTTTACTAATGGGAATTGGTTGAGTCCTTCCATCAATGCTTTTGCATAAAGCCCAGACCCACCAACCATTATGACATTGTCTTTTGTTTTAAAAAGCTCTTGTAAAAGGACAAGTGCTTCTCTTTCAAAATCTCCAGCACCATAAGATTCAAAAATACTTTTATGTTGAATAAAATGATGCGGCACTTCATTGAGTTCATCTTGAGAAGGGACAGCCGTGCCTATTTGCATTTCTTTGTAACACTGACGCGAATCACAGGAAATTATTTCAGTATTTAACTCTTTTGCAAGCTTTATGCTATAAGTAGTTTTCCCTACAGCTGTTGGTCCTGCAACATAGATTAATACTTTTTTAGACATCATTAAGAATTTCACCACAATTATGACAATATACCGCATCATCCTTATGTTCTGCTGTCATACAATTGGGACAAGCTTGGGTGTTTTTATGAACTCTCGTGTTCTGTTGGGCAAACTCCGCAGAAACAATTCCTGTAGGAACAGCGATGATGCCATAACCTAGAATCATTATGACTGAGGCAATAAACTGCCCGAAAGGACTTGTGGGAGCAATATCGCCATAACCCACTGTTGTTAAGGTAACAATGCACCAATAGATACTTCTAGGGATGCTACTAAAACCACTTTCGTCACTTTCAATCATGTACATTAATGATCCAAAAATCACACACAGAATTACAACGCCAAACATGAAAACCAAAATTTTTGTTTTACTGGCGGCCATTGCTTTTACTAAACTGTTTGATTCTCCTATGTAGCGGGTGAGTTTCAAAATCCTAAAGACCCTAAGGAGCCTTAAAGCTCTTAAAGTTATCAAAGATTGTGTCCCGAAGAAAAATAATGAAAGATATTTTGGCAGGGTAGAAACAAGATCTATAATTCCATAAAAACTAAAAATATAGACAGAAGGTTTTTTAATTGAAATGACACGTAGTGCGTATTCAATGGTAAAAAGAATTGTGATAAACCATTCCGCTACATTGAGTACTGAGTGATATTCTTGATCAATCCAATCAACACTTTCGAGAGCTACTAAAATAACACTTAGTAGAATGAATATTAGGAGAATAAGATCAAATGCTTTTCCTGCTGGAGTGTCGGCCTCATAGATTATTTCATGTAAACGATGTCTCCAAATTTTTTTTTTCAAAACTTTTTGTTTAAAGTGAATTTAAGATAAAAAAAACTATTTTTCAAACTCCCCTTTGTTTAAAGGTATTAATTTTCTGTATTTTTTCTTGGAGATGAACGACATCACTAGAGCTTTACAATCCGAGTTGTTTTCTATTGAAATCATCCTTTTAGTTAATTTATTTAGGGTATTAATTTGATAATTTAATTCAAAATAACCATAACCCTTAAATATTTGACTTTGAATATAAATAAAACTGTACTCGCCATCTTTTCTCCCTTTTTCGATCATTAAAAAATCATCGTGGGGATAGTCTTTATCCTTGACAAAATCAGCGATACGTTGATTGTATTCGGTAGCACTTTCAACGGCCAAACAAGCCCCATTACAATCCCCTTTTTTATAATCATTACATGACTTTTCACTCACTTTTAATGAAGAATGATTTTGACATAATTTGAAAGCTTTTATAGACGCAGCGAGTACTTTCTTGGCAAAGCCCCCATTTTTAAAAGCCATAACATATTCTCTATCATTTCTTATTTGTTCTAACTCAAGATTATGATAAACTTTATCGTAGTCTACTCTTATTCCAATAGGATAGATTCGATAGCGTCCATCTCGATTAAAGGGGGGTTGATTTTTCTTTATTTCATGTTGCTCTTTTAACAATGCAATCAGTTCACTTCCAGTAAGTTCATGGTTAACCCGATATAGGTTATTCTGAATTTTTAAAGCCTTTTTATTGCTAGCAGTAAGGTGGTTTCTCACCCGGTGTTTGATGTTTTTACTTTTCCCTATATAAATGATTTTCCCTGCTTCATTGTGCATATAATAAACTCCAGTTTCGTTGGGGAGTAACTCTAAAATATCTAAATATTTGGAGGGAACTGTTTGAACATGTAAAGCCTTAATTTGAGATTTTAAAATCTCTTTATTCTCGTCTTTGTCGAGGAGTAATTCAAATAACTTGACTGTCGCGAGTGCATCTCCTTGTGCTCTGTGTCGATCGCTGATAGGAATGCCTAACGCTCTGACCAAATTACCCAATTTATAGGATTCCATCTCAGGAATTAATTCTTGAGAAAACGCTACAGTACAAATTGAATTTCGCTCAAAAGTATAACCCAACCGCTTGAATTCTGTACTAAGAATACGGTAGTCAAAATCGGCGTTATGCGCAACGATCATGCAGTCTGATGTAATTTCAATAATTCTTTTGGCAATTTCAAAAAACCGAGGGGAATTTTTAAGCATTAAACTATTGATACCCGTTAGCCTTTCAACAAAAGGCTGAATGGCTCTTTCTGGATTAACTAGGCTGATAAATTGATCGGTTACCTTGTGTCCATCGTGACGATAGATTGCTATTTCAGTAATTCCTTCTTCATTAAACTTCCCTCCGGTCGTTTCTATATCTAAAATAGCGTACATACTTAATGGTTTCTTTCTCCAAAGATTTTACTGCCAACTCGAATCATAGTACTTCCTTCTTTTATTGCGAGTTCATAATCTCCACTCATGCCCATAGATAAAATATCAAAATCCTTATTGTCAGATTTTAGATCCTCAAAAAGTTCTTTTAAGCTTTTAAATTCTCTTTCAATTTGGGAGACATTGTCGGTATATGTTGCCATCCCCATTAATCCCTTAATTGTGATGTTTTCAAGCGCTTGTGCTTGAATAACAACGTCTTTACATTCGTCAGTAGACAAACCAAACTTGGTTGCTTCTTCTGCAATGTGAATTTGTAAAAGACAGCTGATGATTCGTTCGTTTTTGGCGGCTTGTTTGTTGACTTCTTTGAGTAGTTTAAAGCTATCCACGCCATGGATTAAGTCAACATATGGTGCCATATACTTTACTTTATTAGTTTGGACGTGTCCGATCATGTGCCATCGAATGTCTTTAGGCAAAGACTCGTTTTTGGCAGTCATGTCTTGAACTTTATTTTCACCAAAAACACGTTGACCTACGTCATAGGCCTGCATGATTTCTTCATTTGATTTGGTTTTTGAAACCGCTACCAATTCGACAGATTCTGGAATTGATGCTCTTATTTTTTTGATGCTATCCGCAATATTCATTTGACAAAGGTATTGAAAAGAAAAAACAAAATTTGAATTCTAAGACCTTCTACTGTTAACCTTTAAAATCAACAGTTGGATTTTTAGGATCTATGGTATAATTATAAAAACCTATACCAGATTTTATCCCTAGCTTTCCTTCGTCTACCCTCTTGACTAAAAGGGGAGTAGGGGCATATTTATCGTTTTCAAGCCCTGAGTGCATGATTTCTAAAATCGATTTGCAAACGTCAAGCCCAATCAAGTCTGCTAATCTCAAAGGTCCCATCGGATGTGCCATACCCAATTGCATGATTGTGTCAATCTCCTTTACACCAGCAACCCCTTGTGACAATGCCTCGATGGCCTCATTGACCATTGGCATCAAGATACGGTTTGAAATAAATCCAGGAGCATCATTTACGACCACACCTGTTTTATTTAGTTTAAGGGTAAGTTCTTCAGTCTTCTTTGTTACTTCAGGAGTTGTTTTCTCTCCTTTAATAATTTCTACGAGTTGCATTACAGGGACAGGGTTGAAGAAATGCATGCCAATAAGCCGTTCAGGTTGAGAAATTTCCACCGCAAGCTTATCAATGGAGATTGAAGAAGTATTTGTTGCGAAAACACAATGTGAAGGCGCTATTGGCATGACGTCATTAAAGATTTTCTTTTTTATCTCAAAATTTTCTGTAGCCGCTTCGATAATTAAGTCAGCCTGTTTGATGGCTCGATTTGCTTGGGTTACAAATTGTAAACGACCTAGCGTTTTAAGTTTTAATTCTTCAGAAACCTTTCCTTTTAATAACTGACGATCCAAATTCTTCAGAATCGTAGCTTTCGCTTTTTGAAGCTGAATTTCATTAAGATCATTTAGGGTTGTTTCAAAACCATTTTGAGCAAAGACATGCGCAATTCCATTCCCCATAGTGCCAGCCCCGATGACTACGATGTTCCTCATGAACTGTAGGAATCAATAATCATATTGGCTACTTCCAGTGCCATTGAGCCATTTTCTAAAGAAACGATTGGTGTGGTTTGATTTTCTATTGCATCTGCAAAAGATTCTAATTCTTCAAGAATGGCATTGGAGGTTTCAATTTTAGGGTTTTCAAAATAAATTTGCTTCTTTTTGCCCTCAGCATTTTGAAGAATCATTGCAAAATCAGGATGCTCCTTAGGAGCATCCTTCATCTTTACGATTTCAACATTCTTTTCTAAAAAGTCGACAGAGATATAGGCGTCTTTTTGAAAAAACCTTGTTTTACGCATTGTTTTTAAAGAGATTCTACTCGCTGTAAGGTTTGCAACACAGCCGTTTTCAAATTCAATTCGGGCATTGGCGATGTCCGGTGTAGCACTGATGACAGAAACTCCAGAAGCAGAAACTGATTTAATAGGGGATTTAACCAAACTTAAAACAATGTCAATGTCATGAATCATTAAGTCCAAAACAACAGGAACATCAGTTCCTCTGGGATTGAATTCAGACAGTCGGTGCGACTCAATAAACATGGGTTTAGTAATCGATGAGATGGCAGCTTTAAAAGCAGGGTTAAAGCGCTCCACATGACCTACTTGTCCTAGCAGATTATTTGCCTTAGCAAAATCCGTAATTTTATTTGCCTCTTCAACACTGTTGGCAATGGGTTTTTCAATAAAAACTTGTTTTCCATGTTTCAATGACAACATCGCCATTTCATGGTGGGAAAGGGTAGGAGTCACAATATCAACCATGTCAACAGCCTTTACCAAAGCTTCTGGTGTGTCAAAATATTTATATCCCTTTTCTTTGGATACAATTTGAGCATTTTTTTTATCCGGATCATAAAATCCAATCAATTCAAAACGATTAGATTCATTTAAAAGGCGTAAATGAATTTTACCTAAGTGTCCTGCACCTAATACTCCTGCTTTAATCATCTTTTTTTTATAAAAATACCATCTTTTTCTGATTTATTTTTGGAACTCTTTTACATTTGTGATAATGATTGACACAACAAAGCATCAAGGCCAAAGACGCCAATTGATTGGCCAGCTAAAAGTCGCAGGAATTAAGGATCAAAGTGTTCTAAACGCGATTGAGACCCTCCCGAGACATTGGTTTATGGAAACTGGGCTGGAGGCTTTTGCTTATATAGATAAGGCTTACCCCATTGCAGCTGAACAAACCATTTCACAGCCTTACACGGTTGCTTTTCAAACAGAATTATTAACATTAAATCCGGGTGATAAAGTCTTAGAAATTGGTACAGGATCGGGTTATCAAACGGCAGTTCTACTACAGTATGACATTACAGTCTATACTCTAGAGCGCCAGCATGAATTATTCAAAAAAACTTCATTATTGTTTAATAAATTAAAATTAAGGCCTAAAAAAGTGATTTTTGGAGATGGCTATAAGGGTTACCCAGCTGCTGCGCCCTACGATGGAATCATTGTAACCGCTGGCGCTCCAATAGTGCCTAAGCCACTTTTAGAACAGTTGTCCATTGGCGGTCGGCTTGTTATTCCTGTTGGAAAAAAAGAACAAATCATGACGCGGTTTATTCGAAAAAGCGAAAAAGAATTTGATAAGCAAACCTTTGGGAGTTTTCGTTTTGTACCCTTGTTAGAAAATAAAAATTAAGTAGCTTTTATTGGTTAAAAGACTTTTTGATACGGTCCAAATCTCTTTTGTTGTCTCGGTCTTTCATGGTTTCGCGCTTATCATATATTTTTTTTCCTTTAACCAAAGCAATTCGCATTTTAGCAAACCCATTATCGTTTAAGAAAAGTTTGAGCGGAACAATAGTGAGACCAGAGTTCTTGACTTCTTTGTGAAGTTTTGTCAATTCTCGTTTGTTTAACAAAAGCTTTCTGCTGCCTCTAGGACGGTGATTGAAGTGGGTTGCAAAACCATACTCTTCAATATACATGTTGACGATAAAAAGCTCCTTACGTTCATTAAACTCGCAAAAGCTTTCAGTAATTGAAGCTTGACTGTTACGGATCGATTTGATCTCGGTTCCAGTCAATACAATCCCTGCGGTAAACTGATCGAGAAAATCGTATTCAAACCGAGCTCGCTTATTTTGTATATTTATCTTTTTTTGCACAGTGCAAAGTTAAGAACTTATTTACTTTCGAGCTCTTGGTTTCGATATACAATCTTATTATCAAAATAATCGACAATAATTGCTTTGTCTGAGGAGATATTTCCTGCTAATAATTCTTTGCTTAACAAATTGAGTACCTGCTTTTGCATCACTCTTTTCACAGGTCGTCCACCATATTCTGGGTCAAAACCCATGACAGCAAGTGCTTCAAGAGCTTCGTCTGTTGCGGATAGAGAAATGTTTTGATTAGAGAGTCGTTTTGCAATTATTTCAAATTGTAGACCGACAATTTTTTTTATTTCAATTGCAGTTAAAGGTGAAAATAAAATGATATCATCAATTCTGTTTAAAAATTCTGGTTTTACTTTAGCTTTGAGTTGTTCCATAACGGTTATTTTAGCTGCAGCTTCTGCAGTTTCAAAATGGCTGTGTAGCTTGAAAGCTTCTTTAATTTCGGGACCCCCTAAATTACTGGTCATGATCACGACTGAATTTTTAAAATCTGCTGTACGTCCTTTGTTGTCTGTCAATCTTCCTTCGTCTAAAACTTGAAGTAAAACATTAAAAGTATCTGGATGCGCCTTTTCTATTTCATCGAGTAATATAACAGAGTAGGGCTTCCTTCTCACAGCTTCGGTCAATTGCCCTCCTTCATCATATCCGACATAACCTGGAGGGGCTCCTACCAATCGGCTTACAGAATGGCTCTCCTGATATTCACTCATGTCAATACGTGTAATACTGTTTTCGTCGTCAAAAAGCACCTCCGCGAGTGCCTTTGCAAGCTCCGTTTTTCCAACACCAGTAGAACCCAGAAATAGAAAGCTTCCAATGGGGCGATTTTGATCTTGAAGCCCTGCACGACTTCTTCGGATGGCATCCGCTACAGCTTCAACAGCAGTGTCTTGACCAATCATCCTTTTGTGAATTTCACCTTCTAAATTTAATAGTTTTTCTTTGTCAGATTGTAGCATTTTACTCACCGGAATTCCGGTCCATTTTGCGACCACTTCAGCAATGTCTTCGTAAGTAACCTCTTCTTTTATAAGAGAGTCTTCTCCTTGAAATTTTAAGAGTTCTTGATGCAGTTTTTCTAAAGCTTCTTGAGAAGTTTTAATTTTTCCATAACGAATTTCCGCAACAGCTGCATAGTCACCATCACGCTCGGCACGATCTGCTTGTTGTTTTAAACTTTCAACTTCTTGCTTGCGCTGCTGTATTTGGTCAACCAAATCTTTTTCCTGACTCCATTGTGCAAAAATTGCATTGCGTTTCTCTTTGAGATTCCCCAGTTCTTCGTTCAGTTTTTTGATTTTTTCATTGTCCTTCTCGCGTTTTATCGCAACGGTTTCAATTTCAATCTGTCTTATTTTACGATCGAATGTGTCTAATTCTTCTGGTTTGGAGTTCATCTCCATCCTAAGCTTTGAAGCAGACTCATCCATTAAATCAATCGCTTTATCGGGGAGAAACCGATTGGATATATAGCGGTCCGAAAGCATTACTGCTCCTATAACAGCCTCATCCTTAATTCGAACTTTATGATGGGTTTCATATTTTTCCTTGATACCTCTCAAAATCGAAATAGCACTCTCCGTATCGGGTTCTTCTACCATAACCTTTTGAAATCTACGTTCTAAGGCTTTATCTTTTTCAAAATATCTTTGATATTCATCTAGGGTGGTCGCCCCGATCGCACGCAACTCTCCTCTTGCCAGTGCAGGCTTGAGAATATTGGCAGCATCCATTGCGCCTTCACCGCCTCCTGCACCAACCAAAGTATGTATTTCGTCTATAAATAAAAGAATTTCTCCATCGCCATTTACCACTTCCTTGATTACAGACTTTAGTCTTTCTTCAAATTCACCTTTATACTTAGCACCTGCAATTAATGCGCCCAAATCTAATGCGAATATTTGTTTGTTCTTTAAGTTTTCTGGAACATCACCGTCGATAATTCGATGAGCCAAACCCTCTGCTATTGCAGTTTTTCCCGTACCGGGCTCTCCTACTAAAATAGGATTATTTTTTGTTCGTCTGGAGATAATTTGTAACAATCGGCGAATTTCTTCATCCCGACCAATCACTGGATCTAATTTCCCGTTTATTGCCATTTGATTTAGATTTTTGGCAAATTTTTCCAGAGAATTATAACTGTTTTCAGCAGAAGATGAAGTGATTTTCTCCCCTTTTTGCAACTGTTTTAAAGTTTTTATCAATGCAGTTTTAGTAATTCCTTGATCCTTTAATATTTTCCCGACATTACCTTCTGATTCAAAAAGGGCAATCAATAGGTGCTGTGTAGCGACAAAATCATCCTTATGCTCTTTTGAGATCGTTGTGGCTTTGATTAATGTTTGTGAAGCTTTTTGAGATAATACAAGGTTACCTCCAGAAACTTTAGGCAAGTTTTTAAGTGCACTTGTGACGAGCTGTTCAATGAGTGAAAGATTGACCTGTAATTTTTTAAAAGCGAAGGGTAAAACATTATCATCCACTTCGATCATGGCCTTAAAAAGATGATCGTTTTCTATCTGTTGGTGTCCCATTTCTTGCGCCAACTGTTGGGCATACTGGACAACCTCTTGTGATTTTATTGTAAAATTATTTAGGTTCATTGGGCAATTTTATATTTTTAACACCAATTTCTGTTCCATTGATTTTCAAATGACTGTTTGTCTTGTTTCTCTATTTATATTGTGACATCATGTCTGTCTTTTTAAACATTATTAAGTCATTGGTAATTGATAATAAACAAATAAAACCCTGCCATTACTTGACTGTTAACTAAATGTTTAAAATATTTATTATTCTACCCAAAAAATTAAATTTCAATCTTATTTAATCTGTATTTTTGTATAATAATATTATGAAAATGACACAACGCGATACAACTATTTTTGATCTGATTAACAAAGAGGAAGAAAGACAACTGCATGGAGTTGAATTAATTGCATCAGAAAACTTTACCAGTCCTGCCGTTATGGAGGCTACGGGTTCAGTTTTAACCAATAAGTATGCTGAGGGATACCCAGGGAAACGCTATTATGGGGGCTGTGAAGTTGTAGATCAAATAGAGCAAATCGCTATAGATCGTGCCAAAGCATTATTTGGAGCGGCTTATGCCAACGTTCAACCACATTCTGGTTCACAAGCCAATACTGCTGTTTTTCACGCTTTTATTAAACCAGGAGATAAAATATTAGGTTTTGATTTGTCTCACGGAGGACATTTGACCCATGGATCACCAGTTAATTTTTCAGGTCGTTTATATAAAGCACATTTTTATGGTGTTCAGGAGGCTACAGGGCTTTTGGATTATGACAATATACTAGAGATTGCAAAAGAAGTAAAGCCTCACATGATTATTGCAGGAGCTTCTGCCTACTCTCGCGATATCGATTTTGAAAAATTCAGAGCAATAGCTGATGAAGTAGGTGCATTTTTGTTGGCAGATATTTCTCATCCTTCTGGCTTGATAGCTACGGGCATTTTAAACGATCCAATGCCCCACTGTCACGTGGTGACCACTACTACGCACAAAACATTAAGAGGTCCCAGAGGTGGTCTGATTATGATGGGAGAAGATTTTGACAACCCGTTCGGTGTTACTTTAAAAGACGGAACCCCTAGGAAGATGTCTCACATTATAGATATGGCGGTTTTTCCAGGAAATCAGGGAGGACCTTTAGAGCACGTTATTGCTGCAAAAGCAATTGCCTTCGGGGAAGCACTTGAGCCTTCGTTTAAAAATTATATGCACCAAGTAAAGAAAAATGCTGATGCAATGGCGAAAGCTTTTGTAAAGAGAGATTACCATTTAATTTCTGGCGGAACAGACAACCACATGATGTTGATTGATCTTGGGAATAAGAACATTACTGGAAAAGCTGCTGAGCAGGCTTTAGTTAAAGCTGAAATAACAGCAAATAAGAATATGGTTCCTTTTGACCAAAGGTCGCCTTTTGTTACCTCTGGAATTCGAGTAGGAACAGCTGCCATTACCACAAGAGGGTTGAAGGAGTCTGATATGGAAATCATCGTCGCTTTAATTGACCGTGTGATCTCTAATCATGAAGACGCCCAAACTTTAAATGAAGTTGGAACCGCTGTCCATGAGTTGATGAAGGGCAGGGCGCTATTCACTATGTAAATCTAGTATTCTTTTGTCTTTTGATTATTCTTATTTTGTTTGTGCCAGCACACAGTTTTTTGTATATTTATTGAATATATTATTGTTAAATTGAAAAAACTCACTCCTATATACTATTTCTTAGGTGCTTTTGTTTTGGCTTTATTGTTTAAAAACTTCCTTTTTAACCAGCCAACTACGAAACTTAACCGGGTTGACAACAACGATCAAGAAGTTTTTGTGGAACCTATTCCTAAAATAATAAGTTACAACTTTGACGTTAAACCGATTCTTTCAGACAAATGTTACAAATGTCATGGTCCAGATCCAAAAGCCATTGAAGGCGACTTTAGATTAGATTTAAGTGATCACTGGTATCGCATTAGTAAAGAGAATTTGGAAAAGCAAATCATTACTCCTGGCGTTGTCTCCAAAAGTGAATTGATCGATAGAATTAATTCAGACAAATCTTCTCACAAGATGCCCCCTCCTGAATCTAATTTGATTTTATCAGCTAGGGAAAAACTAGTTTTAGAACGTTGGATCGAGCAAGGAGCCAAATGGGAATCCCACTGGGCCTATATCCCGCCAATAAAACGAAATCCTCCGAAAACTACTTTTGAAGATTGGTGCAGCAGTCCAATTGATTATTTTATTGCTGCAAAACTCGAAGAGAAAGAATTAAAACCCTCTAAAATTGCCGATAAAGAATTGTTACTCAGACGTTTGTTTTTTGATTTAAGCGGACTTCCCCCAACCATTGAACAAATGGATGCTTTTTTAGAAGATGAGCGTGAAGATTCTTATGAAAAAGTAGTTGACAATCTTTTGAGTTCTTCTTCCTATGGTGAACGCATGGCCTCTGTATGGATGGATTTAGCTAGGTATGCAGATACCAATGGTTATCAGGACGATACTGAAAGATTTAACTGGCCATGGAGAGATTGGGTAATTCATGCTTTTAATAAAAATTTACCCTATGACGAATTTGTAACCTGGCAATTGGCTGGAGATCTAATTCCTAACGCCACAAAAGAACAAATACTCGCCACAGGATTCAACCGAAACCACATGATCACCCAAGAGGGTGGAGTTATACAAGAAGAATACCGGGTGGAGTATGTCGCTGATAGAACAGCAACGGCCGCTAAAGCTTTTTTGGGACTAACGATGGAATGCGCAAGATGTCATGATCATAAATACGATGAAATAACACAAAAAGATTTTTTCAATTTATTTAACTTTTTTAATAAACTAGATGAAAAGGGTATCATTGGATATACAGAAATCGCGTCTCCAAAAATAAACGTTGATCATCAAGCTTTAAAGAGTGAATTACCATTTTTAAATTTACCAGACAGTATAAAAAATGTTGAAGTCATGGTGATGAAAGAGGTAGAAGACATAAGAAAAACATATCTGCTGAATCGAGGGTCTTATGATGCTCCAACTGATATAGAAACGTCGGGGAGCATGCCCGCTGTAGTATTAGAATTTGATGCTGGCCTTGAAAAAAACAGGTTGGGGTTGTCAGAATGGCTCTTTAACAGAAAGAATCCCCTCACGGCTAGAGTGGCGGTGAATCGCCTGTGGCAACAATTTTTTGGGTCAGGAATCGTAGCGACCTCTTCTGATTTTGGAAATCAAGGAACTTTGCCCTCCCATCCAGAACTATTGGATTGGCTAGCAGTTACTTTTATGGAAGAAGATTGGGATGTAAAACAATTAATTAAAAAGATTGTGATGTCCTCCACCTACAGGCAGTCGAGTCAATCATCTAAAAGCCAGTTAACCTTAGATCCTAAAAATAGTTATCTATCTGTTTTCCCTCGACAAAAACTAACCGCAGAGATGGTTCGTGATAACGTTCTTGTTAGCAGTGAACTGTTTGTTAACAAAATAGGAGGGCCTAGTGTAAGACCCTATCAACCTGCAGGATTATGGAAAGAACTCACGGGGGGAAGTACCTCGAATTCCCTTAAACGTTATGTCGTTTCAAAAGACGGAAATCAACACAGAAGGAGTCTATATACTTTTTGGAAAAGAACTGTTCCGCCTCCAGGAATGATTACTTTCGATGCTGCTTCCAGAGACTTGTGTGCTGTCGAAAGACAAAAAACAAGTACACCGCTACAGTCCCTTATTTTGCTTAATGACCCTCAGGTGTATGAAGCAGCTAATGCTTTGTCAAGTTTGATTCTTTCAGGGGCTTTAAAATCAGACAAAGAAAACATTATAAATATTTACAGGAGAATTACCGGAAGAACCCCAGATAAAACTGAAGTTGATGAATTGATCGAATTTTATGAATACGTTCAAAAGAATGAAATGGAGCAGTTTAAGATAAAATCGAGAGCGGAAGTTAAACAGAGAGCTTATACGTCTTTGACCTTGTTGATCTATAATCTCGACGAAACAACACAAAAGAGTTAATATGGAGGAGCTGAATAAACATTTTTTAAACAATAACCGAAGACATTTCCTGAAAAAAGCTGGATTTGGTATTGGAGGTTTAGCACTAGGATCTATGATGGATCCTTTTGGGTTGTCTTCTTCAAAAGAATTACCAAATCTCAAAATAGGTTCCTTGTCCTTACCCCATTTTGCTCCGAAAGCCAAGCGTGTTATTTATTTATTTCAGAGTGGTGGTCCTTCACAGCTCGATTTATTTGATTATAAACCGTATTTAAACAAATACAGAGGTTCTGATCTTCCAGACTCGATAAGAAAAGGGCAAAGACTTACGGGAATGACCTCTAAGCAAAGTAGCTTTCCTGTGACAGGTAGTTTTTTTAATTTCAAACAACACGGGGAATCACGTGCATGGGTAAGTGATTTAATGCCAAAGGTTTCTAAAGTTGTCGATGAATTGTGTTTTGTAAAGTCAATGAATACAGAAGCAATAAATCACGACCCCGCAATTACTTTTTTCCAAACAGGTTCCCAACTTCCAGGAAGACCGAGTATTGGATCTTGGATGAGTTATGGATTGGGAAGCCTTAACGACAACCTACCTTCATTTATCGTGCTACTTTCCACAGGAAACGGAAAGCCACAGCCACAACCACTTTATTCACGTTTGTGGGGAAATGGTTTTTTAAGCTCTCTGCATCAAGGGGTGCAGTTTAGGTCCGGAAAAGACCCTGTATTGTATTTACAAAACCCTGATGGAGTCTCAGACCAAGAGCGCAGAATGATGTTAGATCATCTGGCCCAATTAAACGAAAAACAAGAAAAAACTTTTGGAGATCCCGAAATTAATAGCAGGATCTCTAATTATGAAATGGCCTACAGAATGCAGACCTCCGTTCCTGATGTCATGGACATTAGCGACGAGCCGGATCACATTCTTAGAATGTATGGAAAGGATTCTTTTAAACCGGGGACTTATGCTGCAAATTGTTTGTTAGCAAGGCGACTAATCGAGAAAGACGTTCGGTTCGTTCAACTGTACCATACGGGTTGGGATCAACATGATAATTTACCAGTTCAAATCAAACGCCAAGCAGAGGATGTTGATCAAGGGACAGCAGCTTTGATAATGGATTTAAAACAACGTGGGCTTCTGGAAGACACCTTGGTTATTTGGGGTGGTGAATTTGGCCGCACAAATTATTGTCAAGGTAAATTAACCGATACGGATTATGGTCGAGATCATCATCCACGGTCTTTTACCATTTTCATGGCAGGTGGTGGAGTAAAACCCGGATTCACTTATGGAGAAACAGATGATTTTGGATACAATATTGTTAAAGATCCAATGCATGTTCATGATCTGCAAGCGACTTTATTGCATCAATTTGGCGTAGACCATGAAAAAATGATTTATAAGACACAGGGTAGAAGATTTAGGCTCACTGACGTTGCGGGTGAAGTGAAGAAAGATATTTTACTCGGTTAATCAAATGGAATTTATTCTTGAAATATTTAAATATTTAGGAAAGCTACACCCGGTGGTTTTACACTTGCCCATTGGCGCTTTGATCATGACTTTCGTATTATTATTGATCGCAAAGTTTCAGAAGATTGATTTAGATAGCGCCATTAGAATTGGAGTCGATTTTTCCTTTATAGGGGCATTAATTGCTGCCTTATTGGGTTATTTTCTTTCATTAGATGACGATTACGATTTTAATAATTTAAGTTTTCATTTTTGGTCGGGGATTGTCACTTTAATTTTGAGTTTTGCGTTGAGTGTTTTGCATCGAGCAAAAGGAAAAGAAAATATTTTCTTTACTTGTTATGTTTTAACATTGATTTCGTTAACCATAACAGGTCATAAAGGAGGGGTCATTACTCATGGGGAAGACTATCTTTCTCCCGAGGGGTTTTATGAGATTAGCCCACCTGTGATTCCTAAAGACAGTATTTTGTTGTATGAAGCAGCCGTAAATCTAATATTAGATGACAAATGTGTCAGTTGTCACAATGCATCTAAAAGCAAAAGTGGGTTAAGGTTTGATCGTTATGACCTAATGATGAAAGGAGGGGAGCGAGGTAGCTTGTTTGACCCAGAAAATCATAAGGAAGGTAGTTTGGTGAAATTTATCTCTTTGCCGCTTGAAGATGAGCTTCACATGCCTCCTAAAAATAAAACCCAACTCAATGAAAGGGAATTATGGCTGTTAAATTATTGGGTCAGTTCAGGCGAATATCTTAAAACCTCTCCAGTTGCATTATCTTCTAATGATACTTTAAAAAACAATATTTTAGCTTATTTAGGTTTAGAGAAAAAGATAGCGCCCGCAGATCGAAAAGCACTCGGTAGTTTAGCCTCTTTGGGCTTTAGAATAAATCCGAATACATTCCATGACAATTTGCTTAAACTAAAGTTTTTGAAAAAGAATCTTGAAGGCAAGCACATGAAACACCTTAGAGAAATAAAAAACCAAATTGTTGAATTAGATTTAAGTAACTCTAATTTTAATGATAAAATATCAGAGTTGATTTCTGATTTACCCAATCTAAAAACTCTTAGATTGGACCAAACCGACATTACAGACAAAACTCTGGGGCTGTTAAACAATTCAAATCTTGAAGTTCTCAACCTTTGCAATACGAAGGTGACCTATAAAGGTTTGAATAATTTGACGAAAATTGAAGAAGCTCCTAAAACAATTTATGCATGGAACACGGCAGTGAGTAATGAAGATCAAGTTCGCTTGATGGCGTTAAGTTCTTCCATCATAAACTTTGGGAGTTCTGAAATGTTTTCAGAAATGTTGCGCCTAAGTACTCCTGACATTTCTTTTACAAATAATATATTTAATGATTCGATTGTCATTTCCTTTGCTGATTCAAAGTTAAAAAACATCGACACCCACTATACACTTGATGAAAGCGAACCTAATGAAATTTCGCCTGTTTATTCACAACCCATTACACTTACTTCCTCTGCACGTCTAAGAGCAAAGTCAATAAAAAAGGGATGGCATGACAGTGAAATGTCTGAAATTATGTTTATTAAAAATAATAATTATGAAACTGAATTTGCTCTAAAATCCGATTTGGATAACGATTTTAAAATTAGCCATAGCATGCGTTTATCTTTTAAGGATAATGATTCGATTTTATTTGACAAACAAAAAGGAGATCGAATATCAAAAGGGGTCAGTTCAGAAGAAGCATTGACATGGTTGGGAGTTGGAGAAGATGACTTTATTGTAGAGGTAAAACTTAAAGAAAGCGATAAGATCAATTTTGTTACGATTAGCGCATTGGAAAATGTTGATATGGACACAATGTTTCCACAAAAAATCGAAGTTTATGGTAAAAATGCCAATGAAGGTTTTGATTTATTAAACTCAATTGAAATTCCGATTGATAAAAATATTAATGATGGAAACACTACTGATTATAAAGACTTCACCATTCCTTTAAATTTAAATAATTATAAAGAAGTAAAACTTGTTGGAAAAAATTACATGGAATTTCCAGACTTGCCCGTCTTTCATAAAAAGCGAAAAAGAAAAGTTTGGATTTTTATTGATGAAATTATCTTTTGGTAATTATTCTTTGAACCAGTTGAGATAAAGAATCGAGTTTAGCCTTTTAATAATTTTTTAATGGATTCAGGAATCTGCACCACACTTCTGTCCTTCAGGTTGATATAACACCACTGTGTTTGGCATTGAACCAAAAGTTTTTGGGAAGATTCAGAATAAAATTCTACCACTCGATTTGACAATGGCCCTCGAACAGAACTTACGTGGGTTTCTATCCTTATGTTTTCTCCTTCAGCTGCATTCAGACGATATTCAACTTGATGGCTTCGAACCATCCAAACTCCCAAAGGTTCATCAAGCATTGCAATCAAATGGTTCCAGTGTGATTTTGCAATCTCTTGTGCCCATTGAAGGTACTGAACATTGTTCACATGATTTAACTGATCGATGTGCTCTTTCTTAACAATCCGATTTTCAACAAACTTTGAACTCATTCTTTGGAAAATATTTTAACTTCAAACATTTTACTCCAGTTCTTCCCGGTCACAAAAAAAGTTTTCCTTTTAGGATGATAAGCAATGCCATTGAGTACATTCAAATCAGGAACTTGTGCCACTTTTTCTTTTAAACCTGAAAAGTCAATAACCCCCTCAACGGTGCCTGTCAAAGGGTCAATTATGATTCCAACTTCTTTGTTAAACTGATATGTGTTCGCATAAATTTTTCCATCAACCCATTCTAATTCATTGATTTTTTTTAATGCACTTTTGTCAGTCATTACTTGTATTTGACTCACTTCTTCTTGGGTTTTAGGATCTAAAATCCAAAGATTGTGAGACCCATCAGACTTATATATTTTCTGTCCGTCATTGCATAGCCCCCAACCTTCTTTACTTTTATCAAATGAAAAGGATCTTTCTATTTTAAATGACGCTGGATCATATTGAAAACCTAGGTTACCTTTCCAAGTAAGTTGGTAAAGTTTATGGTTTAAAAAAGTGATTCCTTCTCCAAAATAGACCTTATCGAGAGGTATTTGTTTGTAAACTTCACCCGTTATAAAATTAACTTTCCGAATGCTGGACTTACCTCTAAGGCCTGTGCTTTCATAGAGCGTGTCTTTATAAAACTCGAGGCCCTGCGTATAGGCAGTTTTATCATGTGGAAATTCGTTTATGATTTGGTATTGATAGAGTTTGGGTGTTGTTGAAGACAAAATAGTAATTTGATCCTCTAGTTTAAAAACATTTCCTGCCACATAAATCATTGCCACTAACTTGTGATAGCCTAATGGAAAAGATTTTAGAGGTGCCTCAGACTTTATCATCTTACCGTCTAAGGTAAAAATCACTGAGTCTAATACATGTCCTTTTTTATTGGTCAGGTTAAATTTCAGGGTGTCCCTTTGAGTGAATTTTTTATTCTTCGAGCTTATTTTAATACTAAAATCTTTACCAACATCAGTATTACAGGTTAAAAAAAACAAAAACGAGAAGGCAGCGAGTAGGACTTTCATCAGCAGTAGAATTTGCACGAAGTTATTTAAATAAATTAAGAATTTAAAATAATTGCTTAACCGTTCAAACCTATTATATTTGCATTGGGCAAGTCCTACACAACCAGCTCCTGTCAAATCCCCCAGGGTGGGAACGCAGCAAGGGTAGATGGTCGTAGCGGTGTGATGTAGATCGCTTGCCCTTTTTTTCTTAAAATGTCAAAAGTGATTTTAATAACAGGTGCTTCCTCAGGCCTCGGCAAAGCCATGGCAAAGCACTTAGCTGCACTTAACTATCGCGTCTTCGGAACCAGCAGAAATCCAGGTAATTATTCCAAAACAACTGGTTTCGAACTTTTACCACTCGACTTAACCCAGCCGGAACAATTTCAAAACTTAATTGATGAAATTATAATTAAGGCAGGTCGTATTGACGTATTAATCAATAATGCAGGTTTAGGGATCACAGGTCCCATCGAAGAAACAGATCTAGCTGCTATGAAGTCAAATTTTGATACGAATTTCTTCGGACCCCTTGCACTTTCGCAGATTGTTCTACCTCAAATGAGAAAACAAAAGTCAGGACTTATCATCAATATCACTTCCATTGGAGGTTATATGGGATTGCCTTTTAGAGGAATCTACTCTGCTTCAAAAGGAGCTTTGGGTATTGCAACTGAAGCTTTAAGAATGGAGGTTAAAAGTCAAAATATTAATTTAGTTACTTTGGCTCCGGGAGATTATGCCACTGACATTGCATCAAGAAGACACCATTCACCATTAAATGAATCTTCTCCATATTATGTCACCTACAAGCATTCTTTGGATACAATGAACGATCACGTAGATTCGGGAGGAAACCCTCTGGATGTAGCAAAACTAGTTGTAAAAATAATTGAGAGTTCTCCAACACATGTTCATTATAAGTCAGGATCATTTTTACAAAAATTCTCGATTGTTTTGAAAAAATTATTACCCGACACCCTTTATGAAAAATTATTAATGAACCATTATAAATTATAAGCGTTGATTTAATTCTACTCTGGGATTATGGTAGTATGTCTCTCAAACAGTATTTTTAAAATTGTATCAAGAATCAAAAAACTATTTTTTGTTTAATAGTTTTATAAAACTCGAAGAAGAAAAGTTTCCAAAACCTTCAATTATTTTTCCATTTTCATCAATGATGATTCCTTTGTTTAGCAAGGTTATAACCCATTTTTTACTGGCGGCATCAAAATCGGTAAATGCAAACTGACTGTTTGGGTCAATACCCATCATCTTGTGAACTTGATTTACGATTTCATTGAAAGGTTGGATGCATATTCCGATAAAAGCATAATTTGGGTATTCTGCCTCTAATTCTTTTACCTTTATAGAAGTACTTCTGTAATGGGTCATTTGGGTTTGAGACCAAAAGTAAAGCACTGTTTTTTTCTTAAAAAGCTTATTACTACTGATTCTATCTAAGGTGTGACTTTGCAGAAACAATTCAGGAAGTTTCCTTCCTTTTCCCATGTTATTAATATCATCATGTAGACTCAACACTTCATTCAAATAGGCGTTAGAAGTGTTTACAAGCAGGAACTGACGCAGAAATGTCTCATGCATGTCATGGTTTTCAAAATTGAGCAACTCTTCAAAAGCGACAGCTCTGGCAAGATTGTTTTTCAACACACTCCCAGAAATATTCTTTTTGATAAGTTGAAGTCTTTTGATGTTAAATTCAATTTTTTCTTTATTTTGAAAATAATATTGAGCGCTATCCAAGGCCTTATTGTTCAAATAATTCAAAAGATAAGTGATATAAGGATCAAAAAAAGCAAGATCAGTCTCACCCAAACTCAAATATTTTCGATAACTGAAGAATGCAGTATCTTGAGCTTTGGTCCAGTTCGTCCCTCTCAATAATGCATATCGTTCTCTTTTTGTTGCATAGGGGTAGATATAAGCAGCTTGAGTTATCTTTTGAGCAAAGGGTGTCAGCTTGTTGATTGTGTCCATTAGAATCCACTTCTTTTTCTTCTCAAACATTAAAGAATCTATAATAGAATTAAAAGTTTGAGCGTCGTTGGAATATTTTGAGGATAAAAAACTTATTTCATCTTCATAATTCAGATGTAAATCCATCATGAAGTTGTTCTTAGCAGCACCTTTACCAGAATAAACAATTGATTCATCAAAAGCACTTGCGTTTATTCTTGCCCATATACTGTCACCTTTTTCAAGAAAAACGGATTGGTACTCAGGAATGTGTTCAATTTTATAAATCCCAGATTCTAAAGAATCATAATATTTAAAGAAGCGATAATTTTCATTTAATTTTAAAGAATCTATGGTCTTGTTGTCTTTATAAAGCGTAACAAAAGAAGAAGAGGGATTTACAATTTGACCACCAAAAAAGATTCTGTTGGGATTTTCTTCCTTTGCACAAGAAGCAATTAAAAACAGAAACAAAATGATGAAAATATTTTTCATAATTAAATTAAGTGTATTTATATGCAATTTACATTAACTATTACTTAAAAAAAAGCTTGGACTCTTCAAGAAATATTTAATTTTGCCAGATAAATAAATTTCATGCTATCAGTATCCAATCTTTCTGTACAATTTGGTAAACGCGTCCTGTTTGACGAAGTGAACGCAACCTTTACGCCAGGCAATTGCTATGGCATCATTGGTGCCAATGGAGCAGGTAAATCTACTTTCTTGAAAATCATCTCCGGAAAACAAGATGCCAATTCAGGATCCGTTCATTTAGAGACAGGTAAGCGCTTGTCTGTTTTAGAACAAAACCACAGCGCTTATGACGAACATACGGTTTTAGAAGTCGTGTTGAGGGGTAACACGGAACTGTTTACTGTTAAGGAAGAAATGGAAGCCATTTATGCAAAAGAAGATTTTTCTGATGCGGATGGCGAAAGGGTAGGGGAACTGCAAATTAAATTTGAAGAAATGAATGGCTGGAATGCTGAAAGCGATGCAGCCTCATTACTTTCTAATTTGGAAATTCCAGAACGTTTACATCACATGTTGATGGCAGATATTGATGGAAAGCAAAAGGTGAGAGTTCTTTTAGCCCAAGCCCTATTTGGGAGTCCAGATGTTCTGATAATGGATGAGCCCACCAATGATCTTGATTACGATACGATCACTTGGTTAGAGAATTTCTTAGCCAATTATGACAATACAGTTATTGTTGTTTCTCACGACCGTCACTTTCTTGATGCGGTTTGCACGCACATTTCTGACATTGACTTTGGTAAAATAAATCACTATTCGGGGAATTATACTTTTTGGTATGAATCCAGTCAACTTGCAGCGAGACAAAAGGCACAACAAAATAAAAAATCGGAAGAGAAGAAGAAAGAGCTTCAAGAATTTATCGCAAGATTTTCGGCCAATGTTGCTAAATCAAAACAAGCAACTTCTCGAAAAAAGATGATCGAAAAACTCGATATTTCTGAGATAAAACCTTCTAGCAGAAGGTATCCTGCTATAATTTTTGATCAGGAACGAGAAGCTGGAGATCAGATTCTAAACATTGAAGACTTGTCCTATCAACAAGAGGATGAGGTTCTATTTAGCAATGTGAATATTAATTTAGCGAAAGGGGATAAGGTGATTCTCTTTTCAAAAGATTCAAGAGCAGTTTCTGCATTTTATGAAATCATTTCAGGAAATTTAAAACAAACAAAAGGGGATTTCTTATGGGGAGTTACCACTACCCGAGCCTATCTTCCACTTGAAAACGAAGAGTTTTTTGCCACCGAAGATAATTTGGTAGATTGGTTGCGTCAATGGGCACAGACAGAAGAAGAGCGCGATGCAGTCTATCTTAGAGGGTTTTTAGGCAAAATGCTCTTCAGTGGAGATGAGGCTTTAAAATCTCCAAAAGTACTTTCTGGTGGCGAAAAAGTTCGCTGCATGCTTTCGAAAATGATGATGCAAAATGCCAATGTTTTAATGCTTGATGAACCAACAAATCACTTAGACTTGGAGTCAATTACGGCTTTTAATAATTCTCTCAAAAATTTTAAAGGAACCTTAATTTGTAGCACGCATGATCACGAGTTTTCCCAATCATTAGGGAATAGAATTATTGAGCTTACTCCAAAGGGTGCCATCGACCGTTATTCAACTTTTGACGATTATATGACGGATCCGAAAATTAAGGAACTGCGAAATAATTTTTATCGTTAAGCGACTGTCTTTAGACTACAGAAATGTTTGCTTCTAATAATATTATGGATTTAAATTGAATCTATTAAAGCGAAATCGTATCTACAATACCTAAGCTTTTTTCCCCTTCATCTGGATGAACAAAAACTTCCTGATAACCAGGAGCAGCACCGAAGCCAGCAAGACGACCCGATTCTGATTGATCCTTGACGACAGGGATAATGTTTTCTTCTAGGAGTGCTTGTTTAATAGCAAGCACAGAGATAGAGGAACCAGCGAAAATTTTAATATAATCTTGATGAGGCATGAGCAAGGTGGTTTTAAGTTTTGTTGTATTTATTATTCCAGATAAACGGACTAAAGTTCTTTCCGAGTGCAAATCCATAAAAAATTACAACAGCGATTAGTCCTTTAAAAACAAAAAAGTAAAGTAACCAGAAGGCAGTTGCATCATTTGATTTGGTAAATAAGCCTGTCGGAATCATTAAGGTAACCAAACCACTCAAGATTAGAACAGTAATTATTAGATTCTGTATTCTTTTTAAAGGCCAAGCCCATAATTTCCTCATCGCAGACAAATCGTTTCCCCACTTGTGAATTAAATAGAAATAGTCATTTCCCATCGGAACAAAAAGCAAGGGATCATCTGTTTTTTTTAATCTAAAAAGAACAGAAGGAGCCATTATTTTAAATCCTTCTAGCGATGTATTATGCTGTTTCTCAAGGCTTTTTATTTTTTCAAATGCCCCGTCAGGAATGTTTCCTTTAAAATATTTCACATCCAAAAAACGCAAGCGATAGTCAATACAGACTTCCCTTATCTGGTTAATATGAAAGATTTTATTGGTCAATAATTGATCGAAATCAAAACAATTAACAGTTGAATTCTTGGCTTGAACTAAATTCTCTAGGGCTAAATTGTTTTTTTTAGCAACTGCTTCCAGAACAACATCAATTTGAGTGGGGAGAAATAATTTCATTTTCTATTATATTATTGCAAAAATAAAAAAAATGTTCCCTAATGCACAAGGATTGATTATAAAGTGTAAAATTACTAACGTAATTGAGCCCCTAGCTCCAATTCAAATCGTTGCTGTAGCTTGTTCATCACTTGATCCATGTATTTGTCGGTAAGCGTTTTTTTCTTGTCTTGGAAATAGAAGCTAACACCATAAGATTTTTTTCCTTCAGGTAAATTTTTACCGATGTAGACATCAAATAATTTAATTTCTTTTAAAATATTTTTTTCAGTCTTGAGAGCCAAGGACTTTATTTCATTAAAAGCCACTTCCTCATTCAATAAAAGCGCGAAATCTCTTCTTGAAACTGGGAATTTTGAAATTTCATTAAATTTTAATTTATTTTTTAAAGTTAAATCAAACAAAAATTCAATATCTAATTCGGCATATAAAACTGTCTGATCTATGTCAAACTTTTTCAGGATGTCGTCTCTAACGTAGCCAAAATTAAGAAGTGTTTTGTTGTTAATTTTATAGTTTAAGCCTTCGGTATAAACATCTTCTTCTGTGGGAGATTCAATCCATTCCTGAGCTGTTTTCTTTTGAATCAATTGATTTAGAACACCTTTAAAGAAAAAGAAGTTGCTAGGTTGGTTTTGGACGTTCCAATTTTCGTCATAAACTGCACCAGTAAACACCAAAGAAATAAATTTTGACTCTTTATACCCGTCATTTTTTTCTTGATAAACATTTCCGAGTTCAAAAAACTTCAATCTTTTGGATTGACGTTTTAAATTAAAAGCAATGACCTCCAATGCACCTGGAAGCAAAGAAGTACGAAGCTGAGAGAGTTCTTTTCCCAACGGATTTAGAATGTTGACAGGGACTATTTTGGAAAGACTTCCAAATAAATCCGCATAAAAAGGTGAGGTGATGGAGTTGTTGATCATCTCATTAAACCCTTGACTCACCAATTGCTTGGACATTAGTTCAGCAGTGTTGTGCTTGCTAATGGGGCTGTATTTTGGTAAATTAGTATGAAGTGTATCAGGTGTTTTGATTTTATTGTAACCATAAACTCTTAATATTTCTTCAATAACATCGGCAGGTCGCGTAACATCTACTCTGTATTTCGGAATTTCGATAACCATTCCACTTTCTGTCGCTTGATTGATTCTTATCTCAAGGGCATTTAAGATTTTTGTTAAATCATCAATCGATATTTTTTGACCAATGGTTCGCCATACAACTTCATAATTAAGCATGAAATTGATTTCAGGTTCTTGCTCATGAGCAACAGTTTCAATTTCACTACTTACAAAACCTCCAGCAATATCAACGATCATGGATGCTGCATATTTTAACGCGAATTCAGTGATTTCAGGATCAATTCCACGTTCATATCTAAAAGAGGCATCCGTATTCAAACCATGTCTTTTAGCGGTTTTTCGAATGCTGATCGGATCAAAATAAGCACTCTCAAGAAAAATACTTGTTGTTTCATCATTTACTCCAGATTCAAGACCTCCAAAAACTCCGGCAATACATAAAGGTTTTTTTTGATCACAAATCATAAGATCCTCCGCATTCAATTTTCTTTCAACTCCATCTAAGGTGGTGAAAGAGGTGTCTTTTGCTAATGTTTTAACAACGATCCCGCCTTCTAATTTGTCTAAATCAAATGCGTGAAGCGGTTGTCCTAAATCATGTAAAACATAATTTGTGATGTCAATGATATTGTTTTTAGGATTTAAGCCAATGGCTTTTAATCTGTTTTGCAACCATTTTGGGGATGGTTTCACCTTTATATCTGATATTGTAATTCCAGTGTAGGTTGGCGCTAGATCTTTATTTTCGACAGTAACAGGAAAAGTCTTGGTCGTATTTTTGATTTTAAATCGTGCCGCATTGGGTGAATTCCATTCAAAATCAATTTCTTTGAAAATACACAATGCCTTTAGGTCTCTTGCGACCCCCATATGACTCATTGCATCTGATCGGTTGGGGGTAAGTCCTATTTCAAAAACATGGTCTTTTTCTATATTGAAAACTTCACTGCAGGGTGCCCCAGGTTTTAATTCATCAGACAAAACCATAATTCCCTCATGGGAAGTACCAAGACCAAGTTCATCTTCGGCACAGATCATTCCAAAACTTTCTTGACCTCTGATTTTACTTTGTTTAATTTTAAATGCAATTCCTTCATTATCATAAAGAGTTGTTCCAACGGTTGCTACGGCAACTTTTTGACCTTTTGCTACATTGGGAGCGCCACAGACGATTTGAACCTTTTTATCGCCCAAGTCGATTTGGGTAACCTTTAGCCGATCAGCGTCTGGATGTTGATCACAAGACAATACTTCTCCAATAATGACGCCCTCAAGACCACCCTTTACAGATTCGAAAGTTGTTACACCTTCTACTTCAAGGCCAAGATTGGTGAGCATTTCAGAAACTTCTAGGGTAGGGAGGTCTATTTTTAAAAATTGTTTAACCCAGTTGAATGATATTTTCATTTATAGCGAATTGTCGTTTGATTCAATCGATTGCAAATATAAGAATCCTTAACATTTAATTTAATTTAACTGATGTAATTCCAGATGTTTCTATATGCTTTCATTTTTGCCAAGGTTTGTAGGAGTGGTCTGTTCTCTACAGAACTTAATGTAGGGTCTAGTTTTAGAATTTCGAAAGCATCTTTTCTAGCAATTTTTAACAACTCATTGTCTTTAATGATGTCAGCAATTTTTAGCTGAAGTATTCCGCTTTGTTGGGTTCCCATTAGATCTCCTGGTCCGCGCAATCTTAAGTCAACTTCTGCAATTTCGAATCCATCAGTCGTTCTGGTCATGGTTTCCAATCTTGTTTTTCCATCTTGGCTGAGTTTATTACTACTCATCAATACACAATAACTTTGCTCGTTTCCTCTTCCCACACGCCCTCGCAATTGATGTAGCTGGGACAATCCAAAGCGTTCTGCACTCTCAACAATCATTACAGATGCATTGGGGACATTTACTCCAACTTCAATTACAGTGGTGGCAACCATTATTTGTGTTTCTTTCTTAATAAACCTTTCCATTTCATATTGCTTGTCAGCCGCTTTCATTTTACCATGAACGATACTAATTTGAAATTGAGGTGGAGGAAAGTGGCGTGCAATACTTTCATATCCATCCATAAGATCTTTGTAATCCATTGTTTCAGATTCTTGAATTAAGGGATAAACAATATAGATTTGTCTTCCTTTTTGGATTTCATCAAATATGAACTTGAATATCTTTAAACGGTTACTGTCATATCGATGAATTGTTTTTACCTGTTTTCTACCAGGGGGGAGCTCATCAATTACTGAGATATCTAGGTCTCCATACAGACTCATTGCAAGTGTTCTGGGGATCGGAGTTGCTGTCATGACCAATACATGTGGAGGGATTGTGTTTTTACGCCATAATTTAGCGCGTTGTGCCACCCCAAAACGGTGTTGTTCATCCACGATTGCTAAACCTAAGTTTAAGAATGTCACATGGTCTTCAATAACGGCATGAGTGCCGATCAAAATGTCAAGTTTTCCTGAAAGAAGATCTTCACTAATCACCGCTCGTTCTGATTTTTTAGAACTTCCTGAGAGTATTGAAATATTTACGTCAAGTCCTCTCAGAAGTTCGGACAACGATTGATAGTGTTGCCTGGCAAGAATTTCGGTAGGAGCCATCAAACAAGACTGGAATCCATTGTCTTTGGCCAGCAGCATGCTCATGAGTGCAACAATCGTTTTTCCAGAACCAACATCACCTTGCAGCAAACGGTTCATTTGTCGACCTGTTCCCACGTCTTTTCTTATTTCTCGCAACACTCTTTGTTGGGCTTTGGTTAATTCAAAGGGTAGTTTATTTTTATAAAAATCATTAAAATTCTCTCCTACTTTTTTAAAGACAAAACCTTTTATTTTCTGTTTTCTCTGCATGTTTTTCATCAATAGTTGTAACTGAATAAAAAGCAATTCTTCGAACTTCAATCGGTTCTGAGCGGCAGTAAGCGTTTTTTGATCAATTGGAAAGTGCGCATTACGCAATGCTGCATCCTTAGTGATTAACTTGTATTTTTCAATTATTTTTTCAGGAATACTTTCAACAAATGAAGTTTTAATGGTTTGAAATAGTTCCATCATTATTTTAGTCAATACCCGCTGCGAAATTCCTTTAGACAAAAGCTTTTCAGTGCTAGGGTAAACCGCATGTAACGCTCTAGGAGGTCCTTTTTTAAAAGCATCTTCAAGTTCCATTTCAGGGTGGGGAATGCTTGGTTTTCCACCATACCAGCTGAGTCTCCCAAAGATGACATAGGGCGTATTAGTTTTTAAAGTATCTTGAATCCACTTTTGACCTCTGAACCAAACCAATTCCATGTTGCTTTTTCCGTCAGAGAAAATGGCAACCAAACGTTTTCCACGTTGTTGTTGGATTAATTTAAAACTAATTATTTCTCCTATTATTTGAACTTCTGAAGTGTTTCTTGGTAAATCATTTATGGAGTAAAACTGACTTCGGTCAATGTACCGATAAGGGAAAAAATGAAGTAAATCCTGATAGGTAGAGATACCAAGCTCGTCTTTTAACAGATTAGCTCGGTTGGGGCCAACCCCTTTTAAATACGCTATGGGAGTTTGTAATGAATCCATGTGTTTTAACGAAAATAATTTATTTATCTCGATTCGATTTGAATTGTTTAAAACTTCGACTAATTTCGGATAAAAACAATTAATTAACGAATGAGAGCATTGGTAATTTCAGGCGGTGGGAGTAAAGGTGCTTTTGCTGGGGGTGTTGCCGAATATTTGATTGAGGAGAAGAAATTTAATTATGATATTTTCCTCGGAACTTCTACAGGAAGTTTATTGGTAACACATCTTGCATTAAACAAAATTGAAAAGGTAAAGGCTGCTTTTACCTCGGTAAGCCAGAAAAGTATTTTTGACAATTGTCCTTTTACAATCAAGCATAAGAATGGTTTTGATTCAATCGGAATCAATCACTTTAATGTATTGAAGAATTTCATCCGGGGTAGAAAAACTTTTGGAGAGAGCAATAATTTGAGGAAATTAATTGCAAAACAGATTACGCAAGAAGAGTTTTTTTTTCTTCAAGAATCAGCTAAGGAGATTTGTATCACGGTCACCAACCTTTCAACCCATAACGTAGAGTATAAACAACTTAGCAATTGCTCTTATGAGGATTACCTTGATTGGATTTGGATTTCATGTAACTATGTTCCATTCATGTCCCTGGTTACTAAAAATAAATGTGAATATGCCGATGGTGGCCTGGGGACAATCGTGCCTATTGAGCAGGCAATTCGGATGGGCGCAACTACAATTGATACGATCATTTTGGATACAGAATTTCCACAAACAAATAGAATGCATGCCCGAAACCCTTTTGATGCTTTGAGTACGATCTTTGGCTTTATGGGGGATAGAATTGAATATCAAAACATTAAAATTGGCAAGTTAGTCGCAAAACAGAAAGAGGTAAAAATCAATCTGTTTTATACGCCAACAGTTTTGACGACCAATTCGTTGATTTTCAACAAGAAAAAAATGCAAAATTGGTGGGATAAGGGATTTAAATTTGCAGAAAATCAATTTATTAACAAATAGTATTTAAGGCCTACAATGTTTCCCCAAATACTTAATTTAGTAGTCGCATGGAGAATCTACTAAAAACGCATTTAAGCACGCTTAATGAAGCTCAAATCGGCCCGACACTTCACAAAGAAGGCCCGCTGATTGTTATTGCTGGAGCCGGATCTGGTAAGACGAGGGTTTTAACTTATCGAATTGCATACCTGATGAGTCAAGGCATTGATTCTTTCTCAATACTGGCATTGACCTTTACAAATAAGGCTTCTCGCGAGATGAAATCCAGAATCGCTGAACTTGTTGGCGAAAGTGAAGCCAAAAATTTATGGATGGGAACTTTTCATTCTGTTTTTGCAAGAATCCTTAGAGAGGAAGCTGACAAACTTGGTTATCCAAGAAACTTTACCATTTATGACACTCAAGACTCTAACCGATTGGTGTCTTCCATCATAAAAGAAATGGAGCTAGACAAAGACATTTATAAGTTTAAGCAGATTAAAAATAGGATTTCAGCTTTTAAAAACAGCTTAATAACAGTCAAGGCTTATTTTAAAGACTCAGAACTGCAAGAAGCTGATGCCATGTCGAGGCGACCGAAAGTGGGAGAGATTTATAAAGAATACGTAGACCGATGTTTTAAAGCGGGTGCCATGGATTTTGATGATTTATTGTTAAAAACCAACGAGTTGCTCAACATGTATCCAGAAGTACTGGCAAAGTATCAAAATAGATTCAGGTACATCATGGTCGATGAGTATCAAGATACCAATCACTCTCAGTATCTAATTGTTCGGGCGTTATCAGACAAATTTCAAAATATTTGTGTTGTAGGAGATGATGCGCAAAGTATTTACGGTTTTAGAGGCGCAAATATTAACAACATCTTAAATTTTCAAAAAGATTATGAGGATGTAAAGCTTTATCGCTTGGAACAGAATTATCGTTCTACCAAAAACATCGTGAACGCTGCCAATTCTATTATTCACCACAACCAAACCAAAATAGACAAAGTAGTTTGGACCTCTAATGTGGAGGGAAGTAAAATCAAAGTTAAACGCTGCGCGACAGATGCTGATGAAGGCCGAGAAGTTGCGGCTACAATTTTTGAGGGGAAAATGCAGGATCAAAGAAAAAATAGTGATTTCGCAATTCTTTATAGAACCAACGCTCAGTCAAGAGCGATGGAGGACGCCCTCAGAAAGCGTGATATTCCCTATCGGGTTTTTGGTGGAGTATCTTTCTACCAGCGAAAAGAGATCAAAGATTTACTGGCCTATTTAAGGGTAATTATTAATCCCAAAGATGAAGAAAGTTTAAAAAGAATTATCAATTATCCTGCGCGAGGAATTGGGCAAACAACGATTGATAAACTGTTGATTGGTGCCAAAGAAAATAATCTTTCTCTTTATGAAACCATTGAGAATGCTGCTAAAATCAACCTACCTGTAAATGGAGGCACACTGACCAAACTGGTTAACTTTATCACCACCATCAAAACACTACAAATTGAAAATGACCGATTGAATGCCTTTGAGATTGCTGATCTTGTCACAAAGAAAACCGGGATAGTTCATGAGCTAAAAAAAGAAGGCACCCCCGAGGCAGTTTCAAAAGTTGAGAATATTGAAGAATTACTCAATGGAATTAAGGATTTTGTTGAAGGTCAAATTGAAATTGCTGATGCGAGTGGAGTACTTGCAGAGTTTTTAGAAGATGTTGCTTTGGCTACTGATTTTGACAATGAGAAAGATCCCAATGCTGATCAGGTCTCTCTGATGACGATTCACTTGGCGAAAGGATTGGAGTTTCCAGTTGTTTTTGTTGTTGGGTTGGAAGAAGATTTGTTTCCTTCCGCCATGAGCATGAATACTCGGAGTGAATTGGAAGAAGAAAGAAGACTTTTTTATGTAGCACTTACGCGGGCTGAGGAACATGCGGTTGTCACCTATACACAGAACCGTTACCGTTGGGGGAAATTAATAGATGCAGAACCTAGCCGGTTTATTGAAGAAATGGATTCTAAATATTTAGAGTTTGATATTCCTAAAGACGATTATGTTTTTAAACCCCTTTTAAACAAGGGTATATTTGATGACACTCCTTCTTCAAACAGTTATCAATATAAGGCAAAACCAAAGCCTAAAACGAGTCCTATTAAAGTAAACACTTCGCCCAGTCAAAATCAATTGGGAAAACTCAGGAAGTTAAACAGCGCTGAAAGTAGTGCTTCTGCTCCACCCTCAACTGAATTATTAAACCTAACCGAAGGAATGGAAGTTGAACATGGCCGGTTTGGTAAAGGAAAAGTAATGCAAATTGAAGGAAAGGGAAATGATAAGAAAGCAGCCATTGAATTCAGGGGAATAGGGGTGAAGAACCTGCTATTGCGCTTTGCCAAACTTAAGATTTTAAACCAATAATGGCTGAAGTATTAACTTTTTATAACTCAAGTCTAAATCTAAAGCTGCTTAAACAAGTAGCAGCTGTCCTTAATAAAGGAGGCTTAATTATTTATCCAACTGATACGGTATATGCGGTGGGATGCCTAAGCAACCAAATTAAAACCCTTAATCGATTGGCACAAATTAAAGAAGTTAAATTAGAAAAGGCTTCTTTTAGTTTTATCCTTAAAGATTTTAATGAATTGGCAAAATATACCAAACCCATAAGTAATTCCAATTTTAAGATTCTAAAAAGATGTCTTCCTGGCCCGTATACCTTTTTGTTGCCCTCCGTTAAACTTTCAAAACCTTTCGAGAAGAAAAGTATTATTGGAATAAGAATTTCAGACCACCCAATTCTCATGGCGCTGTTGGAGCTTTTAGAAGCCCCATTGATAACAACCTCTATTCATGATGCAGATAAGATCATTGATTATACTACTGATCCGGATGAGATTTTCGAAAACTGGGAAAGTAAAATTGATTTGATGATGGACTGTGGTTTTGGGGGGAACATTCCCTCAACCATTGTAAACCTTTGTGAAGGAGAGGTTAAGATAGAAAGAGAAGGTAAGGGAGATTTGAGTTTAATCTAAAAAAAAAGCCACCTTAAAAAGGCAGCTTTTTCATATATGAATTAAAGTCTTAAAACTATTTAGCAGCTTTCATTCCTTGTTCGATCAGATCGTAAAACTGATCTAATTTAGGAAGAACAACAATACGAGTTCTTCTGTTTTTAGCTCTGTTTGAAGGAGAATCATTTTCCATCAATGGTACATAGAAACTTCTACCAGCAGCAGTCATACGAGCAGGTGCAACAGCGAAGTCTTTTTCAAGAATACGAACAACAGCTGTAGCTCTCTTTACAGAAAGATCCCAGTTATCTAGTATTCCATCAGATTTGATTGGAACGTTGTCAGTGTGACCTTCAACCATAAATTCAAGTTCAGGCTTGTCATTTACAACTTTAGCAACTTTTCCTAAGACATCTTTTGCTTGTTTTGTAACCGTATAACTTCCGCTTCTGAAAAGCAATTTATCAGAAATTGAAACATAAACAACACCTTTTTCTACATTGATCTGGATGTCATCATCACTCAAATTTCCTAACACACCTTTCAGGCTAGTAACTAAAGCAAGTGTAACAGAATCTTTCTTAGTAACAGCATCTTGCATGCGTTGGATACGAACATCTTTTTCTTTCATGCTCTCTAGAGACATTTCGAGATTTTCAGCACCTTTTTGAGAAAGTGTTGTGAGGTTTCCGATGTTGTTGATTAAATCTTGATTGTTTGCTTTCAAAAACTTTACTTGCTCTTGAATTGAAGCAAGACTTGCATCACAAGCTTCTTTTTCTTCGTTACAAGTGTTTAGTTTTACGGTAGCAGAATCAAGTAGCTCTTTCGTGTTTTGCTGTAATGTTTCTAGTTCAGCATACTTTTTTTGTGATACACAAGAAACAAGAAAAAGTGCAATAACTATAGCAATTGAATAGTTTTTTTTCATTTTAGTGGATGTATTTTTTATTAATCTGTCGTAAAAATAATATAAATAGTTAAAAACACTGCTTAAAGCTGTAAGAATTTACTATTATTATTTATGTAATGTCGAATGGGCAAACTTTTTAGTTTAAAATAGTTATTCTTTTTAACACTTTTCTTGCGAATAATTTTCTTCGTAAACAAATGAAAATAAAATGAAAAGTGAGCGTGAAGTACTGCAATAGCTGATCTAAATTCAAGTTTTAATAAAAAATAAAAAGCAGCTACACCATCCCAAATCATTCGCTCGAATATTCTAAAAAACACTTTTTCAGGTAAATTTTTATAGAGTAAAAACAACGAGTTTCTAAAGTTTAAAAAGCTCTTTCGATAGGAGGGTCGCAATGTTCCTCCACCCAAATGATAAACCTTTGAAGTCGAAATAGACATTGTTTCGAACCCTTCATTGAACGCACGCCAACACAAGTCTATTTCTTCTTGATGTGCAAAAAAATTTGCGTCAAATCCTCCCAATGACCTGAATTCTTGCAATCGAATAAAAAAGCATGCACCACTGGCCCAAAATATTTTTTCATCTGTATCGAATTGTCCATCATCTTCTTCGAGCTCATTAAATATGCGCCCTCTACAATATGGATAGCCCAAACGATCAATATATCCACCGGCTGCTCCGGCATATTCAAATTTATTTGGATTATTTAAATCCATCAGGTGGGGTTGGGCAATAACTGTGTTTTCGTTTTTTATAAAATGATCAATTACAGGTGGCAACCATCCAGATTGTACTTTTACGTCATTGTTTAACAAACAAACCAAATCGGCGTCTATTTCTTTTAAACCTTCATTGTACCCACCTGCATATCCATAATTTTTGTTTAATAAAATCTGGTTCACTTCCGAAAAGTTTTCTGCAATGTAACGTATTGAATCATCAGAAGAGTTGTTGTCAATGACATGGATTGTTGCATCTGGGGAGTTGTTCACCACTGCTGGTAAAAAACGGCGCAAAAGTGCTTCACCATTCCAATTTAATATTACAATTGCCACTCTCATTTTTAATATTTTTTTATGTATTGGGGGAGTTCCTCTAGGAAGGTATAGCTTTTTTTATCAAAATCCATTTTACAATAAAAATGTTTTATTCCATTGGTGATCATAAGATATTTACTTTTTAAAGTAAAATTATATTGTGCGATTTGATCAAAGGTTTTCTGAGTGATGGCAACTGTAGGCGACTTGCATTCTACAAGAATTTCAACTTCTTTGTTTTTGTTATAAGCAATTAGATCGTAGCGCTTTTTAGTCTGATTTACTTCAATGGTTTTTTCAACTTGAATAAGAGATGCGGGATGGTTCTTATCATTGACCAAGAAATGGACGCAGTGCTGTCTCACCCATTCTTCAGGAGTAAGAACCAACCATTTTTTTCGAATAACATCAAAAATGTAGGGTTTATTTTCCTTACTTTTAAGCGGAAATGAATAATCGGGAAAATTTAATTTTTCCATATTACAAAATTGCATATAATTTTTTAAGATGCACGAATTTAAGCAGTTAATATCCACAATTTCCAAAGGAGATTATGCGCCATTTTATTTACTCTCTGGAACTGAGGCTTATTTTATCGACCAAGTTGAAGCTTTGTTGACCGATCGTCTGACTGATGAATCCTCTAAATCGTTTGACTACTCTCTTTTCTACGGTAAAGACGTAGATGCTTCACAAGTGATTGAGACTGCAAAGCGTTTCCCAATGCTAGCTCCCTACCATTTGGTTGTGGTTCGTGAGGCGCAGCATATGGATCGTTCTTTGGATTTAATAGCAGATTATTTGTCCAACTTTCAGCCCAAAACAATACTGGTACTTTGTTACAAGCACAAAGCATTTGACAAGCGCAAAAAGTTATATAAGGCAGCAACGAAATATGGCAAATTACTAGAGTCCAAGGAATTGTATGACAATCAAATAGGGCCATGGATTAAAGAAAAAATTCAATTGACTACTCTCAAAGTAGATGCGCTTGGACTCCAGTTACTTGGGGAGGCTTTGGGAAGTGATTTAAACAAAATTCAAAATGAAATTGAAAAGCTTAAAATCATTCTTCCCGAAGGTACGCTAATCACCCCTGAATTGATTGAAAAGCATGTTGGGTTTAGCAAGGATTATAATAATTTTGAGTTATACAAAGCTCTTGGAATTCGTGATTTTTCAAAATGTACAATGATCATTAAATACATGGCGGAAAATCCAAAGAGCCATCCTTTGGTGCTTACAATAGGGGGGATGTATACTTTTTTCAGACGATTACTTATGTTTCATGGTCTTTCAGAAAAAAAGAGCGCTGCATCTGTGTTGGGTGTTAATCCTTTTTTCATTAAGGATTATGAACAAGCTAGCAGGTTCTTTAATATGAAACAATCGAGTCGGGCGATTTCTTTTATACTAGAAGCAGATCTAAAAAGTAAAGGAGTTGGGGTCAAAACCATTAATCATCAAGGCGTTTTGCAAGACATGATCATTAAGATCTTTGCAGCTTAATTAAATAGACGGATATTTATTTGGGTTTGATTCATGCATTAAGCCATAAACCTTTTCAAAAATATCATCTTCAGAAGGTTTTGAGAAATAATCACCGTCTTCGGCATAAGCAGTTCGATGTTCTTTAGCCGATAACAATTGTGGTTCACTGTCCAAAAGTGGGTATATTTTTTGGTTGTCTAGGAGTTGTTGTAAAATATAAGCAGCGCCACCACCTGGCATGTCTTCGTCAATGATCAGAAGCTTATTCGTTTTGGCAATACTTTCTTTGATCGCACCCGCCAGGTCAAAAGGAATAAGTGTTTGTATATCGATGACTTCAGCATCAATATCATAACCCATTAATTTCTGGGCCACCTTATGAACCATTCTGAGTGTGGAACCGTATGAAACTAAGGTGATGTCTTTCCCGGTTTTTAATAGTTCAACCTCTCCTACAGGAAGGCAAAAATCACCCAAATTAGATGGCATTTTTTCTTTTAATCTATAGCCATTTAGCGATTCAACAACAATGGCAGGTTGATTGGCTTTCATTAGGGTATTGTAAAAACCAGCAGCTTGTGTCATATTTCTAGGAACAACAATATGGATTCCTCTTAGTAAATGAACCATTGCAGCCATTGGGGAACCCGAATGCCAAATTCCTTCAAGGCGGTGTCCACGTGTGCGAATGATTAGTGGCGCCAATTGTCTTCCTATGGTTCTGTAGCTGAGTGAAGCCAAATCATCACTCAAGGTGTGAATACAATAAAGAATATAATCTAAATATTGAATTTCAGCAATTGGCCTTAATCCTCTTAAAGCCATGCCTATTCCTTGACCCACAATGGTTGCTTCACGGATTCCTGTATCCGCAACTCGAATGTCGTTGTATTTTTCTTGTAACCCTTCTAATCCCTGATTGACCCCTCCAATTTTACCGCTGTCTTCTCCGAAAATAATCAGGCGATCATATTTTTCAAGGAGTTTGTCAAAGTTATCTCGCAAAATGACTCGACCGTCGATAAGTGGTGCGTCTTTTTCGTAGATTGGTTTTGAAGGAACAACGTGCGAGGTTCCATTAATCCCTTCACTATAAAGATGAGAAGAAAATTTATCTTGAAGGTGTGCCTTTAATATTTTTAACCAACGCTTAAATTCATTCGTATTGTTTAATTTACTTCTATTCAGAACAGGAAGTGACTGTCTTGCGGCAGAAACAATATCATGATAGAACAACTCTGTCTTATCATTCAGATTTTTACGGATCATTTTTAACGCAACATCGTTGTTAGATTGTGATAAAAATTGATCTAAAAAAACATTAAATTCTTTTTTTATTTTAATAATCGGCGCTTGATATTCACTCCAAGCCTTAAGTTTGGCCGAGCGAACTTCTTCCATTACTTCTTTTTCAATAAATTTAAGATCCACTTCTGTAGCGATTCCGTTAGAGAGAATCCATTCTCTCATTTTAACGTTACAGTCATTTTCTTTTTCCCAATTGAGTCTTTCTTTTGACTTATACCTTTCATGCGAACCACTACTAGAATGACCTAACGGTTGGGTAAGTTCCAAAACGTGAACCAAAACCGGAGTATGTTCTTCTCTTGCTATTTTGGCAGCATAAGAATAAGTTTTAATTAGTGCAGGATAATCCCACCCGTTGACGGTTAAAATTTCAATTCCGTTACTTTCTTCGGATGCTCTAAAACCCTCTAGAGCCGCTGAAATACTTTCTTTAACAGTGTGTTGTTTGTTTTCAACAGAAATGCCATAACCATCATCCCAAACACTAATTACCATGGGAATTTGAAGAACTCCTGCTGCATTGATTCCCTCAAAAAACATCCCCTCACTGGTACTGGCATTTCCGATAGTACCCCAAGCGATTTCATTTCCATTTTTTGAAAACTTCTCACTTCCATTTATTTTTAGTGATCGGTAGATTTTAGAGGCCTGAGCAAGTCCAACCAAGCGAGGAATTTGACCAGCAGTTGGCGAAATATCAGAAATGTGGTTTTTTAATTTAATTTGATCGAGCCATTCTCCTTTTTCATTAACAAGTGTTGTGGAAAAATGGGCTCCCATTTGCCTTCCGGCTGACATGGGTTCATGATTAACATCAGGATGTGCATAAAGTGCTGCGAATAGTTGTTGTGGACTTAAAAAACCCTGTGCGATCATCAAAGTTTGATCGCGATAATATCCAGATCGAAAATCACCTTTATTGAAAAAGTGGTTTAAGGCAACCTGAGCAACCTCTTTTCCATCTCCGAAAATTCCAAACTTCCCTTTCCCTGTAAGCACCTCACGTCTACCGAGGACACTGCAAGCTCGACTAAGTGAAATAATTCTAAAGTCTTTTAGAACACGATCTTTGAATTCATTTTGACTTAAGACCGTTAGGTTTTCTCTAATTTCGTTTTCCATTTCGCTGTGCAAAAATACAAAATTTTAATAGGACTAATAAAGTATTCTCACTAGACTATTCGTTTCCCTATTCCCAGTGGGTTTAAAACCATTTTCGGGAAAACAACGTAAATAATTGATTAGAGCTTAAAGTAAGGATAAATCTGATTTTTTGCTCATAGGGAGTTTCATCAAATGCAAATCCATCAGAGCCGTAAACAGGAAAAAAGATTTCCAAATAATCAGGAACCATGTTCAATCGGATTCCAGAGCCAAAAAATGATTTTGCCTTTATATTTCTGTTTTTCACCAAACCAAAATCTGCATAAGCTTCAACCCATTTCCAAACCCCTAACGTTAGATTTGTAGCGAGCAGGTAGTCATTTGCAGAACTAGGATTGTGAATTGATTTAAACCCTCCTTCTGACATCACTATTTGTTGACTATAAATTCCATCACTTTCTGACCTACCAAAATAATTGTATCTAAACATATAGTCTTTGGGACGCACGAGATTAAAATCAAAAAATTTAGTTGAAGTTTGATTATGCCACAAGAATTTACCTGCAAAAAATCTAATCCCCAGTTGCCTTCCGTTGGTGAGGAGTTTTCTTAATTCAGCTGTAAAATCAACCTTTCCAAACTGATCTGAGACCTGAAAACTACCTTCGGTCTTAAAATCATAGATGGCATTTCTGTTTGTGAAATTATGCCTAAAATTTAATATTTGATAATTAGGATCTGCATCTATTGATTCCTCCCGTTCCACATCGTAATAAAACAATCTTAAATAATGTCTTTTATTAGATCTTAAATCGGGAGTTCTGAAATAAAAAGTGATCCCTGGAACTAGAATTTGATAGCGAGATTTTTTGTCATAAAAATAGCTGCTTGCAGAGATGTTTAATTGAGTTCTGTAATTGTTTTTTTCCTGATTCTGAAAGACATAGGAGCCTCTAAAACTCCCAACCAAAGTGTTTTCTTCTGATGAATAAAGTGGCTTTAATTCTAAATTTAATTTATTGAATGTAACTCCATTATTATAAAATTTTGATCCGATTACTATGCCATCATATAGACTGTAATTTACATCAGGCATAAAAAACAATTGTGTTTTTTTTGGAGTCTCATAATCCTTAAATAAACTAAAATGAATGGGTTTGAAATTGGCTTTGTTCTTCAAGAACCTCCAATTATTCTTCGAATTGGTTTCCGGCAATCTAAATTTTGGATTCACGGCTACATAATCTCCAGCCAGGTTTTTTATTATGATTTGAGTATTTTCACCTTTGGACTCATACCATTTTAAATCTAATAAACTGTCTTGTTTAACTTGGCTGATTAAAAATGGGATTTGACTTCCGTTTTTACTTAAAACATCAATTTTTAAGCTGTCGTTTACTTTTGTCACTTTTTCAATGGAAAAATCCATTGCCTTTCTACTACTTAAATAAGTTTTGTCAAACCAATTTATGTCTTTCTCAGTTTTGCTTTTTAAAATTTTGATAAAATCAGTCTCAGCGTTGGAAGTATTGATGTATTCCTTAATTGCTATTTTCATGACATCCGTACCAATGTATTCTTCTAAAAACCTAAATCCGATTGCGACGTGATAGGGGGAAGCAATTTTTTCATTAAATTTTATTAATTGCTCTTTTGAGGTAAAGTCTGACTGATGTAGGTTGTTTCGAACCATAAATTCAGAGTAGAAGATAAACCCTTCATTGAATTTTAAATCAGAAAACACGTATCCCTTCAAAATTTTAAAGTCAGCAATCCGTCCTAAATATTTTTTATTGGGATAGAATTTTTCTATATACTTTATAATCAGATAAGTTTGTAAGCCCCCAATTAACCAATGTTTTTCTCTTATGTCAACAGAAATGTTTTGATTGAGGTAATGGTGTAAATAAGTTTTTAAAAAACTAATTTCTGTTAAAAATTCTTTTTCAAAGGGAGTTAGAATTTTTGGTAAATCATTTAATCCATAAAAAGGATTATTTGAATAAGTCCGAAGCGGAACTAATATTTTACCGTCTTGTTTCTTTCCAATTAAACTTGAAACAAAGCCATCAATCTTCTCTAGGGTCTTTTGCGCCTCCTGCTTATCATCGAATCCCAAGAAGAAATTAGTTTCTATTATTTTTTGATCATTAATTACGAATTTTTCAAATCGATCCTCAGTCGTGATTACAAATTCTGCTTCTTTTTTTTGAGTTCCAAAAAAATGAAAATGATTTTCATTTTTTGAATCAATATTATTTAAATTACTAAAAATATTCAGTTTTTTGTTTGAAGTAAATTGCACCTTGTAGTTTGCATGTTGAACGCTGTAATCTGTAATATTTATGTTGCTGTAATTGTGCCATTCTTCGTTGAAGAATGGACTAAGCGATAGGTTCCAATACCTAAGGTTTATTTGCTCATTGTCCCGCCCATATCCCGTGAACCTTGCATCCGGAAGCTTTATAAGGTAATCAAGGTTCAGTTTTATTCGCTGACCAACCCCTAACGGACGCTTCAAAACAATCCTAATAATGTCCTGCTGGTCATTAAGTCTCTCCCAAGCTAATTCTTCGCCTGAGGCGTTTATGGTGCCTATTTCAGTATAACCAAGTTTCTTTTTATTTGAAATGTGAATTTTCCGATCATATTCTTCAACTGCTCTTTTGGCCAAGGGTGTTTTTTTACTAGAAAACGAATTCGCCCAATCTGTAAGGAAAATGGTATCTAGTGGTTTTAAAGCAGGATTTGTGAAAGATAGATTTTGCTGAATTTGAATTTTATTATTTTCAAAATCAATTTCTCCATTGATGTTATAATCAATAGAATCCTGAGCAAAAGAATAAACTCCTATGCAAAAGAGAATTAAGAAGAGGAACTTTTGATTAATAGTTTAAGCTTTAAAAATTAGGTCTAAAGTATTCTTTTTTGTAAAACTCTTCTAGACATTCAATAACCTCATCTTTCGTGTCGACTACTCTTACAAGATCAAGATCATCGGGGTTGATTTTGTTTTCTTTTAAAAGTACGTCTTTAATCCATCCTACCATTCCAGACCAAAACTCTTTTCCGACCAGGAGGATGGGGAATCGTTTTATTTTTTCTGTCTGAATCAAGGTAAGTGCTTCGAAAAGTTCATCGAGAGTTCCTAAGCCTCCTGGCATGACCACAAAACCTTGGGAGTATTTTATAAACATTACTTTTCTAACAAAAAAATACTCAAAATTCATCAATTTATCTTGATCAATGAACTCGTTATGCTTTTGTTCGAAAGGGAGGTTGATGTTTAGGCCAACCGAGGTTCCTCCTGCATTTCTGGCTCCTTTGTTTGCAGCCTCCATGATTCCTGGTCCACCACCAGTTATGACACCTAGTCCCGATTCTACGATAGCTTCTGAAATCTCGACGGCTAACTTGTATTGTGGATGGTCTGGGGCCGTTCGTGCAGATCCAAAAACAGAAATGCAAGGTCCAATGGCACTCATTTTTTCGTATCCATTGACGAATTCTCCCATTATTTTAAATAAAGCCCAGGAGTCATTGGCTTTTACTTCATTCCAGTTTTTAGTTTTGTTTTCAGATAAGCTCATTTGGGATTATGTTTAAGTTCTTTTTCTAAGTATTTTCCAGTATAACTGTTTTTAATTTTAATTAATTCTTCTGGAGTTCCTTGTCCTACGATGAGTCCTCCTTTTTTACCGCCTTCAGGCCCTATGTCAATCAAGTAGTCTACATGTTTGATGACATCCATGTTGTGTTCGATGATCAAGACCGTATTTCCTTTTCCTACCAATTGATTGAGCACTTCTAACAAGACGCGCACATCCTCAAAATGAAGCCCCGTCGTGGGCTCATCTAAAATATAGATGGTTTGACCCGTGTCTTTTTTCGATAATTCTGTTGCCAATTTAATTCTTTGTGCCTCTCCTCCTGAAAGTGTCGTTGAGGACTGCCCTAAAGCGATGTAGCCAAGACCAACATCTTGTATGGTTTTTAGTTTTCTATAAATTTTAGGAATACTTTCAAAAAACTCACAAGCTTGATTTATGGTCATCTCTAAGACATCCGAAATTGATTTCCCTTTGTATCGAATCTCAAGCGTTTCTCTATTAAAACGCTTACCATTACAGGTCTCGCATTCTACGTTAACATCAGGAAGAAAATTCATTTCAATCACTTTCATTCCTCCTCCTTGGCAGGTTTCACATCTTCCTCCAGTTACATTAAAACTAAATCTTCCCGGTTTGTATCCTCTAATTTGAGATTCAGGGGTCAGCGTAAAAAGGGTTCTTATTTCACTAAACACCCCACAATAAGTTGCAGGATTACTCCTTGGTGTTCTTCCAATTGGAGATTGATTTACATCGACAACTTTATCTAAGTTCTTTAATCCTTCAATCTTTTTATAGGGCATTGGTTTTTTGACGGCATTGTAGATATATTCGTTCAGAATGGGGTAGAGGGTTTCATTAATTAATGTGGATTTTCCGCTTCCCGAAACTCCTGTAACACCAATCATCATTCCCAAAGGGAAGTCAACACTGATGTTCTTTAAGTTATTTCCAGTACAACCCTCCAACCTCAAAATTTGGCCATTTCCTTTTCTTCGGATTTTAGGAACTTCAATAAACTTTTCTTCGTTGAGGTACTGTGCAGTCAACGTGTTTGCTTTTTTAAGCATCTCAGGAGTTCCTTCGGAGATAATCTCCCCACCATTTTTACCAGCCCTGGGTCCAATGTCGATCACATGATCAGCCTTAAGAATCATTTCCTTATCATGTTCAACGACAATGACTGAATTTCCAATATCCCTCAAAGCGGTCAATGAATTAATCAAACGCTCGTTATCTCTTTGATGCAAGCCAATACTTGGCTCATCCAAAATATATAACACTCCTACTAGTTTAGATCCAATTTGTGTAGCAAGCCTTATTCTTTGCGCTTCACCTCCCGAAAGGGATTTTGAGGATCGGTTAAGTGAAAGATAATTGAGTCCTACATCTAATAAAAATTGAAGTCTATTTTTAATTTCTTTAATAATCTCCTCAGCAATCTTGAATTCCTTCTTGCTTATTTTACTTTCAATTTTATCAAACCAATCGAACAATTCACCGAGATCAAATGCACTTACTTCGGAAATGTTTTTCTTGTTTATTCTAAAATAGAGCGCATCTTTGTTAAGGCGTGATCCTTCACAAACAAGACACTTTTTTTCATCCATAAAAGAAAGCGCCCATCGTTTAATGACGGAACTTTCATTTTGTTCATATTGATTGGCGATAAAGTTTTCTATTCCTTCATAATCTATTTTATAATCTCTTGTAATTCCAAGTGTTTTTGAAGCGACTGAAAACTTCTCGTTTCCACCACGTAGAATAATTTCTAGGGCTTCTTCAGGAATTTTTTTGATAGGATCAGAAAGTAAAAAATCATATCGTTTTGCGATCACTTCCATTTGCTTAAATCCCCAATTGCTTTTCTTTTCTCCTAAAGGAACAATTCCTCCCTTGTCGATCGAAATATTTTCGTCTGGAATGATCTTTTTAGGATTTATAACATGCTGGTTTCCAATTCCCCTACAGTTTTTACACATTCCCTTAGGGGAATTAAATGAAAAGGAGTTTGGTTCTGGCATTGAGTAGGAGATCCCAGATGTAGGACACATCAGATTTCGACTTAAGTAACGAAACTCCTCAGTTTCCATGTCAATCAAAAGTAACGAATCTTCCCCATAATGCATGGCGGTTTTAATCGACTCATTCAACCGATTGCGATCTGTTTCATTATCCTTAACCTGAATTCGGTCGATTACCAACTCAATATCGTGAGTTTTATAACGATCCAGTTTCATTCCCGGCTTAAGGTCCTTTAAAATCCCATCTACGCGAACTCTCAAAAAGCCTTGCCTCGAGAGCGAATCAAATAACTCGCGATAATGTCCTTTTCTAGATTTAATTAATGGGGACAACAACATTATTTTTTTATGGGAATATTCGCTTTTAATTAATTCAAGAATTTGCTCATCATTATAATTCACCATCTTTTGATTAGAAACATAGCTATAAGCTGTTCCGATCCTCGCAAAAAGTAAACGGACATAATCATAAAGTTCTGTGATGGTTCCTACAGTTGAACGTGGGCTTTTGGAGGTGGTTTTTTGCTCAATGGCAATTACAGGTGAAAGTCCGTCGATTTTGTCTACCTCTGGTCGCTCTAGATTGCCTAGAAACTGCCTTACATAGGCCGAAAATGTTTCCATGTAACGCCTTTGTCCTTCGGCATAAATAGTGTCAAAAGCTAATGATGATTTTCCGCTTCCAGAAAGCCCTGTGATAACTACTAATTTATCTCTTGGTATTTGAAGCGAAACGTCTTTAAGATTGTGAACTCTTGCTCCTTGTATATCAATTGTGTTGTTCCCTGTTTTCTCCATAGTCAATTTTGCAAAAATAACACTTTAGATTGACTATTTACTCCGAATCAATGTCTTTTAGTTTTAAGTTTAGTCTAAAAGTTCAAGTTTGTTTTTTACAAAATTTTCAAGCGCATCGAAAAAGACAAAAAAATCAGCTTTGAATAGTTCATAATACAATTCAAGTTCCTCAATTGAATGGTGAAGATCTGATTTGAATTTTGTTCTTATAGACATTTGTAAGAGGATATTTTCAAGACCAGAAAGGGTTCTGTAGGACAAAAACCAATTGTATTTTGAGATGATTGGAATCACTCTTTTAATTGAATCAGGAAATAAATCTTGCATTTCCTCTAGAGTTTGATAAAAACTCAAGCTAAATTCTTCCAAGGAGTCGCTGTGATAGTTGTCCCAATATAATGCCAAGAAGTGATCGTAGTACATGTCCACAATTACCCGGCTGTAGTGCCTGTATCTTGGAAACAGAAGAGAAACATGTTTCTTAAATATGACATGCTTATCCGTAAAGTCATCAATGGATCGATGCAATAAAATTCCTTTATGCATCATGGGAGGGTAGTCTAGGTATTGTTTTCCCTTAATACTGTCGGCGATAAAATTCCCCACAGCCAATTCAGGATTACTTCCAGATAAATAAACATGGGCAAGATAATTCATTGCGTTATTTGGTGTTTAACCCCAATATAAATTAATATTCATCTTATTAGGCATAATTTGTAAAAACCTTTTATTTTTATGATCTAATTACCTATAATTAATATTTTTAACCCCACATGACATTAATAAAATCTATTTCAGGAATCCGCGGAACGATAGGCGGTAAAACACAAAGCAATCTTACCCCATTAGATACCGTTTTATTTGCTTCTGCCTATGCTTCATGGTTAAAATCAAATGTTATAGCTGACCATTATACCGTAGTTGTAGGTAGAGATGCTCGGATTTCAGGTAAAATGGTTCAGAGTTTGGTCAATGAAACCTTGGTTGGAATGGGAATTGATGTTATCGACTTAGGCCTTTCTACGACACCTACAGTTGAAATGTCGGTTGTTGAACTAAAAGCGCAAGGAGGGGTCATAATAACTGCTTCTCACAACCCAAAACAATGGAACGCGCTTAAATTATTAAATGATAAAGGAGAATTCCTAAACGCAAATTCGGGCATGAAGATTCTTGAGATTGCAGAAAGTAAAGATTTTAATTATGCAAGTGTTGATGAATTGGGTAAAATTACGCCAGTTTCAAACGCCATTGAAAGTCATATTGAACAAGTTCTAGCCCTTCCGATAGTTCAATTAGAAAACATTAAGAAGACAAAGTTTAAAGTGGTTGTTGATGCTGTCAATTCAACGGGGGGGATTGCATTACCCATGTTGCTTAAAGAATTAAACGTTGAAGTGGTTGAATTGTATTGTACCCCTGACGGTAACTTCCCACACAATCCAGAACCCTTAAAAGAACATTTGGGGGAACTTTGTAACCAAGTGCTTTCTCACAAAGCAGATTTTGGTATTGTGGTCGATCCGGATGTCGATCGTCTCGCTTTTGTTGACGAAAAAGGAGAAATGTTTGGTGAGGAATATACCCTAGTCGCTTGTGCTGATTATGTTTTATCAAAAAAATCAGGCAATACAGTTTCTAATCTATCTTCAACACGAGCACTTGCTGATATAACCAGTAAACACGGAGGAACTTATCACGCCAGTGCAGTTGGGGAGGTAAACGTTGTTGAAAAAATGAAAGAAGTCAACGCTGTGATCGGGGGGGAAGGAAATGGAGGAATTATCTATCCCGAGCTTCATTATGGAAGAGACGCCTTGGTTGGAATTGCAATTTTTCTTTCTTTATTGAGTCAAAATGAGCTTAAAGTTTCTGAATTAAGAAGTTCTTATCCTGCTTATTTTATGAGCAAAGCAAAAGTAAACCTAGACCCAAAAGGGGATGTGGATGGTTTGCTTATTAGAATGAAAGAAAATTATACAAAACAAAATCCAATAACGATTGATGGGGTTAAAATAGAATTTGAAAACTCATGGGTACACATGCGAAAATCTAATACGGAACCCATCATCAGGGTATATACGGAAGCTCCTTCTCAAGTCGAAGCGGACGATTTAGCAAAACGATTTTTGGAAGAAATTGAAACTAACTCCTAATCTTTCGGAGCGAGGTGACTGTGTTTGAACCGGTTGTGAGACCAAAGGTATTGGGAGGGGTCATTGTAAACTTGTGCTTCAACCCAATCGGTAAATAGATCTGTAATTTCGTTAGGTTTTGTCGCTTTTGGATTTTCTGTTAAAACTTTAAATTCTGCCTCATAATGCCCCCTTTTTACCCTGTTTATTTCTGCAAAAACAATTGCAAAATTTAGTTCTCTTGCTAAAAGTTCAGCGCCTAAAAAAACAGGAACTTTAACTCCTAAGAATTTTCGCCAGTAAGATTTTGGTTTGGGTTGTGGAGATTGATCGCTGGCAAACCCGTAAATCCCTCGCTCATTGTTTTTATCATGGTTGCGAATGGTGTCCAAAGCCTCATACCTAGAAATCACATAGGCATTGTGTCTTTTTCTTATACGTTTCACCAATCGATCGAAATGTTCATTGATTAATGGGGTGTAAATACCATATCCTTTGTGTTTTAAGTGATACCCTAATGACATCATCCATTCCCAACTAGCATAATGCCCACACATAACGATAACACTCCTGTCTTTTTCTTCAAACTGCTTTAAGGCTTCAATGTTTTTTATTTTAAATCGTTTTTTCATCTCTTCTTCAGAGATTTTAAAAGATTTTATGGTCTCGAGCATAATATCACACATATGATGATAAAACTTCCGTTCTGTCTTTTTATACCATTTGTTATCCTTTTCTGGAAAGACAAGCATCAGGTTCTTTCTAACTACTTTTTTTCTGTATCCAAAAATGTCGTACATCACAAAACACAGAAAATCAGATAACAAGTATAGTAGTGGAAAGGGTAGAGAAGCAACCCCATAAATAAAAGGGTAAACAATAAGATAGGTTAGTCGATGCAAAACGGTTTGTTTTCGGTAAAGATAGTATATTTGTCAATGAAATTATAAGCTTCATGTTAGGACTTTCTTCTGTTGTTACCGTTGTTATTATTGCAAACATCCTATTTTCTATTAAGGGGTTTAAAGACTTGGAATTCTTCAATAAATTTAAATTTCACATTGGAGGCATCAAAGCGGGTGAAAAAATCCGTATGCTAAGTTCTGGGTTTTTGCATGCAGATTATCACCATTTGTTTGTCAATATGTTTACCCTCTATTTTTTTGGAGGTCAAGTGGACTATCGTTTGGGAGCAGTTATGTTTATTATGGTTTATATGGTAAGTCTGTTATTGGGAAACTACCTTTCATTTAAATTCCATAACAATCAAAACAATTATAGCGCAGTGGGAGCCAGTGGTGCAGTTTCGGGAATTGTTTACAGCGCGGTGCTTTTATATCCCAACATGAAAATGGCTTTATTGATTATCCCCATTCCTTTGCCGGGTTATGTGTTTGCAGCAGGTTATATGTTATATACGCTCTACGGAATGAAAAAACAACAAGATAATATTGGACATACAGCACACTTTGGCGGATCAGTTGCAGGGCTTCTGGCGACCATTGTCATTTTACCAAGCGTGATTGTAGAATCTAGTTTTACCTTGCTGATTTTAGCAGGAATTATAGCCGTTGGCGGCTATTTATTTTACAATAATAAAAACCTGTTTAACAACTAGTTAAGGAGTAACTCTTCAATTTTTTGTTCAAGCGCCAATCCTCTTAGATTTTTAGCGATTATTTTACCACTCTCATCCAATATAAAAGTAGCAGGAATAGAAGTTACTTGATAGAGTTTTGCAATGGGTTCACTCCAAAATTTCAAATTTGAAACATGTCCATCCCATTTGAGACCATCGTCTTCAATGGCTTTGATCCAGCTTTTTTTGTCTTTATCAAGCGAAATACTAATTATCTCAAGCCCTTTGTCATGCAACTTGTTATAGGTATTTACCAAATTAGGGTTTTCAACCCTACAAGGTCGACACCAAGAAGCCCAAAAATCAACAATTGTGATTTTACCTAGATTTTCTTTTAAAGTGAAATTTTTTCCTGTGTGATCAGGACCATTAAAGTCAGGTGCCAATTGACCAATTTTAGCTGGAGCTGGAACCTCAGGTACATCAATTACTTTGGCGATATTTTGACCAGTTTTACTGGCTTTTATTCTTTCTGTAAATCCATCAAACAATGCTTTTACCTCATCATTAGAAATTTGCTTAGACAAAAGAAACCGCTCAAGAATTAGTGGAGAGATGTAGGAATCTACGTTAGTTTTAATAAATTCTAGCTCATAGTCTTTGATTTCACCTTGAACATCAATATACTGCTCTAGTAAATCAGCTGATAACAACGAATCCTTAGCAAATCTCGCTTGCTGCATGTCTTTCCCAATTGCGTTGAGCGAATTGACAAACATTTTGGTCTCTACTTTATATGTCATAAAACCATCGTTTGAAACAGTGCCATAAGCCCTAGAACTGCTAAGACTGTCTTTATATATTGAAGTTTTGATTGTTCCTGATTCAACAATAAGTGGAAAATTTCCATTCACACTTTGAACGGAAAGAAATTGAATGTCAGGCGTTTCAGCAATTCCACTCATTTCAAACTTACCCGAAGCAACTGCAACAGAATCAATAATCATGGGCTGATTATTAGCATCTGCAACTATCCTATAGATCATTGTTCCATCCTTTGTGTCGGCCATACCTTTTATTGAAAACTCTCCTGGTGTGCCTGAGCAACTCGTTATCAAAACAATTATACTTAGTGTAATAAATTTTTTCATCATATTGCTAAATTAATAAATTTTATGAATTGGAAGATTAATATCCCCTTCAAGTTATTTATTAATTGAATCAGAATAAACTAGGATTATAACTTATATTTGAATTCCACAAAGTTAATCAATGGATTTCGACTATATAAAAAACAAACTCCAAGGAACGATTGAAACAGATCGTTTGCACCAACAGCTTTACGCAACAGATGCCTCGGTTTATAAAAAATATCCTATTGCTGTTTGTTTCCCAAAGAGTAAATCAGACATCAAACGAATTGTAGATTTTGCAAAAACCAATCGTATAAGCTTAATTCCAAGATCTGGAGGAACCTCTTTGGCAGGGCAATGCGTTGGAGAAGGCATTGTAGTTGATGTCTCAAAGCACATGAATAAAATCATTGAATTTGATCCAAAGAACAAATTGATTACTGTTGAGCCAGGAATCATAAGAGATGAACTTAATGATTATTTAAAACCACATCAACTTTTTTTTGGGCCTAACACCTCTACTTCCAATCGATGTACAATTGGCGGAATGGTTGGAAATAACTCTTCTGGGACGACATCGATTCAATACGGAGTAACCCGCGATAAGACAGTTCGATTGGAATGTTTTTTATCTGATGGATCTGAAGTTGTTTTTGAAGAGCTTAATCAAGAAGAGTTAATATTAAAGCAAAATCAAAATGATTTAGAAGGAGCGATTTATAAAAAAATAACGCAACGCTTGTCAGATAAAGCGATACAAGAAGAAATCATAAAAGAATTTCCATTGGCCAATGTCCATAGACGAAATACAGGATATGCAATTGATTCGTTGATTGATGGTTTGAGTGATCCGGAAAAGTTATCCATAAACTTAAGTAAACTACTCGCTGGAAGTGAGGGAACATTGGCGTTTGCAACCGCAATTACATTAAAGCTAGAAGCTCTTCCGCCTCAAAATGGCGTTTTAGTAGCTGCTCATTTTGAGAGTATAAGCAAATGTCTTTCGGCCGTATATCCTGTCATGCAATACCGTCTTTTTACTTGTGAAATGATGGACAAAACCATACTTGATTGTACCAAAGACAATATTGCTCAGGCCAAAAATAGGTTTTTTATTCAAGGCGATCCCAAAGCAATTCTACTATTAGAATTAAGGAATGATGACGCTGAGGAGCTGGAAAATGACCTTAAAAAACTTATAATCACGATCGAAGAGACCGGGTTGTCCTATGCCCATTCGGTTTTAAGAGGTGAGGAGATAGAAGCTTCCGCCACGCTTAGAAAAGCGGGATTGGGTCTTTTAGGAAATCTTGTAGGAGATAAAAAAGCGGTTGCATGTATCGAAGACACTGCCGTTCCGCTTGAGAGTCTGTCTGATTACATAGCAGAATTTTCTGAGTTAATGGAGCAATATGACCAAGAGATTATCTATTATGCTCATGCAGGAGCAGGGGAGTTGCACTTGCGCCCAACGTTAAATTTAAAAATAGAACAAGATCGGGTTGACTTCAAGAAAATCACTCTTGATGTTGCGCGGTTGGTTAAAAGATATAAAGGTTCGCTTAGTGGAGAACACGGTGACGGCATTGTCAGATCGGAATTTATTCCCCTTATGGTGGGTAAAAAAAACTTTAAAATATTTAAAGAGATTAAATCAATATTTGATCCAAATGGAATTTTTAATCCTGGAAAAATTGTTGATCCCCTTCCGATGGATGAAAATTTCAGATATGATTTAGGACAAGAATCCCCTTTAATAAAAACATTTCTTGACTTTAGTAAAGATGAAGGGTTGCTCAGAGCGACAGAAAAGTGCAATGGTTCGGGAGATTGCCGAAGCACAACAAGCGATGCAACACTTTGTCCAAGCTATCGCGCAACAAGAAATGAAAAGGATTCGACACGTGGTCGTGCGAATGTTTTAAGAGAAGTACTGACCCACCAAGAAAATTCCAATCCTTTTGATTCGAAAGAACTTTCGGAAGTTATGGAACTTTGTATTGGCTGTAAGGCTTGTGCCTCTGAATGTCCTAGTAGCGTTGATGTTGCTACTTACAAAGCAGAATACCTTTATCAGTATCAAAAAACCCACAGCCCCTCATTAAGCGACCGGCTGTTTGCCTATAATGGAAAACTAAGCCGCGTGCTTAATCCGTTTAGGGCGATTCAGAATGGACTTTTTAAAATCCCGCTGCTTAGTACCGTCATCAAAAAGTCTTTAGGAATTGCTGTGCAACGTTCCCTTCCAAAACTATATGCTCCTTTGGACAGCGGTTTGAAAAAGAAAGTTCCTAAAAAAGTGATTAAAACAGTTTACCTCTACTTTGACGAGTTTACCAACTATCTTGATGTGAAAACTGGAAATGACGCTTATGAATTACTCATAAAACTAGGTTACCAAGTCGATTACTTGCCTTCGACGGAAAGTGGCAGAGGATATATTTCGAAAGGCTTTCTCGAACAAGCAAAATCTTGCGCTGAAAAAAATCTTAAAATTTATGGAAAAATTATTTCAAAAGAAACTCCACTAATAGGCATTGAGCCCTCGGCCATTTATACCTTTAAGGACGAATATTTAAAGCTTTGTGAGGATAAAACCGCTGCCAAGACCCTCGCATCCAATTGCTTTGCAATTGAAGAGTTTCTGTCCAGTGAGATTGAATTGGGAAATATCAATCAAAATTCTTTTAATGAGGAACAGCGTGTTCTTAAAATTCATGCACATTGTTATCAAAAAGCACTTGGGAATCCAGCCGATACTTTTAAAATATTAAATTTGCCGAAGAATCACAAAGTAACCCTACTCAATACTGGGTGTTGCGGAATGGCAGGATCATTTGGTTATGAGGCGGCGCACTATGAAGTCAGTCAGAAAATAGCAGAAGAAAGACTTTTCCCAGCAATCCGAAAACTTGATGCTTCTGCTTGTGTAGTTGCTAATGGAACGAGTTGCAGACATCAAATTCTCGATGGAACAGGAAAAGAAGCATTTCATCCGATTACTATACTTAATAATGCTGTTTTAGTTCCATGATTTTTATAATTTTCATTTAATGATTAAAAAGAAAATAAATAAATATTTACATTTTGTTTTAAGCAATTTAAAACAAAGCCAAACACTTGACCGTATTGCTAGTGAAGGCGTAACAGCCAAAAACATTGTTGATTCCTTTCAAAAGGCAAAAAATAATATTCGAAAACCTTCTGAAAAAGAGACGTTTTATTTGTTGAATGAATACCGAAATGAACTAAAGAAAAACAATGATCAGGTAAGTTTTGACGAAATAGGTTCAGTACAACACTTTTCTGTCGCTGAGGTGTCAAAAAAAGCGGGTTCTCCAGAGATCTGGACTTCGCTGTATTATTATTTGTCTTTAAACAATAACATTAAAAATATTCTTGAAATTGGCACGAATCTGGGAGTTTCAGGTCAATATTTCATTGCTGCTTTAAAAGGGAAGATAAATTCAAAATTCATATCAATAGAAGGAGTGAAAAAGCTATGCGAAATTGCGGAGACGCGTTTCTCAAAAATATCACAACAAGTTGAATTTGAAGTCAAACATGGACTTTATGACGATGTTCTAGAAGAAGTTTGTCTGTTGGATACTCAATTTGATTTGGTCTTTATAGATGGCAATCACAATTATGAGGCAACGATTAAGTATTTCGAAATGCTTAAAAACAATTATTCAAAAAATGCCATTCTTATTTTTGATGACATTCACTGGAGTCCCAAGATGACAAAGGCTTGGAAGGAGATCATTGTCGACCCAACGGTATTGTTGTCCGTTGACCTATTCAAGTTGGGGATTGTGATTGTAGGTGCCGATGCTTCATCAAATCACAACAAGCATCATCAACTATTTTTATCATTTTAATTTTTCTTTTTAATTAAACCTAAAACAAAAGAATTCTCATACTTCTAATGCCTATTTTTGAGCATTAATTTATCTGCCAACAATCAATGAACTTAGTCTCAGTAGAAGGAATTTCAAAAGCTTACGGCGAAAAGGTGCTTTTTGAGCCCATATCTTTTGGTATCAATAAAGATCAAAAAATTGCCTTAATTGCAAAAAATGGAAGTGGTAAAACTTCAATATTGAAAATTCTTTCAGGCGCTGACACTCCTGATCAAGGAGCAGTAAATTATCGAAAAGATACCCGAATCTCTTTTTTACCTCAAGAACCCAAGTTAGATCCGAAATTGACCGTTGAGCAAGCCATTTTACAATCTGGAAGTAAGATTCTAAATGTGATTGCCAATTATGACCGCGCCCTTGAAAATCCAGATGATCAAGAAGCTTATCAAAAGGCATTTGAGGCAATGGACCAAAATGATGCATGGGATTTTGAGAATCAGTATAAACAAATTCTTTCTAAATTAAAACTTGACCGTCTTGATGCAAAAGTAGGAGCGCTTTCTGGAGGTCAAAAAAAGCGCATCGCGCTGTGTAATGTTTTACTAGAACAGCCTGAATTGCTAATTTTAGATGAACCCACAAACCACCTTGATCTTGAGATGATTGAATGGTTGGAGGATTATTTTAAAAAGGAAAAAATAACCTTGTTGATGGTGACCCATGACCGCTATTTCCTCGAAAGGGTGTGCAATGAGATTATTGAGCTGGATGAAGGTAAACTTTATAGTTACAAGGGAAATTATTCTTATTATCTAGAAAAACGAGATGCCCGAATTGCGCAAGAACAAGTGGAAGCTCATAAAACAAAACTTCATTTTAAAAAAGAACTCGATTGGATGCGTCGTCAGCCAAAAGCGAGAACTACAAAATCAAAGTCCCGGATCGAGGATTTTAAGATAATAAAGGAAAAAGCACAACAGCGAAGAAATGACCATGAGGTTCAGTTAGAAATCAATATGGAACGTTTGGGCAGCAAGATGATCGAAATGCATAAGGTGAGTAAGTCCTTTGAGGATAAAGTCATTTTAGACGCTTATGATTATACTTTCCAACGAAATGATCGCATTGGTATCATCGGTAAAAATGGAACAGGAAAATCTACTTTCCTTAACCTAATTACGGAAGTCATTGCCCCTGATACTGGTAAAATTGTATTGGGAGAAACCGTCAAGTTTGGATATTATACGCAAAAAGGAATTGAGGTCAAGGAGGGGCAAAAGGTTATTGAGGTAATTCGTGAATTTGGGGATTTTATACCACTTAAAAAAGGACAGAAAATATCAGCACAACAATTACTGGAACGTTTTTTATTTGATCGAAAAAAACAATATGATTTTGTTGAAAAACTCAGTGGGGGAGAGCGAAAGCGCTTGTATCTCTGTACTGTTTTAATCCAGAATCCTAATTTTCTAATCCTTGATGAGCCTACCAATGATCTGGACATACTGACCTTAAACGTGTTAGAAAGCTTTTTACTCGATTTCCCTGGTTGTCTTATAGTGGTTTCCCACGATCGATATTTTATGGATAAAATCGTAGATCACCTTTTTGTATTTCAAGGAAAGGGTGTGATTGATGATTTTCCAGGAAATTATTCCGACTATCGTGCCTATGAAGAAAGCGCAGTTCAGGAAACGTACAATGCTTCCTCAGATCAAAAAAAACAAAACAACGATTGGAAGACCAACATCAAAAGTGAGAATGGACTTTCTTTTAATGAACAAAAGGAATATAATAAGTTAGAAAAAGAAATTAAAAATCTCGAAAACAGTAGGGACAGCCTACAGAATCGTTTTGCAACGGCCAGCCTTAATCCTGAAGAAATAAAAAAGCTTTCTATCGAGTTGAGTGAAATTTCGGAGCAGATTGATGTTAAAACAGAGCGCTGGTTTGCACTTTCAGACATAAAAGACAGCTAGGGGTCAATCTTAAATCAAAACTTTCCCATTATATTTGTACTTTCATTAAATTATGTCAGGAAACAAATACGGTACTTTATTTCAACTCACCTCTTTTGGTGAATCACATGGCGCTGCTATTGGTGGAGTCATCGACGGTTGTCCTTCAGGAATATCTTTGGACATGGAAGCCATTCAGAACGATTTAAATCGCAGAAAACCCGGTCAATCGGCCATTGTAACGCAAAGAAAAGAACCGGATGAGGTTACTTTCCTCTCTGGAATTTTTGAGGGTAAAACTACGGGAGTCCCCATTGGATTTGCAATCTATAACACAAATCAAAAATCTCATGATTACGATCATATTAAAGATTCCTATCGACCATCTCATGCGGATAAGGTTTATGATGAAAAATATGGCTTTAGAGACTACCGAGGTGGAGGAAGAAGTTCTGCTCGCGAAACTGCCAGTAGGGTTGTTGCCGGTGCAATAGCGAAACAGTTTTTAAAAGACATCCGCTTTACGGCCTATGTTTCTTCTGTGGGAGAGATTGATCTTAAAAAACCTTATCAGGAATTAGACTTTTCTGAAATTGAAAAAAACCCTGTGCGATGTCCAGATCCTGAGATTGCTGCAACGATGGAAGCCTATATTCGTCAAATCAGAAAAGATGGTGATACCGTTGGTGGTGTTATCAGTTGTGTGATACAAAATGTTCCTGCTGGTCTTGGAGAACCTGTTTTTAATAAGCTTCATGCTGAATTGGGAAAAGCGATGTTGTCAATCAATGCGGTTAAAGGTTTTGAATATGGCAGTGGTTTTGAGGGATCTAAAGACAAAGGAAGCGAACACAATGATTTATACAATGCAGATGGAACTACACAAACCAATCGCTCGGGTGGTGTACAAGGTGGTATCTCAAACGGTATGGACATTTATTTTAGAGTAGCTTTTAAACCCGTTGCGACCATTATGCAATCGCAAACAACCATAAACAATAAAGGAGAATCCGTTGAAATGCAAGGAAAGGGAAGACACGACCCTTGTGTAGTGCCACGTGCAGTACCTATCGTGGAAGCAATGGCCGCGATGGTATTAGCTGATTTTACACTATTGAATCGAACCATCAAATCTTAAACATGAAAAAACTTGCCCTCCACTGGAAAATAATGCTTGGAATGTTGGCAGGTGTCGTTTTTGGTGCTATTTTCACTCAATTTGAAGGAGGTTCAAAACTCATTATTGATTGGATCAAACCCTTTGGAACTATTTTCATTAATTCCTTAAAACTCATTGCAATGCCTTTGATTTTAGGTTCATTAATCAAAGGGGTTTCAGATTTAAAAGACATTTCTAAACTCTCAAAAATGGGAGGAAGAACCATTGGACTTTATCTGATAACAACAGTGTTGGCAGTGACCATTGGATTGGTTTTGGTTAATCTTATTTCTCCAGGAAGCTCTATAAAAGAAGAAACTCGTAAGGAGTTGATGCTTGCTTATGAGGACAACGCCAATGCAAAAATGGCTGTTGCTGCAGAACAAAAAGATTCAGGGCCTTTACAAGCCTTGGTAGACTTGGTTCCTAGCAATATTTTTAGTGCGACCACAAATAATCAAAATATGTTGCAAGTGATTTTCTTCGCAATATTTTTTGGTATTGGTATGATCTTGTTACCAGAGAAGAAATCAAATCCAGTTAAATTATTTTTTGATTCGTTTAATGAAGTAATTTTAAAACTAATTGACCTGATAATGTTGGTCGCTCCATTTGGTGTTTTCGCCCTTTTGGCTGCCTTAGTGGTTGAGTCCCCTAGTTTGGATTTGTTTCAAGCTTTAGGAATGTACGCTTTCACACTGCTGCTTGGTCTGGCAATTATGATTGGGATATATATATTGTTGGTTAAAGTTTTTGCCAAAAAAAGCCCTATTTTTTTCATGAGAGGCATTTCACCCGCTCAATTGCTGGCATTTTCAACGAGTTCTAGCGCAGCGACTTTACCAGTTACTTTGGAAAGGGTAGAGGAGCATCTAGGAGTTGATGAGGAAGTGGCGAGCTTTGTATTGCCCATAGGCGCCACAATAAACATGGATGGAACAAGTGTTTATCAAGCAGTCGCAGCTGTTTTTATAGCGCAGACTTTTGGAATGGATTTAACCCTCAGCGCTCAGTTAGGAATTATACTTACTGCTACATTGGCTTCTATCGGAACGGCTGCAGTTCCAGGAGCTGGGATCGTAATGTTGGTAATTGTCTTAGCACAAGCAGGCATTCCTGAAGTAGGATTGGCATTGATATTTGCGATCGATAGACCATTAGACATGTGTCGTACAGTTACAAATGTTACTGGTGATGCTGCTGTTTCAATGTTGGTTGCTAAGTCTTTTGGGAAATTAAAAGACGAACCAAAACCTAAAAATTGGGACGATAATTATCCTAAAATATAGGCTATATCTCAGGATACTATATACCGCATTAACTTATTTGTCTCTATTGTAAATCAATGTCGTTACGATTGAAATATTTCTATTTTCTAATTAGAATGATTCTGCCAGTCGTACAGTTCTTTCCATTCACCCTCAGCGGCCAGTCTGGCTTGCTCTGGCCATGTCGCAGGATCATGCATGCTGAATGAATTTCCCCCAGCATCTAATATTTTTTGACACCTTTCTATATCACATTCCGCTAGTGCAGACCAGGACCTGATATTGTTTTTGTAAAATAAGCTTTGAATTTTAGGACCAATACCTTTAACTACGGTGAGGCTGTTTTCTTTAATCGATCGACCAAAAACACTTTTTGCCAAAGCAGCATTAAAAGAAGGACCATTTTTGGCAGTAATTTGACTTTCCAAGCAGGCTTTTAATGCCGATTCTAGATCCTTAACCTTACGATTGTATGCGTCACAGTTTTCACATTTTTTATTGCTGTTAAAAAGCCGCCCCAATAGATAACCAAAAATTGCGGACAATACTCCTACAACCAATGGAATTAATATACAAAAGTTCATAATTTATGATTTAGTTAATGATTATATCAGTTCTTCTGTTTTTAGCCTTTCCTTGAGGAGTGTCATTAGTAAACAAGGGTTCTGATTCTCCTCTGGAATCGGTTATTATTTTCATTGGATCCACCTTTAGGTTGATTAGTTGTTTTTTAATGTATTCTGCACGTTTTAAACCTAAATTTTTATTAAATTCTGCAGCTCCATCACTATCGGTGTGTCCAGTAATTATGCAGGTTGCCTTTGGATTACTATTAAGATAGGCAGCTAATTTGTTTAGGGTTTCGCGTTGATTTTCATCTAAAGAATCAAAAGAATTACCTGAACCATAAGAATCAAAAACTGTCTTTTCAGGTACGGATTGTTTAATTTCTTCTGTTTTTGGAGGGTCTTCCTTTGCAGGTATAGTGGGAGCAACCATTATTTCAGGCGTTTCTTTGATTATTTGAAGATCCTCTTTTGCTTTGTGTGTACAATTTATATCACAACAACATTTACAGCACAAGTACCAATGAAAAAGACTTCCTAGGATAATGGTGACAACAATCCCTATCAAGTAAATAGTTTTTTTAGGCATCAGATTAAGGATTAATTTTAAATACTTTGAGCAAGTACAAGCTCATTATAATTGATTATGAAACCAATAAGTATATGTAATTAGTGATTTAAAAATATAAAAAATAAAATTCAATATGTTCATTTTAAAAAAAACCTATTTTATAAGTTTAAAAATGTTCAAAAACCCTGCTAGAGTAAGTGAAAACAAGGATTTAGTAATGACAATTAAAGTTAATTAATATCTAAAATTAATGTATGGCTTGTAGGAAAAAGTGAATCTATTTGTAAAAACTTAACACATAAAGAGTCTATAGTTATAGAGCATAATGATTTAAACCTACTTTGTATTCGGAGAAATGTATTTATACACTATTCCTGCCAAAATGGCACCAACAATTGGGGCAAGCCAAAACAACCACAATTGATCTAAGGCCCAATCACCAACGAAAAGAGCTTGACTAGTACTTCGAGCTGGATTAACAGAAGTGTTGGTAACAGGAATGCTTATGAGGTGAATCAACGTCAGACCTAAGCCAATTGCTAGTCCTGCAAAATTCTTAGGTGCTTTGGGATGTGTCGCTCCCAATATGATGATTAAGAACATAAAAGTCATTATGATTTCGGTTGTTAAAGCTGAAAACAATCCATAGCCGTCTGGTGAATGTGATCCATAACCGTTGGCAGCAAAACCACCGATCTCAAAACCAGACTTTCCACTGACGATTAAAAAGAGAATACCCGCTCCTGCAATTCCTCCTAAAACTTGAGAAATAATATAAGGGAGTAATTTCTTACGATCAAACCGTCCTCCAATCCACAAGCCAATCGATACCGCAGGATTTAGATGACATCCAGAAATGTGGCCTATGGCATAAGCCATGGTTACAACGGTAAGACCAAAAGCGATGGCAACACCCACAAAGCCGATGCCCAATTCGGGATAGCCTGCAGCGAGTACTGCACTTCCACAACCTCCAAGAACCAACCAGAGGGTTCCAATAAATTCTGCTACTAATTTTTTCATGATTTTTAGATTTAGAAATTTAAATCATAAAAGATATAACATATAGAATTTAAAAATAAATTGAAGGAAAATAGCGGAGCGACTAAACTAGAAATCGATGCCTTAGATCCAATGAGGGCAAAGGACAAGCATCAAAAGGTTGACCAAATAGAAAACGATTTTTTGCAATAAATGAGTAAATCCAATCTGTAAGAAAAGTTGGCAAAAAACGAAAGATTACAATCAAACCTGCAAAACCTTTGAGGTACTTTGCAATTTCGAAAACGGCCAAAGATCGGAGTGCATAACTTTTATTTTCTTCCCAATAAATCAAACTGTTAGGGATGACTAGAATATTGTTTTCTTTGAAAAATAATTTAGCGGTTTCCCCTTGTAAGCTTGCAAAAAAGAAAGCTTCTTCTTTGTCGCATTTTAAGATTTTATTGACCCAAAAATTACAGAAAGGACAAAGACCATCATAAAAAATAATTTTCCTGGGCATCTATACTTTTTCTAATTGATCCAAGCTCACTTGAGTAGTGAAGATACCATAATTAACAATGGCTTTATTCTTCTCAATGGTGTCGATGCTTCCAACAGATTTACCGTCAATCATCCGCACTTTATCACCCACTTTTAAAACAACGATGGGTTTCGGTGGGGGTGGCACCAGCTTTTTCTTTTTCTTCTCCTTTCGGATAACTACAATTTCTTTCACTACTTCTTGCTCAACCACTTTTTTGAGTTCTCTGTCTTTTTTTACTTCCGAAGCAGTTTTGCGTTTCCGTTTGGCATTTTCATTTTCAACAATACGTAGTAAATCAGCAATAAGGGAACGTTTTTTACTGTTTTGAAAAAAACGTTCGGCAATATCATTGAGTTTGTTTCCTAAAACAATCATTTTTTGATTATGATCAAACAGTTCTTGATAATTAACCAGTTTAGATTTCAACTTATTGTTTAATAACTCCATTCGATCGGATTCATTTTCAAACTTACTTTCCTTTTTCCTTAGCGATTCGCCTGTTTTAGAAATTTGTTGGCGCTCTTTTTGTAATTTGGCAATCGTTGCATCAAACCGAACCTTTCCTCGCTCTATTTTCTTCTTAGCGCGGTTTATCAAGCTATAGGGGATGCCGTTTTTCTGAGCAACTTCAAAAGTAAAAGAACTTCCAGCTTCTCCCAGAATTAATTTAAATATTGGCTCTAATGTGTGGTTATCAAATTGCATGTTGGCGTTTTCCATTGCGGGCAATTCATTCGCCAAAAGTTTTAGGTTGGAGTAGTGAGTGGTGATAATACCAAATGCTTTTCGTTCGTAAAACTCTTCTAGTATTACTTCCGCCAAAGCGCCTCCCAATTCAGGATCAGACCCAGTGCCAAATTCATCAATCAAAAACAAAGTTTTTTCATTGCACTTCTTTAAAAAACCTTTCATGTTTTTAAGTCGGTACGAATAAGTACTTAAATGATTGTCAATGGACTGGTTGTCTCCGATATCAGTCAATATTCGATCAAAATAGGACACCTTACTTCTTTCATGAACAGGAATCAAAATACCGCTTTGTAGCATGAGTTGTAGAAGCCCCACTGTTTTGAGGGTGATGCTTTTTCCACCTGCATTTGGACCAGAGATGACTACAATTCGGCTGTCAGGTTTTAAAAAAATGTTTTGCGGATATGTCTTTTTATTTTCCAATTGATGGGTACGGTAGAGCAAAGGATGGTAGGCATCGATCAGCTCTAACTCTTGCGTCTTGGAAAAAGAGGGGAGAAGGGCATTGATTTCTTTTGCATATCTGCCCCGCGCATGAAAAGTATCCATTTCAATCAAATAAGTTTGATAGGACTTGATCAATTCCAAATGAGGTCTAAAAAAGTCAGTTAACTGACTTAGAATTTTCTTAATTTCTTCGGATTCTTCAAAAAGCAGATTTTGTAATTCTCTTGAATGCGCAAGGGTGGCCTCAGGTTCAATAAATACAATACTACCGGTTTTGGAGCCGCCCATTATTCCGCCTTTGACTTTTCTGCGGTACATAGCTTTGACAGCCAAGACCCTTTTGTTTTCAACAACTGATTCTCGAATATCATCAAGGAAATCCTGACCATGGTAGTGACTCAAAGCTTTGTTGAAACTCTGACCGATTTTTCCTCTGACCGATTGGATTTCTTTTCTTAACCCATAGAGCGTTTCAGAAGCATTGTCCCGAATCTCGCCAAAGCGGTCGATCACGTTATCGGTTTCCTTCTTTAACTCTTTATTCACTTCCATTTCGCTTCCTCTACTGTAGAGGAAAGGATAGTAGGATTTAAATTTTTTAAAAAATATTAAGAGATTATTAACGGTTTCTGAAGCAACTGCTATGTTTCTAAAAGCAGAGAGCTCAAGGACGCTGTTTTCAATCTTTAGCAATTGAAAACTAGAGGACAAGTCTTCAAAACCATGATTTGGAATGCGGTTGTCATTGTCAAAAGATGCAAGGAATTCTGAAACACAGTTTAGTGCATTATGCATGCTTTGGGCTTCCTCAATAGGAACAAGAGACACACATTTCTCTTTCCCCATATGAGTTACTGCAAAGGAAGACAACTGTTTTGTTACCTTAAAAAACTCTAAATCCTCTAATGTTTTTTTGGGAATGTAACCCATGTGTTTTTTCTTAACTTTAGCTCACAAAAGTAGTAAATTCATGCAGCTTAAAATGCACCCGGATTGGGAAAAAATACTGAGAAGTCAATTTGAATTGCCTTATTTCAAACATTTGGCAGATTTTGTTAGTAATCAGTACCTCTCCGAACGATGTTACCCGCCTGAAAATGAAATTTTTTCAGCCTTTAATCATAACACCCCAGAACAAGTGAAAGTGGTGATTCTTGGACAGGATCCTTATCATAGTGAAGGTCAGGCACATGGACTGTGCTTTTCCGTACCCGACGGCGTAGGTATTCCACCATCATTAAAAAATATTTTAAAAGAACTTCAAAATGATTTAGGAACTTCTATTGTGAAAAGCGGAGATCTAAGCAACTGGGCCAAACAAGGCGTCTTGTTGCTTAACGCCACCTTAACCGTTCAGGCGCATCAAGCTGGGAGCCATCAAGGGAAAGGTTGGGAGGTTTTTACAGATTGTGTTATTAAACAATTGTCAGAAACACAGGAAAACTTGGTTTTACTTCTTTGGGGCGGTTTTGCTCAAAAGAAAAAAAAGCTAATCGATGACAGAAAACATTTGGTACTTACTTCAGGACATCCGTCTCCTTTAAGCGCGAACCGAGGCTATTGGTTTGGAAACAAACACTTCAGCAAATGTAATACTTATTTGATTGAAAAGGGGAGGGATCCAATTGACTGGAACCTTTAACCCCCTACTCGTTTTACTTGATGCCCCATTGTTGTTAAGAGCTTTATTAGGGCATCCCGATAATTGCCCTGAATGATTATCTCGTTGTTCTTAGTTGTACCGCCCACACCAACAGCTTGCTTTAATTTTTTTGACAACTGTTTAAGATCGACAGCGTCACCTTCAAAACCTTTGATTATTGTCACTATTTTTCCACCTCTTCCTTTGTTGCTAAAATGAGCTTCAAGATGTTGTTTTATGAATTTTTTGGGAGCATCGGGTAGGGAGTAGGGATCGGGTGCAAGGTTGTCAAACTGAATCTCAGCTAATGCTTCTAAACTATTGAGTTTTTTATCTGCCATGATAGGTGCTTCGGTAGTATTTATAGACTTTAATTTTATGTTATAAATTCTTACACTAAATTAAATAAAAAACTAATCTAGAATATGCATTAAAACATATTTTTTAAAAATTCAAATAATTTTTTAAAACCCATTCTTTGTTGAATAAGGATGGGTTTTAGGAATGGTTAATCACTAATGAATAATCCTATTGTAAATCAATAATAAAATATTGAATATTATTTTATGTTATAAATTTATTCAAAAGTTAATATTTATGAATGATTTATTGGATTTCATGAACAACAATAGAGGAGAAGTCTATTTTGAATTAATTGCTACTATTTTTGTTTTTATAATGGGCTGGTCTTTTCCAGTAATAAGAAGAAATGTTGTCCTCAGGTACATTTATTGGAAATGCCTACGAAAAGGTGCCGACGTAACGACTTACATACAAATGGTAGACAAAAGTGTTCCAGATCGCAATGTAAATTCTTGTCCAATCTACAAAGGGCATATTAATAAGTTAAGGAGTAAATAAAAATAAAAAACTACTCAAATAAGGAGGGTTGAATCGAAGGAAATAACTTCAAAGCATTTTTATAATACAATTTTTTCAAAATGGAGTCGGGTAGGGCAAGGCCATACATTTTCCAATGAGCATGCCGTTTTCGGTAATAATCGAAATATTCATCGTCGGTTTCGAGTACCCTGAAATAAGTGTAATATTCACTGACTTTGTAAGCATCTTTCCCGAAAAGTATGCGGTCTTGATAAGACGCAAAAAATTGTTTGGCTCTTTTGGGTTGGCGGCCCAGTTCTGCCAATACAGCACCAATCTCCGTAACCACGTTAGGATAGGTGTCAAGGTGTTTGCCCAATCTATCTAAATCATTACCCATCCAACCCAAATGGGCATTAATAAAGGTCGTATTTGGATGTTTTTTAAAAATATCGTGTTGTTCAGCCATCACTTCTTCAAAAGAGGGATTTAACTCAGGGTCGCGATAGCGCCTCGGTTTTTGTCTTAATTCTAACCAACGCTCATTGTGTTTGTCTTTGTCCTTCCAAAAAGAAGCAGGTTCGCCACTGTGGATGAGTACAGGAATTCCCAATTCACCGCACTTATTCCAAATGGGATCCAAACGAGGATCGTTCACGGCGATACGATTTCCGTTGGCGTCGCGGCTAGTTAGTCCAAGTGATTTGTATACTTTGAGTCCCATGACTCCGTTTTGAACGGCTTCCTCCAGAAGGGATAGGGTTGCTTTTTTAAAATCTGGTTCGTCAATGGCCTCAAAATCAAGGTTTACAAAAATACCGAAACGACTAGGAGCATTTTCTTGAACGTTTTCGAGAGTCTTTTTTAAATACAAACCTCTAAATCCGCTCAAGTTGATCATGAATGCCATATTGAGACTGTCCATTTCGGCAGTCAATTTACTCAAATCTTTGAGCGGCATGTCAAATTGGTGGTTATGAACATCAATAAAAGGATACTTGGATCGTTTTATGAGGTTTTCTGGAACGACAAGTGTAGACTTGGGAGCATATTCCTCAATGTCCATGAGATTGTTTTTCTCCTGAATTAGATCGATGGCATAAAAGACACTTCCGCTGATTATTAGGATGAAAATAAGTACTTTAAATAAATTCTTAAACGTAAACCAGGAGAATAATTTCATCTATTTGATGGGGATGTTAATTAGGGTTTTATCCCACTGCATTCTTAAATTAATCCCATTTTCATCTTCAACAACCTCAATGGTCAGTTGTTCAACAACGGTATCCAAAGGGGTGATGTAAGCTTTTACACTGAATAGGTCTTTTGAATAGTCTGGCGTAGTTGCGCCAAAAGAACCTGCTTCACTGTTAAGTGCAACTTCCCAGTGATCTTCATAAGGTACTGCATACATTCTGTATTTTCCTGCTTGAAGGGGTTGGTTCGCGAATAGGATGGGTCGGTTTACTTCAAAAGTAGTAGAGAAGTTGGCACCCAATCTCCAATATTTTCCATAGTGGAGTAACGCTCCTTGAGCTTCAGTTCCAAAAATCAGACGGTCTTTTTTGTAAGGACGGTAGTAATTGATTTCGATCTCGGTGTCCGCATTTTCAAATTGGACAACTTCTTTAGGACTCTTTGGGTTGATGTAAACTCCATAAACGAACATTGCGCCAAGTATTATGACAATTGCTAGGATAGTAATCAATAGGTATTTTAATATTTTCATTTTAAGCATTTTTTCAAAATTAATCATTTTTATTAACATTAAATTTGAAGAGGAGTGTTATATCATTTAATATCGTATTTTACATAATGTTAATTATAGATAAAATTTATTCAATTAAAATTAGATATTTATAAATAGCAGTTATGTGTAATTGCCGCTATACAAGCGTTTGATTGTTTTACAACACAAATGTCAAGCATTTACTTAATGAAAAAAAATAAAAACTCTCGTAAGCTTACTACAAGAGTATGAAATTTTCCGTTGTTTAAAACATTTAAATTCTAACATATATCTATACTGTCATTGATAACATCTTCATCATCATCTTCATCTTCAACATCATCATCATCTTCTTCTTCATGCTGTAGCATAGCTTGAACTAATCGTTTTCCAATTTTTACTAAATAGATTGTATCTTCGGTTCTTACTTCAACAGCTTCTATATATTCATTCTGTGCATTTCTAAACGAAATTATATCCTTATCAGTATATCCATCAGGAAATTTATCCACTAATAGGCTTAAAATGTCTTCATCCAATTTTTGATAATCTACAATTTTGCGTATCATTTTTTTAGTGCTTACATGCCTAATAAATAGGCAAAGATTAATGGAGCAACAATTGTAGCATCACTCTCGATTATAAATTTTGGCGTATTTATTTCTAATTTTCCCCAAGTTATTTTTTCATTTGGAACAGCACCAGAGTATGAACCATAACTTGTCGTTGAATCACTTATTTGGCAGAAATAACTCCAAAAAGGCGTCTCAGTACGTTCCATATCTTGACACAGCATTGGTACGACACATATTGGAAAATCTCCTGCAATACCCCCTCCTATTTGAAAGAAACCTATACCGTTTTCTGAATTATCAGTATACCAATCTGCTAGAAAGGTCATGTACTCAATTCCAGATTTCATAGTACTTGCTTTAAACTCTCCTTTAAGAACATAACTTGCAAAAATATTTCCCATAGTACTGTCTTCCCATCCTGGGCATACAATTGGCAAGTTCCTTTTTGCAGCTGCATACATCCAAGAATCTTTTAAATCTATTTCATAATATTCTTCTAAGACACCAGACAATAGTAGTTTATACATATACTCATGTGGTAAATAGCGCTCCCCATTATCATCTGCATCCTTCCATAGTTTATAAATATGCTGTTGCAATCTTCTAAATGCTTCTTCTTCTGGAATGCAGGTGTCGGTAACACGATTGAGCCCTTGTTCTAATAAATCCCATTCTTGTTTAGGTGTTAAATCTCGATAATTAGGAATTCGCTTATAATGAGAATGTGCAACTAGGTTCATAATATCCTCTTCTAAATTTGCTCCTGTGCAAGAAATGATTTGCACTTTATCTTGTCGTATCATTTCAGCAAAAATCTTTCCAATTTCTGCTGTACTCATGGCTCCTGCCAAAGACACCAACATTTTTGAACCTTGATTTAATTGTGTTTCATAAGCTTTTGCAGCATCAACAACTGTAGCCGCATTAAAATGTAAAAAGTATTCTTCTATAAAGTTGGTAATTGCGCCCTTAGTAGCCATCTTCTTCTTCGTTTAATTTTGATATATTATTTAGTGGTTTTTCATTATGAGCATAATCATCTTCAATAGTTTCATGTTGAAACTTATAACTTAACATTTTGTAATACAATTTGGCAGCTAAAAAATCTGAAGATTTATCAACTTCATTGGGACACAACTCAACGATATCTAAACCAACAACATTTTTTTGGTTAAATACCTTCTTTAAGAAATCTAAGGTTTCGTACCAAAATAATCCACCAGGTTCTGGAGTACCAGTACTTGGTAAAACGGAAGGGTCAAAAGCATCTAAATCAAATGTTATAAATACATTATCTGTCATCTGGTCAATAGCTGACTCCATCCACGAATCATTTATTGCAATTTCGTGAGCAAAATAGGTTTTGTCTAAATTCATAACAGATTTCTCTTTTATGTCCATAGAACGAATACCTACTTGAATTAAATTGGTGTACTGACTGGCTTCATAAACTGCACAAGCATGATTGCAAGAACTACCATCATAACTTTTTCGTAAATCGGCATGTGCATCTATATGCAATACGGTTAAGTTTGGAAACATTTCATTAAATGCTCTAATTGTTCCAATAGATATAGAATGTTCTCCGCCAAAAACAGTTACGAATTTGTTCTTTTTTATATAGCTTTTAGTTTCCTGATGTACCGCATCAACCATCGCTTCTGGTGTAGCGTTTACTGTTAAGGGTTCCGTTAAATAAATGCCTTTTCTATAAACTTCTGAATCGGTTTCAATGTCGTAAAGTTCCATGTTTTCAGAAGCATTTAAAAAGGCATTTGGTCCTTTATCTGCTCCTTTTTGCCATGTACTTGTTCCATCATAAGGGACAGGAATTAATACAATCTTCGCATGCTCTAATTTCGCATATTCTTTTGATATTCCAGCGTAAGTTTTAGTTTCCATTTTTTATTTATCTACTAATTCTAATTCAGCATTTGTGTTTAAATTTTGGATTGTCTGGGTTTCAGGCGCTATGTCATAGCCTAAAATTTCAAGCAATTCTTCACTTTTTTGTTGTTCTCTAAATAACTGTGTTGTGATCTTTCCATCGGCATTTTTATCTATTAAAATGTGCTTGGGAGCAGGAATTAAACAATGCTGTAAACCTCCATAACCACCTATAGATTCTTGATAAGCACCAGTATTAAAAAAGCCAATGTATAAGGGCTTATCTTTATTGTATTTTGGTAAATAGATAGCGTTCATGTGTTGTTCACTATTATAATAATCATCACTATCACAAGTTAATCCTCCAAGTAAAACACGCTCATAAGAATCATTCCAACGATTTATTGGTAACATGATAAAACGTTTATTAATTGCCCACGTATCTGGAAGTGTCGTTATAAATGAAGAATTTATCATATTCCATTTTTCCCTATCGTTTTGTTGCTTTTGATAAAGCACTTCATAGATTGCTCCACCACTTTCTCCAACTGTAAAACTTCCAAACTCTGTAAAAATATTAGGCACATCTACACCTTCTTCTTCGCAAGCAAGATTAATTTGATTGATGATTTCATCAATAATGTATTCATAATCAAAATCAAATGCCAATGAGTTTTTAATTGGGAATCCACCTCCAATATTTAAACCATCAAGACTTGGACAGATCTTTTTCAAACTTGTATAAACTTTAAGACATTTTAAAAGTTCATTCCAATAGTATGCATTATCTCTAATACCTGTGTTAATAAAGAAATGAAGTATTTTAAGCTGTACTTTCGGATTGTCTTTGATCTGCTTGATATAAAAAGGTATGATGTTTTTATAACCTATTCCTAATCGAGAGGTATAAAATTCAAATTTAGGCTCCTCTTCTGAAGCGATACGAATACCAACATTAAAATTGCCTTCTATTTCACTTGATAGTAAATCTATTTCTTGGTAGTTGTCAATAACTGGAACACAATTTTGATGACCGCTATTGATTAACCTCGCTATATTTGTGATGTATTCAGCGCGCTTAAAGCCATTACTTATAACAAACGTGCTGTCGTTTATTTTCCCCTCTTTTTTTAAAGATTCAATAATATCTATGTCAAAAGCCGAAGAGGTTTCAATATGTATGTCATTCTTTAAAGCTTCATTTAAAACATGCTTAAAATGCGAGCTTTTTGTACAATAACAATAATTATAATTCCCATTATAATTATGCTTCTTAATGGCGTTCTCAAACCACGCTTTTGATTTATTTATATTATCAGAAATTTTAGGTAAGTATGTAAATTTTAAAGGTGTTCCATAAGTTTCAACCAATTTATTTAAGTCAACATCATGAAAACGTAAGTGGTCTTTGTCAAGAACAAACTCTTCTTGAGGGAAATCAAAAGTTTGATTGATTAAATCAATATATTTTGTATTCATTATAAATTATGATAAAAGTTATTAGAAAAAGAGAGCATATATGCTTTCCTAAAAAAATTAATAACTTAAAATCAAATCATAATTTGATATTGTATTTTGGAGACAAAACACAATTTATACCGCATAGATATGCTTTTCAATATGGAAGTTAGCTTTAAATTTCGGTGACCTACTCCGTAAGCTTCTTTTGAATATGACTTCCAAATTTCCAAAAGACCGAATTTATAAACACGTTTCAATTTGTTCAGCAAAAAACTCCTATGATAAAAGCTTTAGAAAACTAAATTAAATACAAAAAATTAATATTTCTCTGTTTTTTAATTATTTTTTAACTTTTCCATTCCAAACGCATTATGCCTCTCTCCTACCTCATCACATAAAAAGTTTTCCATTAACAATGCAGAACAAACTTTTAGAGTGAATTTTAAAGAAATTCTTGTAAGAACTTATGCTTTTAACCAAAGCTCAAGTTACATAACGCAGAACATTTTATAGTGAAACGGTTTAAGCGATTGTGAATACTAGTAGTTATGAAATAGAATATATTTCTTTTGTAGCAATTATTCCCATTCCCTATATGTTTATATCCAACATCAGGATAACGTAAATAAGTTAAGTGCTGGTATATTCTTTATTTTTTTAAATAATTTCACGTTAAGAAATAATTATTTATTAAAATCATTAAATTTTATAGCGGATAATAATGTCTTTAATAGAATAATATTTAAATTTGTATATAATTTACTAAAATATGTTTTCAAAATCATGTGAATATGGTCTTAGATCAATAATTTATATTGCACAGCAAAGTGCACAGGATTCTAAAGTTAGTTTGGCGACTATATCTGAGGCTGTTAACTCTCCACAAGCTTTTACCGCTAAAGTTCTACAACAACTTACGCGCAATAACATTATAAAATCAATTAAGGGGCCTTATGGCGGTTTTGTAATTGAAAGTGAGAAAATGGATATCATTAAGCTCAGTGATGTTGTAAAGGTATTAGATGGCGATTCTATTTATACAAGTTGTGGTTTAGGCCTAAATAAATGTAATGAAAATTCTCCCTGTCCCCTTCACTTTAAGTTTGTTGAAGTTAGGAATCAACTCAAGGAGCTTTTAGAAAAGACAACTTTATCTATGTTGGTTCACGATATGAGTATTGATGTTTATCATTTAAATCTTTAAAAATTTTATTTAAAAAGGATAACAAGATCTTTATATAGTTAATGAAAAAAGTAATAATCATAGTAACATTTATTTGGATTGGCTTTGTAAGCAGCATAAGCTTTATGGAATCTTGGCTAAAATTTCAAGCCCCTAACATTACCACAAAACTTGGTATTGGTATTGGAAAAATTGTTTTTGAAGCGTTAAATAAGGTGGAGATTGCATTTGTTTCAATTATAATCATATGTTTTACGATCATAATGTTAAAATACAAAAGGTTATATTTCTCTCATGCCCTTTCCATATCAATTTTCCTCTTACTACTCCAAACATTTTGGCTTTTACCAGCATTAAGTCACCGTGCAACCCAAATAATTCAAGATATAAAAGTGCCAAAAAGTAATTTGCACTTTCTATTTGTTTTGTTTGAAATTTTAAAAATAGGTTGCCTCACCGTTTTTGGGATTAAATTATTAAATACAAAAAACATGTATTAAAAAAATTAGATGCCCCATGAAATTTAACCCAAAATATAAAGTGACCATTACAGATTTTTACAATGAGATAATTAAAATTTCATTCACAAAACATCAGTATCCAAATTTAATGACCCTGATAGCGGATAATTATCCGGAAGAGTTTGGAGAATGTAAGGGACGTGGCTTGTGTGGCACTTGCCACATCAAGGTGATTTCAGGAACTCTAAGTACGCCCATTCAAATTACTGAACAAAAAACTCTTAATACGATTTATGATTCTGATAGAAGTAGTCGCTTGGCTTGTCAAATCATGCTAAATGAAAAAATTAATAACATGACTTTTAAAATAATAAATAATAATTAAAACACAACACTATGGAGATAAATAATAAAACTTTGATAAGCAATATTGTTGCTAAAAATTACAAATCAGCAAACGTTTTTAAATCATACGGTATAGATTTTTGCTGTAATGGCAACAGAAGCATTGAAAAGGTATGTGAAGTAAATGATGTTGATGAAAATGAATTAATCGATTTACTTAAAAACTGCTTTGAAACAGAAACTGATACCAACGATTATCAATCTTGGGAAATCGATTTTCTTTCAGATTATATTTACAATAAGCATCATAAATACATTGAAAACAAAGTTCCTGAAATTAAGCAATACCTCGATAAAATTTGTAGAGTTCATGGAAACAGTCACCCGGAACTATTAGAGATAAACAAACTGTTTAGAGAAAGTGCAAGCGATTTAATTTTACACATGAAGAAAGAAGAATTAATTTTATTTCCTTATTTCAAGAAATTAGCAACTGCAGCCAGAGACAATACGCCTGTATCGAGTCCGCAATTTGATACGGTTAAAAGTCCAATTGCAATGATGCACGAAGAGCATGACAATGAAGGACATCGGTTCAGAAAGATTTCAGAATTAAGTAATGATTACCAACCCCCAATAGATGCGTGTAGCAGCTATAAAGTATCGTTTTCTTTATTAAAAGAATTTGAAGATGACTTACACAAACACATCCATTTGGAAAACAATATTTTGTTTAAAAAAGGAATTGAATTAGAACAAAAGTTACAGGAGAAGTAAAACATGTTTTGATGATTAAAGAAATAGAAGATAGAGAAGACGTCAGTTTATTAGTAAACACCTTTTATAAAAATATACGAAAAGATGAGTTGTTAGGTCCCATCTTTAATAAACACATAAGAGGGGAACAATGGACAGCTCATTTAGAGAAGCTAACGGATTTTTGGGTAACGGCTCTTTTTGGAGTTATTTGTTTTAAAGGCAATCCGACTTTGGCTCACAAGAAAGTAGATGAAAACTTAAATCATACCATTGCTCAAGCTCATTTTGAGCGATGGGTGAATTTATGGCACAATACCATTGATTCTTTATTTATAGGCACACTAGCAGAAAGAGCAAAAAGAGCATCGGAAGCTATGGCAATTGGTCAATTTAATGCAATTGACAGTTTTAGACCTAATCTAAAGTAACAATAAAATATCCATTATAATGGTCTTATGTCGTTTTCACAAGGCTTCTGCAATGCCTAAAAAGTATAATAAACCCCCATCGTTAAAGCAATTTTTTTTGCAACATTATTTCCGAAGAAAGCACTTCCATAACCACCAGTAATACCAAAGTCTTCGGTAAGCACTCCAATGACTTTTAAACCATATGAGCCATATTCCTGATCGTTTACATATAATCCTGTTAGATCATTTGAAGTAGGCAAAACAATGTCTCCGTTTTCAAATGATTTCACAATATCTACAAAACCAATTAACCAGATTTTTTTTAAAATTTTAGTTCCCAATTCTCCTCCAATTTTAAAATTAGAACTATAGCCATTCGTTCTAAAAATCCCTCCGACAAATGTTTGTAAATAGAATTTATCAAAACTTCTTCCAGCTAAAAAAAGCGGTGTAAAAGACCAAGCATCATAACCCGTTCTTATCCCAGAATTCGTGTCAAAACTCCCCGTGCTTGTTTCTAATGAAAACTGTCCAGACAACACCCACTTTTTTTTATAAAAATTATATTTTAAACCCATTTCTACATTACCCAAAGAGGTTTCATTCGCAGCCTTTGTGGCTGGACTTGAATTCTCCTTTACGACCAGGTCTCCACTTTTTATAAGCTTTAAGGGAAGGTTTACAATCAAAGTTAATTTATCAGAAAAACCATATTCTCCATAAAACTGAAATGTATTATCCGTTAACTTTCTTTCAGTTGTATAGTCTGGATCTCCAAATAAATTACTGTAGTTTTGAATGGTTGTATAAGATAGTTGTGAATAATAACTCCCTTTTTCTTTTGTCCAAGGCCCTTGAGAAAAAGCAGAAATACTGATTAATAAGATTGATAAATGAGAGAAATATTTCATGGATTTGAGTTTTTATAAACTGTTTTGTGCTATAATTTACAACATACAACTTATGCAACTATTGACTTTCTAACAAAAAACAACTGTACAAATATTCTTATATAGAAATGAGAAAAACCCCCATTGGAAAGGACTCCTAAGGTATTTGAGGTTCTTTACTGAAGCTTAATTGTTGGAAATTGCTGTTGATTCCTTAGTTTTTTAGTTTACTTGACTGTGATTCATCCAAACTTAAATTTCCACTCAACAAGTAGAAAGTGTCTAAAAACGATAGATGTTTAGGAACCAGACAATTAAAATAATTATTAGTTTTTGAAATTTTCTAAAAATTAAACACCAAACCTCTCTGTTTCTTTGAAAGATTTTTCCTTCAAAAGCTTCAATCTAAGGAATAAGTTATGATGAATTATGACGTTTAATTATAAGTGGTCACTCACACACTGTGCGGCAATTATAAATCAAATTTTCTGATAGCATTTTCAACTATAGAGAATGTTAAATCGGTTTTTGTTAATAAAACGTTGGTAATAATACCTTCAAGTAAAACAAAAAAAGTTTCGGTCTCCGTTTGAGGATCTTTACAGTCTAAAAGTTTAAAAGAATCAAAAACACGATCATAAAGCTCCTTCGTGGTAAAGCGATACAATTGTGGATCATACCATTGATGATTGTAAAAGAAACGCCATAAGGAAACATTATCATCCTTTATCAAAAAAGGTACTGACAACAATTGCTTTAGAAAGACCTTAGGATGCTTTAGTTTTAAAATAGGTGCATATAATTCTTCGATTTTAGTCTTGCCTTGCACATACAAAGCCTTAAATAAACCTTCTTTGTTTTGGTAATGTCTAAAAATTAATCCTTCAGAAACGGAAGCTTGTTTGGAGATCATTCGTGTTGAAGTCCCAGCATATCCCCTTTCAGAAAATAACTGCAAGGCTACTTTCAAGATGATTGTTTTTTTATCCATGTGAGTGAATAATTACTTCTTGTTTTATTTTTTTTACGTTTAAAAGTTCGTTCAAATGATTTACTGAAGCGCTTTTATTTGCTAACATCAAGCCAATATATATTTTTTTACTTGCATTAAATTATTTTTAAATTACAATATTATATCTATGAAAACCTTTATCAAATCCCTAAGATGCTTGTTCCTAATTTTTAATCTTCAGTCAATGTACTAGCTCAAAGAGTTTTAATTAAACGATCACTGTTCCACTTGTTATTGCTTATTATTCTGGAGACGGGACCATTATAAATCATTAATATCTGGTGTGAACCAACTGATTATATTTTTTTTATTAAATTAGAATCGAATAACGTACCCAAGTTTATTCTTACCATCAGTAACCCTACAAACCGTTTTTTATTCAGTAGGGGCTTTATAGTAGGGCTGGTCTAGGTTCGTTTTCCTTAACACTTATTATTAACTAACCTAAATCTTAAAAAAAATGGGAATTATTGCAACAATTATTATCGGTGCTGTCGCAGGATGGCTTGGAAGTCTATTGTACAAAGGAACTAGCCTGGGACTCCTAGGAAACATCGTCATTGGTATCGTAGGAAGTTTCGTCGGAGGCTGGCTTTTTGGAATTTTAGGCATCAGCCTAGGAACTGGATGGATCGGCGCAATTCTTACAGGTGCCATCGGTGCCATTGCGATTTTATTTATTATTAATTTGATTGTTAAGAAAAAATAATCGCTTTTTTAATTTATTTAAAGCCCAGTATCAAGAATACTGGGCTTTTTTTTAAAAAAAAACAACTCCAGCAAAACAATTTGAAACTCTAGTTTTAAAATGATATATTAAACTTTTAATTATTTAAAACTTAATGTTCATGTATAAGTATGGTCTATTATTAGGAATCTTCTTTTTAGCGGCTTGTCAAAAGAATACTGTTTCCCAATCTCAAAAACCAAACATCTTATTTGTCTTTGCCGATGACCAAAGAGCTGATGCTCTGGGTTTAATGCAAAATCCGTATTTAAAAACACCAACGATTGATTCACTTGCAGCAAATGGAGTTCGTTTTGACAACTGCTATGTCATGGGTGGCCACCACGGTGCCATATGTGCCCCCAGCAGAGCCATGTTGATGAGTGGTAAGAGTTTATTTAATGTTTATGATCGATTGGATGAGGTGCTTACCCTCCCCCATTATTTAAGTCTACAGGGATATAGGACTTTCGGTACTGGAAAATGGCACAATGGAGCCGCTAGTTTTGAAGCTACTTTTCAAGAAGGAGATAATGTTTTTCTTGGGGGTATGAGTAATCACTTCGAAGTGCCTTGTCAAGCGTTAATGCCCAACGGTAAGCTGGGAGAAAAATCCTATAAACAGTTTTCTACTGATCTTTTTGCTGATGCTGCCATTTCTTTTTTAGAAAAACAAGCAAATCAAAATTCCCAAGCCCCTTTTTTCTGTTATGTTGCCTTTACTGCTCCCCACGACCCTAGGTCACCTACAGCGGCCTATAGTTCACAATTAGGCACTCAAAAAGTGCCTTTACCCGGAAATTTCTTGCCTTATCCTAATTTCAAATTTGATGATTTTAATGTCCGAGATGAAACCCTAGCACCTTGGCCCAGAACTCCAGAAATCATTCAATCCTCACTGGCGGAATATTATGCTTTAATTGAGCACATCGATGACCGATTGGCCACAATTATCGAAACCCTTAAAAAAACAGGCAATTATGAAAATACCATTATAGTGTATGCCGCAGACAATGGACTGGCCATTGGGAGTCATGGACTGTTGGGAAAACAAAATTTATATGAACACAGCACCAAAGTTCCATTGATTATCAGTGGCCCAGGTATCCCTAAAAATCAAGTGAAAAATGCCTTGGTATATCTTTATGATCTATTCCCTACCCTTACAGACCTACTAGAGATTTCTCAGGCCGAAGGAATTGATGGTAAGAGTTTGATGCCCATTATTAAAGGTAAGTCGACTGCGGTTCGTGAAACCCTTTACACGGCCTATAGAAATACAGTACGAGCTGTCCGTCATAATGACTGGAAGCTAATCCGATATCCGCAAATCAATCATACCCAGCTTTTTAACTTAAAAGATGATCCTGAAGAAATTAATAACCTGGCTGCATTGCCTGAACAACAAAGTAGATTGAAAAGATTAACAGAAATGCTGGAGGAAGCACATCACCAAACCAAGGACACCATAAATTTATATCCCAAAACGATACAGGAGAAAGCTTATGACTACCGAGACCTAAAACAAACCCCTGATCGACATCAACCCCAATATATTTTAGAAAAATATTTTTATCCCTATCAGCAATAATGACCTGATAGATTTTTCTAAACGATAAATTTGAGTTGAAGCCGATTGACTCAATTAAATTGATTAAAATTTAGTAAGAACTTTTTTAAATTCTTTTTGGGACTCGCTCTGTTCCTGATCTGGAGGGATTTCTACTTTTTGGAAGCGAAGAAAAATCTTGCAGGAAGATCTTTAATCACTTTTTCGATATTTGTGCCTAAATCCGATATCTTTGCGACCATGCATCCACAAAATCCTTTTGCTGAACGTTATGATCTTAAAAGGTTGGCTGGTTCACATTCCCCGCTACGAGAACACATCGTTTTAAACCCTTTGGGTCAACAAACAATCGATTTTACTGTTTCAGACGCGGTATATGAGTTAAATAAGGCAATCTTATTGCTAGCTTACAAGCTAGACGATTATCATTTACCAAAAGGCTACCTCATCCCGCCTGTCCCCGGTCGCTTGGAATATCTATTACATTTGAGAGATTTTATTTCAGAAAAATTCAAGGTGGACAAAGCAGCACAATTGAGAGGGCTAGACATCGGTGCTGGTGCCAATGGCATTTATTGCATATTGGGGGTGCAACACTTTAATTGGTCGATGATTGGTGCTGAAAGTAATGCAGTTGCCGTGAAAACCGCAAGAGAAAACATTCAACGGACAAACGCATTAAAAGACAAGATCGAAATACGTCATCAAGAAAACAAGAGTTTCCTTTTCAAAAACATCATTCAGCCAAAAGAGCAATTTGATTTTTCGGTTTGTAACCCGCCTTTTCATAGTTCTAAAGACGAAGCCTTCAAAGGATCGCTTAAAAAACACAGTAATTTAAGTAGCCCATCGGATCGGAACACTCACTTGCTGAACTTTGAGGGACAAGCTAACGAACTTTGGTGCAATGGCGGAGAATCCCTTTTTATTAAAAGATTAATCAAAGAAAGTTTAGATTTTAATTCCCAAGTAAAAGTATTCTCTTCCCTTGTTTCAAAAGCAGACAGTCTTGCTGCCATTGGAAAACAACTTAAAAAAGCAAAAGCGAACCATCAAATTATCCCGATGGATTTGGGCAACAAGAAGAGTCGGATTTTGGTTTGGTGGTTTGATTCTTCTCTATAAAACCGTTACCCGCACTTTTTTCTTTTTGAGTCGTGAATTGTTTAATTCCGCGACCAAGTTTTCCGCAATCGCCTTAGGCACCGCAACAAAAGCAAAATCTTGTTTTAACTCAATCGTTCCCAATTGATCTTTATTGATTTTCCCTTGTTTAAAAAAGAGTCCTGCAATGTCGCCTTTGGAGATTTTATCTTTTCTTCCACCAGAAATAAACAAGGTTTCCCAGAATTGGGGTTTTCTAATTGCTTTTTTGGAAATATTAACAACATTGGGATTGTCAATGTATTCGGGTAACTCTTCTTTATCCCCTTTTATTACATAGGCAGTTCCCTTAGCGTCCACTCTTGCTGCCCTTCCATTTCGGTGGGTAAACTCTTCTTCCGCACGCGGCATTTCATAATGAATGATAAATTTTAATTCGGGAATATCGAGTCCTCTTGATGCTAAATCCGTAGCAATTAGAATAGGATTGGTACCATTTCGGAATTTTATCAGTGCACGTTCTCTGTCTTTTTGCTCCATTCCCCCAGAAAAACAACTGTGATTAATGTTGTTTCTTTTTAAAAAACCACTCACCTGATCGATGCTGCTTCTTAGGTTACAAAACACAATTCCATTTTGATTCCCGAGGTATTCGATTAAATCCAAGAGTGCCGGTAATTTACTCTTTGAGGTAGAAAGCACCGTTTTAACCTCCAATTTAGAAACCACATTTTCTTGTAAATAGTTGATTGTTTTGGGTTGATCTAGGCGAACAAAGTCTGGAATTTTCACACTTTGTGTTGCAGAAGTTAAAACCCGTTTATTGATGTGGGGTAACTGGTTGATGATGCCTCTCATTTCTGACTCAAAACCATCTTCGAGCGATTTGTCAAACTCATCTAAAATTAATGTTTTAATACTTTTTTTGGAAAACCGGTCATTACTAAAATGATCTGCTATCCGACCGGGAGTTCCTATTAAAATTGCTGGCACATGCTTGATTTCAATCTTGTCTTTTGACATGGGGCGTCCGCCATAGACTGCGTTGACTTTAAATCCAGACCCCATGCTGCGCACCACCTGCTCAATTTGTATGGCCAGTTCACGCGAAGGAACGATAATCAAGGCTTGAACTTCCTTAGAATCGGGATTTAATGTTTTGAAAATGGGCAATAAAAAAGCCAATGTCTTCCCCGTTCCTGTGGGGGAAAGCAAGATGGTGTTGGTTACCGATTCAATCGCTGCAATAGCCTCCTGTTGCATGGGATTCAGGACGTGAATGTTCAACTTATTTAAAATATCCTGTTGCTCTTTGATATTGTTTGCCATAATAATTAGCGCTTTTTATGCTTTTTTGTAGGTGTTTCTTTTGGAAGTGGCGTCCCCGTTTTCAGTAAGTAATTCGCCAAAAGTTTATCGATTAGTTCTTCTTTGTTCAAATGATGAAAAATAGTACTCACCTGTTGTCTAAATTTATCTGAAATGGTACGGTTGGGTTTGGTTTTAAATATTTTCTTTGCCCACAACAAGGCCTTATTTTCTTCAATGCTCTGTGCATCTCCCTTTTTGAGTTCTTTAAATTTTATCCCCAATTCATTTTCAAAATTGGCGATATCATTCATCTCTTCTTCTTGGAGTATCGCCAGGGAAAAGCCCTTTGCTCCGGCCCTTGCGGTTCGTCCGCTTCGGTGAACATAAGTATCATAGGTATTAGGCAAATGATAGTTCACCACGTAGGAGATTTCTTTTACGTCAATTCCACGGGCGGCCAGATCTGTGGCAACCAAAATATCGATATGCCCTTCTCTAAACTGCCCCATGATTCTATCCCGAATGCCCTGGGTTAAACTCCCATGAATTGATCCCGATGAAAATTTATTGATGGCTAAGTTTTTTCCGAGTTTATTGACAGCTGCTTTTGTTTTACAGAAAATTATCCCCCGCTGCCCTGCCCTAGCACTTAAAAAATGCATTAAAACATCTAGCTTCTCGATGGGTGCGACCACCATATAATGGTGATCAATCCCTTGATGTCCTAAAGTTTCCATGCCGGCTTCAAGCTTTACGACATGCTTTGACATATAGTTTTGAACCAATTGTTTTATCGCTCCCGAAAGGGTAGCAGTAAACAAGAGGGTTCTGCGTTTTTTAGGAATCTCGTCTATAATACGATCCAAATCTTCTTTAAAAGCGTTCACCATTTCATCGGCTTCATCCAACACCAAATAGGTTAGGTTTTTGATGTTTATTGCCCTTCGCCCGATTAAATCGACCAAACGCCCCGGAGTGGCGACAACAATATGTGTGGGGCTTGCCAAGCGTTCTATTTGAGGTTTTATGGGAATTCCACCGCAGACTGCTGCGATAGAAATTTCTGGAATGTGCGCCGCATACGCCATTAAATTGGCATGGATCTGTTGTCCCAATTCTCGGGTTGGTGCCAGTATCACTGCCTGAATTTCAGTATTTTCACTATCGATCAATTGCAATAACGGTAATCCAAAAGCAGCGGTTTTACCCGTTCCTGTTTTAGCCAAAGCCACAACATCTTCTGTTTGGTTGAGCACCACCGGAAAGGTCTTTTTTTGAATGTCCGTGGCTACCGTAATATTCAAATCAGCAAGCCCTTGTTGTAATGCGGGGGAAATTCCTAAATCAGAAAACAGTTTTGACATAAAATGGTTTTGTGCAAAGATAAGCATACGGGATCTGAGAAGCCTGTAAATTGGATCGCTAATTCATTTTAAACAATTGAACCCTCCAAAAACACTTTATTAAGCTACTTTTGAGCTACGCTTTGATTTTCTATACAGGTGGTTGGGATAGATGTTTCGTTTTGCAAAACGATTCAATTTGTTGGAGTTGACCATCTTGATGTAAATGGTTTTGGTCACCCCAAAATATTCGTAAGTCGAACCGTCTAAAAAAGTGATTTCTAAGAGTAAGCCCTTGTGGATGTAATCCGCGATGCCCGAATTTGTAATGGTTTCAGTATAGACTTCAAGGTTAGTCGCCAGTGTTTCTGGTGCGATACTTACCAAAAAATGATAACCGTCAATGATCAGTTTGCTTTGTGTTTCAGCATCTTCTCGCTTGGGGTCTCCTTCTTGAAACTTATCAGGATGCCATTCTTTTACCAAATTACGGTAACTATTTTTAAGAATTTTGAGGTCAATCTCGTTGTTTACACCAAATAACTTCTTGTACTGATTGATTCGTTTCATGCTCGCTTTTTAACCAGCGGCGAAATTACAGGTTTATTCTGGGCTATGATAGGTAAACTATAGATTTTTGTTTAAAGAGTGTTTTAAAGTGAAAAACTTAAAGTGAAAAGTGGCATAATATTTATTTAATGAGGCATAGCTGAATTGCATTTTTAAAATTCCTAACAACATTCTAATTCGATTTAAATATTTCGTCCATTGGGTCATTAAAATCAAGTAATGAACTGATCGAAACACCTAAGGCGTTAGCCAACCTTAATAGAGTATTGATCGTACAATTCATTAAACCCCTCTCTATTCGCTGAA
>JAFMCL010000024.1 GCA_017857815.1 Flavobacteriaceae bacterium | reverse complement strand
TGTTTAATACAGACGTTTTGGGGTCGTGCCCCATTCTGGCTGTACCCATTTCGTGTATCCCTAAACCGAGGGTCGAACCTTTGTCAAATTCAGTAACATTTTTAAAACCTGCAGCTTCTAACATTTCAGCCGCTTGCTGTTTTATGTCTTTACGCATTGCATATTCGTTTTCCTTAAACTCTGCATCAAAAGTGACAGTAGGTAAACCCCACTTATCTTTCTTCTCGAAGTCTAAGTACATTTTGTTTTCATGATAAGGGAGCGTTTCACCAAAACCAGTCATACCCATCTTCCAATCTCCAGGCTCCATTACTGTTTTTTTCAAACCAGCACCGTAAGCCATTTCTTTGATGTTCTCTCTCCAATCTGATCTGCTTGCACCTCCTTGATATCCATAACCTCTTATGAATTCTTTTTGATTGGTACTTCCCCCCAAGTTTCTAAATCTAGGGATGTATATTCCGTTGGGTCTTTTTCCCGTGTAGTATTTGTCTTTAAAACCATCATAGGTTGCAGAAGCACCCAAACGAAAATGATGGTCCATTAAATTGTGTCCCAACTCTCCAGAATCATTCCCCATTCCATTAGGAAAACGATCGGAAGTCGATTGCATCAATATTGATGTTGAGGCAATAGCCGAAGCACATAAGAAAATCACTTTGGCCTTAAACTCATAGGTTTGATTCGTTTCAGAATCAATTACTTTGACACCTGTAGCTCTTTTATTATCCGCATCATACATAACTTCATAAACAACAGAATTCGTTCTTAAGGTCATGTTTCCTGTTGCTTCTGCAGCAGGGAGCGTAGAAGAATTACTGCTGAAATATGCACCAAATGGACACCCTCTTCTGCATCGGTTCCTGTATTGGCAAGTAGTTCTTCCCAATCCGGGTTTTGTCCCTTCAGTAATATGTGCAACTCGACCCATGGTAATCACTCGATCGTCATATTTTTCTGCAATGGCGTTTTTAAATGAATTTTCAACACAATTCATCTCCATCGGTTTTAGAAACTTACCATCTGGCAATTGTGGTAGACCTAGCTTTTCTCCGCTAATTCCCACATATTCTTCTACATAATCATACCAAGGAGATAAGTCTTTATATCTAATGGGCCAATCTACAGCGACACCATCTTTTGCATTTGCTCCAAAATCAAAATCACTCAGACGATAACTCTGTCTTCCCCACATGAGCGATCTACCACCAAGATGATAGCCCCGAATCCAGTCAAATCTTTTTACCTCATTATAAGGATGTTCATTGTCATCAACAAATAAATGTGTTGATGACTCAGTGTTGACATAGTTCGTTCGACTTTGTTTGGGTTGCTTCTTGCGAATTTCTTTAGTGATCTTGTCACCTGCTTTAAAATCCCAAGGATCTTTGTGTGCGGTGGTGTAGTCCTCAACATGCTTGAGCATCCTTCCACGTTCCAGCACCAATGTTTTAAGACCCTTCTCACAAAGTTCTTTTGCTGCCCAGCCACCACTTATGCCTGTCCCAACGACAATTGCATCATATGTGTTTTCCATAGAATAACTTATTGGATTTATTTATCAAATATAAAAATATATAATTTTTATCGTACTTTGTGTTTTAAAATTATAAAATAGTATTATGAAAAAATTAAGTGGACTAACTGCAATCGTTGTTATTGGAGTTGGAGCAATTTTATTTGGCTTTAGTTCTTGTAAAAATACGACGACAAAAAAGATAATTAAGTCTGAGGCACCGGCCTATAAAATTTCATTAGCCCAGTGGTCAATCAACAAAATGATCTTAGAGGATAAGGTTTCTCCTTATGAATTTGCATCCATAGCAAGTAATTGGGGCTTTGAAGGTTTGGAATATGTTAGTCAATTATATACTGATGTCACCAAAAGTGATGATCCAGAGGCAGCGATCAAAATATTCATTCAAAAAAACAATGAGCTTTCGGCCAAATTTGGATTGAAAAACATTTTGATTATGGTTGATGAGGAAGGGAATTTAGCTACTCAAAACGAAGAGGAAAGACTTACTGCAATCGAAAATCATAAAAAATGGATTAATGCGGCAGCAGCGATCGGTTGTCATTCAATAAGAATCAATTTATTTGGCGAGACTGATCCTGAGCTTTGGAAAAGTTATTCTAAGCTCAGTCTTATCGCACTGTCTGAATATGCACTTCCATTAAATATAAATATTATCGTAGAAAATCATGGTAATTTATCTTCCAATGCTGCCCTTTTAATGACACTCATAAATGAAGTAGGCATGAAGAACTGTGGTACACTTCCTGATTTTGGGAATTTTTGTTTAAAAAGAGAAAATAATGAACTTTGGGATGCCCCTTGCATTGAATCTTATGACAATTACAAAGGAGTCGCCGAAATGATGCCCAAAGCATTTGCAGTTAGTGCCAAATCATATGACTTTGATGAAGAAGGAAATGAAACTACTTTGGATTATCAAAGGTTGATTTCTATTGTCAAAAGTAATGGATATGACCAGTTCATCGGAATAGAATATGAAGGAAGTCGTCTCAGTGAAGAAGAAGGAATATTGGCGACACGAGATTTACTTTTAAAGTTAATGTAACTTATATTCTGATTGTAACTAAGGATTTTATAATGCTTTGGCTTTTTAAAAAAAATCCTATTTTTACTTCATTATAATCTCATAAATATTAAAATAAATATGAATAAAATTAGACTTGGTATTCTCGGAGGCGGAGGCGATTCCCTAATCGGAATATTACATCGTGTGGCTTCCTACATGTTTGATCGTTATGAAATTGTCGGGGGTGTTTTCAACCCGGACTATGAGGAAAACACCAAATTTGCCAAACAGATTGGAATAAATACTGATCGTGTATACAACGATTTTAATCAATTTATTGAAACCGAAATAAGCAAACCTTTAGAAGAACGAATAGAAGTTGTTTCTGTTCTAACCCCAAATTTTTTGCATTTTCCTATGGCCAAAAAGCTATTGGAAAATGGATTTAATGTTATTTGCGAAAAGCCATTGACTACTTCCTATGAAGAGGCTAAAGAACTCGAAGCACTTCAGAGAAAGCACAATGCTATTTTTGCTGTCACCTACACTTATACAGGCTATCCTTTGGTTCGTCACATGAAACACATGATTGCGGCCGGAGAGTTAGGAGAAATCCATAAAATAGATGTTCAATATTACCAAGGCTGGATCAATCCCGTAATTCACGATCCTGAAATACGCAAGACCGTATGGAGATTAGATCCCAAAAAAGCAGGTATCAGTTCTTGTATAGGAGACATTGGGACGCATGCTTTTCAGATGGCAGAATATCTTACTGGAATGGAAATAAAATCATTACTTTCTGATTTAAATAATTTGTATGAAGACAATACTTTGGACATAGATGGAACCGTTTTAATTCGTTTTTCTGATAAATTTAAAGGAGTTCTTCGTGCAAGCCAGATTGCTACTGGAGAAGAGAATAATATCAAAGTTGCCATTTATGGAAAAAAAGGCGCTTACAGATGGGAGCAAGAAAATCCAAATTATTTATATCATTTGAAGGATGACGAGCCAAGAAGGGTAATTAAACCTGGAAATGCTTATGTCTCTGAAATCGCAGCCGACGGAACGAAATTGCCTGGTGGACACCCCGAGGGAATTTTTGATGCTATGGGAAATATTTACAAAGGAGTCGCCAAAGCGATTCGAGGAGAGGATTTTTATGATGGAGAATTTCCAACCATGAACGATGGTGTTCGTGGGATGCTGTTTATCGAAAAAGTTGTGGAATCAAATAAAAATGGAAACGTATGGGTCAGCATGGAAAATCAATGAAAACAATAAAAGGACCAGCGGTTTTTTTAGCACAGTTTGTCGATAAAGAAGCTCCTTTCAACACCCTTGATGGTATGTGTAAATGGGCTGCCGGTCTGGGATATAAAGGGATTCAAATTCCCACGTGGGAAACCTTTCTGATTGACTTGGACAAGGCAGCCGAAAGTCAAACTTATTGTGATGAACTCAAAGGCAAAGTCAACTCCTATGGACTTGAAATCACTGAACTCTCAACCCACCTTCAAGGTCAATTGGTTGCCGTTCACCCAGCCTACGATTTGATGTTTGATAATTTTGCGCCTGATGCTTATAAAAACAATCCAAAGGCCAGAACTGAATGGGCCATCAAAACATTAAAAAATGCAGCAATTGCTTCTCGCCGATTAGGTCTGAATGCGCATGCAACCTTTTCGGGGGCTCTACTTTGGCACACTTGGCATCCTTGGCCGCAAAGGCCTGAGGGCTTGGTTGAAATGGGCTTTAAAGAATTGGCAAAAAGATGGCTGCCCATACTAAATACTTTTGATGAAAACGGAGTAGATGTTTGTTATGAAATTCACCCAGGAGAGGACCTTCATGATGGAGTTACTTTTGAACGCTTTTTAAAAGAAACTGGAAATCACAAACGGGTAAACATCCTTTATGACCCCAGTCATTTTGTATTACAACAATTAGATTATCTAGAATATATCGATCATTATCACTCCTTTATAAAATCCTTTCACGTAAAAGATTCGGAATTCCGACCCAATGGAAAGAAAGGAGCTTTTGGAGGTTATGGAGATTGGATTGATCGCGCTGGAAGATATCGATCACTGGGCGATGGTCAAATTGACTTTAAAAGTATTTTTACGAAACTCACAGAATATGGATGTGATGTTTGGGCAGTGATGGAATGGGAGTGCTGCATAAAAAGTCCCGAACAAGGAGCCCGCGAAGGAGCGTCTTTCATTCAGTCCCATATTATTGAAGCTACTCAAAAAACTTTCGACGATTTTGCAGGTTCTGAAATTGATGAAAAACACCTTAAAAAAATATTAAACCTTTAAATATAAATTAAATGAAAAAGTTATTATTAGTCTGTACAGTTGCATTATTATTCGCTTGCAAGCAAGCACCAAAGAAAAAATCAGTTGATGCTATCGAAGCTCCAATAGTGGAAGCAATACCAGAATGGACAAGCCTTTTTGATGGCAAATCTTTTGACGGATGGCACAAATACAATAGCACTGAGATGAGTGCTGCTTGGTCAATTATCGATGGTGCAATGGTTTTCGACCCAGCGCTTAAATCAAGTAAAAAAGAGATTGATGATATCGTTACTGACAAAGAGTTTACAAATTTTGAGCTTTCCCTAGAGTGGAACATTTCAGAAGGAGGAAACAGTGGAATCTTTTGGGCGGTTAATGAAGGAGAAGCTTATGGAAAACCTTATTCAACTGGTCCAGAAATCCAGGTCTTGGACAACGAGCGTCACCCTGATGCTTTGGCCAATCCAAAATTTCATCAAGCAGGCGCCTTGTACGATATGGTCCAACCAACTCAGGATGTTTGTAAAGTTGCCGGAGAATGGAATCATGTTGTTTTGATGATCAATCACAAAACCAACCAAGGAAGTGTTACTCAAAACGGTGTCGAGATCGTTACCTTTCCTGTTTCTGGTGAGGGTTGGGACAGCTTAGTTGCCAATTCAAAATTTTCTGACTGGGAATACTTTGCTAAATTCAAAACTGGAAAAATTGGTCTTCAAGATCATGGTGATATGGTTTCTTACAGAAACATTAAAATTAGAGAACTTTAAACACACATGATTCAATCAATGACTGGCTATGGAAAAGCCGAAAAACAATTCGACAATAAAAATATTTCTGTAGAATTAAGGTCTCTGAATAGTAAAAGTTTAGACCTTAATACAAGGCTTCCATATCATCTTAAAGAGATTGAAAATCAATTAAAAAAGACCATCGGAGAAGCCCTCGTAAGGGGCAAGGTGGACCTGTCATTACATATTGAAAATACAAACCTGTCCAATGCAAAGACGATTAACGTCAATACTGTTAATCAATACATTGACCAGCTCAGTCAAATACATGAGGGAGATAGGTTTGAACTCTTAAAAGTTGCCATGCGACTTCCAGATGTCTTAAAAACTGACCTTGAAGATCTAAATGATTTGGAGGTGGTTGCGATTAAAGATTTGTTGAAAATCGCTCTAGAGCATTTAAACTCTCACCGTCTTGATGAAGGGAAAACTCTTGAAATTGAATTCCTTAAACGATTAGAGGCACTAAGTAATTTATTAGCTCAAGCCGAGGAGATTGACCCTGAAAGAACTCAAAGGGTGAGTGATAAACTCAAAGACAATTTAAATGAATTGAAAGTAGAAATCGACCAAAATCGCTTTGAACAAGAGTTGATCTACTATCTTGAAAAGTATGACATTACGGAGGAAAAAGTTCGATTGAAAACACATATCGATTACTTTAAAGAAACGCTTGATGCTTCTGTTTCGAGTGGTAAGAAGTTAGCTTTTATCGCTCAGGAAATGGGTCGAGAAATCAACACCATTGGATCAAAAGCCAACCATGCCGCACTTCAAAAAGTTGTGGTGCAGATGAAAGACGAATTGGAAAAAATAAAAGAACAATTACTCAACGTTTTATAATTGAAAAAAGGAAAACTGATTGTTTTTTCGGCCCCTTCTGGAAGTGGTAAAACAACACTTGTTAAGGCGCTTTTGCAAAAAAACCTACCCCTATCTTTTTCCATTTCTGCTACTTCTAGAAAACCCAGAGCGGGTGAAATTGACGGAAAAGATTATTATTTCTTAAGTGCAGAAGATTTTAAAGATAAGATTGATCGGGAGGAGTTTGTCGAATTTGAAGAAGTCTATACCGATAAATATTATGGCACCCTTAAATCTGAAATAAAAAGAAATTGGGAGGCAGGAAAGCATGTGATTTTTGACATCGACGTGGTGGGAGGATTGAATATCAAATCCCAATATCCGGAGGAAACTTTGGCTCTATTTATTCAGCCACCCAATAAAGCAGTATTGGAAGAGCGATTGCGGTCGAGAGGTACAGAGAGTGAAGCTGCAATGCAAGAGCGTATTGCAAAAGCTGAAAAAGAACTTGAAGCTGCTCCGAAATTTGATAGCATTATCATTAACGATGATTTGGATTTGGCAATCAAGGAGGTTTGTGAAAAAGCAGAGCACTTTTTAAAATCCTAATGAAAAAAATTGGACTTTATTTTGGAACATTCAATCCGATTCACAAGGGACATCTTTCGTTGGCAAATTTCTTTTTAAATAACACAAGTCTTGAAGAGATTTGGTTTGTCGTCAGTCCACAAAATCCTTTAAAAAAAGAAAGCGGTTTTTTAAACAGCAAGCAACGTTTAGAATTGGTGAATTTGGTTCTAGAGGATCATCCTAAATTAAAAAGCTGTGAACTGGAATTTGACTTACCAACGCCCAGTTATACATGTACAACCCTCGGGAAGTTAAAGGAAATTCATCCTCAATTAGCATTCGTTTTATTGATGGGTCAAGACAATATTGCTGATTTTGAAAAATGGAGGGATTTTGAAAAAATATTAAGCGATAATGAAATCTATGTTTATCCCAGGAAAGATTCAAACCCTGTTCCAGAAAGGTTTAATTCGCATCCCAATATTCAATTTTTTAATGCTCCACTTATGGAGATTTCATCCTCTGAAATTCGAGAACTGGTGCTTGTAAGAAAAAACGTCCAAATGCTTTTACCAGCAAAAGCTTTTTCATTCTTAGAAAAATTCGTTTTTAAAATTTAAGTCTCTTTTTTATTTATAGGTAAAAATCATAATTATGAAACCTAAACTAGGTTCCCCAATAGAAGCTACCTATTGAATACTTCCTGAACCAGTCTTCGGGTCAAGCCTTCTCGGCTCCAACGCTCTAACTGAGGAAAATCATTTTGCAGGCTTTCTTTTTGTTTAGCTATTTGTTCTATAAATACATAAATTCCTTTTACATCTTTGGCGTCCAGCATTTTAGCGGCTGTTCCTTGCTCAATAAACTTCCCCGCCTCTGAATCTGGATCACCGATAGATAATATAGGAACATGAGTCGCCATATATTCTAATAATTTTCCAGAAATCATTTGAGTTTGTGCCGTCATAAAAATGAAGTTTAACAAAAGATGTGCGCTTTTCATCAAACCAATGGCTTCTTTATGGGGCAAATAACCTTGATAAACCACCTCAACTTTCGGTAGGGCAGCTCGAATGAATGAAATAATCTCTGGAGCAATATTTCCAGCTAATGAAAATCGGATGGCTTGTTTATTGGATAAATTATTTAAAGCGTGGAGTACCGAATCATAGGCTTGATTTTGGGTTAGCAAACCCGTATAAACGACATGGAATACTTCCATGGGTTTTGTTGCTTTAACTTCCTGCATCAATTGGGCGTCATAGCCGTTGGGTATAGAAACAAAGTTTTGATTCGGAACTTTTACACTAAGTTGATTGTGAAGCTCGCCGCCCACAGTGGTCAATACACCATCTGCAGTTTGGAGCACTTTATTTTCCAATGACGCATCTTTTTGAATTGCTTTTTGAGAACGATATAAATCCTTGTTATAAAAAACTTCTGTCCAAGGATCACGAAAATCAACCCACCAGTTTAAGTCAAATTGAGCTTTCAGTTGAAGTCCCACCAAGTGAGTGGAATGTGGTGGACCCGTAGTAATTAAATGGGAAATGAGTTCTTCTTTTAAGAGTTTTTGAGCTGTTTTTACGGCAAAAGGCACCCAACCTTTTCGAGCATCTGGGATAAAATAATTCCCTCGAATATAGGTGGCTATTTTTCCAAATATACCACTTCGCTTGACTTCTCCTTGAGGCATTCCTTTTTTGGTATTTCCTGAAGTAATCATAGAGTACCATCGCAAGGGCTCGCGAGTAGCCGTTTTGATTACCCTAATGTCTGTAACTTCGTCTAACAGGCTATCGTCACAAACAGGATAGGACGCCTGCTGTTCATGAACGGTTATGACAACGGGTTCCCAGCCTAGTTTTTTTAAATATTTGGCAAAATACATCCATCGTTGCACTCCTGATCCTCCGGAGGGAGGCCAGTAATAAGTAAAAATTAAAACTTTATTATTGGGTTTCAATGGCGAAAATTATTCTCTAAAATAATCCTTTTGAAATTAACGATTAGATTACTTTTTTTTCCAAAGCGGAACCGAAGAGCAGGCTTCCCCATAGAAAATACTTTTGGCGACTCCTTGCAGCTTTGCTAACAACTGAATGTAAGCGTTTTGGGGAATTTGTTTTTCACTACATCCTTTAACAATGATGGGCATGCCTTCAAAAGCAGAAACGTCCAATTCTTCAATCACTTTAAGGAAAATATGATTTTCTAAATCAGATTTATCTCCTAAAAAAATATCTTTTACGATGGGATTAAGGTAAGTCGCGATTAATAACGATGCCCATGCAGGAAGGATTGCGTCAGTAGTGCATCCAATGGCAACATAACTGTCCTGATACTGTTTCCAGTTGTGATTTTTGGCTTGAAGCCTAAAATTTTTTTCTCTAAGAATAATCCCCTGATCTAACCACTGGCTTATGTCAAAAAAATGTCGTTGCCCATGGGGATAAAAATCTTCAAGATCAATTGTTATTAATTTGCTTTCAGCAACTCTATTGACAATATCCTCAGCCATTTTATAAAAATCCGAGTTCTAGTTTTGCCTCTTCACTCATCAATTCTCTCGTCCAAGGGGGATCGAAAGTGATCTCTACCTCAGCGTCTTTGACTTCATTGAGTGATTTTACCTTTTCCTCTACTTCTCGAGGTAAGGTTTCGGCCACTGGGCAATTGGGAGTTGTCAAAGTCATTAATATTTTAACATCAAAGTCTTCGTTAACAAAAACGTCATAGATTAATCCTAATTCGTATATATCTACAGGAATTTCTGGGTCATAAATGGTTTTAAGTACTAACAAAATTTTATCGCCCAATTCAGTCGTACTGAGTGTTTCTTCTGACATAATTTTAATTTAATTGTGTTTTGAATGCTAAGGCATACATTTTCATTTGTTTTATCATCGAAACCAAACCATTCGCTCTTGTGGGGGAAAGGTGTTCCTTTAATCCAATTTTATCAATGAAATCAGTATTTGCATTTAAAATCTCATCTGGATGTTGGTTAGAATAAGCACGAATTAGAATTGCAATAATTCCTTTGGTTATTATGGCATCACTATCAGCCGTAAATATCAATTTTGTTCCTTGAAGATCAGCATGCACCCAAACCTTACTTTGACATCCTTTAATGATGTAATCGTCGCTCTTAAATTCAGAAGCGATCAGGGGTAAGGATTTTCCCAATTCGATCATGTATTCATACCGCTGCATCCAATCATCAAACATTGAAAACTCTTCTATAATCTCTTTTTGAACCGCTTCTATCGTCTCCATAATCAAAATTAATAATTTATTGTAACATGGTAATCGCCCTATTTAAGGCAACAACCATCAAGTCAATTTCTTCGAAAGTATTGTAAAAAGAAAAGGAAGCTCGAACTGTTCCAGGGATTTTATAAAAATCCATTATCGGTTGAGCGCAGTGATGTCCTGTTCTAACTGCGATCCCCATTTTGTCTAAAATACTTCCAATGTCATAGGGGTGAATGTCTCCAACATTAAAAGAGATTACTGCGGTTTTATGGACAGCCTCTCCGTATATTTTTAAACCCGGGATTTTCATAAGTTCTTTGGTTCCATAAACCAATAATTTTTCTTCATAGGCGGCTATATTTTCCATCCCAATACTGTTCATATAGTCTAAGGCAGCTCCGAAAGCAATTCCACCAGAAATGTTTGGCGTTCCTGCTTCAAATTTGTGAGGCAAACCGGCATAGGTGGTCTTTTCAAAAGTAACCTCAGCGATCATCTCTCCCCCTCCTTGATAGGGTGGGAGTTTCTCCAATGCTGCTTGTTTTCCGTAAAGCATACCGACTCCAGTAGGACCACACAGTTTATGAGCAGAAGTAACATAATAATCGACGTTTAAGGACTGAAAATCCGCTTGAATGTGTGGAGACGCTTGCGCACCATCAACCAAAACCTCAGCACCTACTGCATGGGTTTTTTCAATGATTTCAGCAATGGGATTGACCGTTCCCAAGGCATTGGAAACATGATTTACAAAAACCAGTTTGGTTTTATTAGAAAGTAATTTATCTAGTTCGTCAAGGATTAAAACACCTTGCTCGTCCATGGGAATCACTTTCAGAATTGCACCTGTTCGCTCGCAAAGCATTTGCCAAGGAACAATATTTGAGTGGTGTTCTAAAGCAGAAACAAGAAGTTCGTCTCCTGCTTTTAATAGCTCGCAATAGCCACTGGCAATGATGTTGATGCTGTGGGTTGTTCCTGAGGTGAAAATAATCTCATAAGGGTGAGCGGCATTGAAATGAGACTGGATTTTTTGTCTGGCAGCTTCATATGCATCCGTTGCTTCTTGACTAAGGCTATGCACCCCACGGTGGATATTTGCGTTATAGTTTTTATAATAGTCAACAATGGTGTCGATTACTTGAATTGGGGTTTGAGACGTAGCCGCATTATCAAAATAAACCAAAGGATAGCCATTTACTTGTCGCTCAAGAATGGGGAAGTCTTTTCTTATTTTTTTTACATCTATCATTTATAAACCTAATCCTAAATTAACCCCTAATTTTTTAGCAATCAAAAGGTTAATCCTTTTTTTAAGAATTGGAATTTCTACACTCTCCAATACATTATTTGCAAAAGCATAAGTCATCAAAGCTTTAGCTTCTTTCTCAGGAATCCCTCGAGAACGTAAATAGAATAAAGTATCATTGTCTAGTTGGCCCACAGTACATCCATGAGAACATTTGACATCGTCAGCAAATATTTCGAGCTGAGGCTTAGTATTTACCGTAGCTTTATCATCCAAAAGAATGTTGTTATTTTGCTGGAAAGCATTAGTTTTTTGTGCCAATCTATCAACAAATATCTTTCCGTTAAAGATACCTTTAGATTCTCCTGCATAAACGCCTTTGTAATCTTGGTGACTTTCACAATTGGGCTGAGAATGGTCTACTAAAGTAAAATGATCGACATGTTGTTTGTCTTCAAGAATGGTTATTCCTTTTAACGTCGAGTCGCAATGCTCTCCTTTGTGGTGGAAATTGAGATTGTTACGAATCAATTTTCCGCCTAATGAAAAGGTATGTACTTTAACATTACTGTTTCTATCTTGAGAAATATAAGTATTGTCAATTAAAGCGGCAGAAGTTAAATCATTCTGAATTTTGTAATAATCAAGAAGGGCATCCTGATGCGCATATATTTCAGTAACCGAGTTGGTGACAACATCGTGCTCCTTGAGGCTCTGATGGCGCTCTATAATTTGAACCTGAGCATTTTGATCAACAACAATCAAATTCCTAGGTTGCAACCAAAGTGATTTTTCTTCTCCTGTAGAAAAATGTATGATTTCAATTGGCTTTTCAGCTACCGTACCTTTGGGTATATAAACATAAGCTCCTTCTCGCGTATAGGAAGTGTTTAAGGAAGTGAGACTATCCTCTTGGTTGGCAATTTTATTAAAATAAGTGTTAATTAAATCTTTGTACTTTGCCTTTGTAAGCGCCGCTGACATTAAGCATACATCCAACCCATCATGAGTTGTATTTGAAAGAAATGGGCTGTAAACACCATCAATAAAAACCACCTTGTAGGTGTCGATCTCATAAAGAAAATATTTCTTTACCTTTTGTAAATCTATGCTTTTTTCCGCTTTTGGAAACAACTCATAATCCTTTCGAATTAAAGTATTGAGAGAAGTATATTTCCAAGCTTCATCTTTACGAGTTGGAAACCCCTTGACCTCAAAAGTCTTTAAGGAATCGATTCGCACTTGATGAATGGGATCAGTAAGATCAATTTCTTCTTCAAAAGCAATGTGTGATGCTAATAATTTTTCTTGAAAATCCATAGAGGTTATACCAATTCTTTTATCCAATCATATCCTTTGGCTTCTAATTCTAGTGCCAAATCTTTAGTTCCCGATTTCACGATTTTACCGTCAAAAAGAACGTGTACAAAATCAGGGACGATATATTCTAATAGTCTTTGATAGTGAGTGATTACAATAATTGCGTTGTCTTTACTCCTTAATTTATTGACGCCATTGGCGACAATTTTTAATGCATCAATATCTAATCCAGAGTCTGTTTCATCAAGTATTGAGAGCTTTGGCTCTAGCATTGCCATCTGAAAAATTTCATTTCGCTTTTTCTCTCCTCCTGAAAAACCTTCATTTAAAGAACGTGAAAGAAAACGAGAATCAATTTCAAGTAATGCTGATTTTTCTCTAATTTTTTTAAGCATTTCATTCGCCGGCATGTTTTCTAATCCATGCGCTTTACGATTTGCATTGATCGCTGTTTTGATAAAGTTGGTAACACTTACGCCAGGAATTTCCACTGGATATTGAAAGGAAAGAAAAATTCCTTTATGAGCGCGCTCTTCTGCACTCATCTCGGAGAGGTCTTCGCCTTCTAACAGCATCGTTCCCTCTGTTACTTCATAGTCATGGTGACCTGCAATTACAGAAGAAAGTGTGCTTTTCCCAGAACCATTTGGCCCCATGATTGCATGAACCTCTCCTGACTTTACATCAAGATCAATTCCGTTTAATATTTTTTTGCCTTCTACTTGAGCATGAAGGTTTTCAATTGTGATCATACTTTTTGATTTATCCTACGGATCCCTCTAATGAGATTTCTAATAATTTTTGTGCTTCCACAGCAAATTCCATGGGCAGCTTATTTAATACTTCTTTACTAAAACCATTTACAATCAAAGCAATTGCCTTTTCAGGATCAATTCCTCTTTGGTTGCAATAAAAAACTTGGTCTTCACCTATTTTACTCGTAGTCGCTTCGTGCTCGATTTGAGCAGAATTGTTCCTCACCTCAATGTAAGGAAAAGTGTGTGCACCACAATCATTCCCCATTAATAGGGAATCACACTGCGAAAAATTTCGAGCATTGGTTGCGCGAGGATGCACCTGTACTAACCCTCTATAGCTGTTCTGAGATTTCCCAGCAGAAATCCCTTTAGAAATGATTGTACTTTTTGTGTTTTTACCTAGGTGAACCATTTTAGTTCCTGTGTCAGCTTGCTGATAATTATTGGTCAATGCGATAGAATAAAATTCTCCTATAGAATAATCCCCTTTGAGTATACAAGAAGGATATTTCCAAGTAACTGCTGAACCTGTTTCAACCTGCGTCCAAGATATTTTAGAGTGGGTGTGACAAATACCTCTTTTAGTTACAAAATTGTAAACACCTCCAACGCCATCTTTTCCGCCAGGGTACCAGTTCTGGACGGTTGAATATTTTATTTCGGAATGATCCAAAGCAACGAGCTCTACCACCGCAGCATGCAGCTGATTTTCGTCCCTAGAAGGAGCAGTACAACCTTCAAGATAACTTACATAACTAGATTCATCTGCGATAACCAAAGTTCTTTCAAATTGTCCGGTACCGGCCTGATTTATCCTGAAATAAGTGGACAATTCCATTGGACAACGCACTCCTTTTGGGATATAACAGAAGGAACCGTCGGAGAATACTGCCGAATTAAGTGCTGCATAAAAATTATCCTTAACAGGAACCACGCTTCCAATGTACTTTTTCACCAATTCAGGATGGTCCTGAATCGCTTCTGAAATTGAGCAAAATATAATTCCTTTTTCGCCTAACGTCTTTTTAAAAGTAGTTGCTACAGAAACTGAATCTACAACGATATCCACAGCAACTCCTGCCAATTTCTTTTGCTCGTCTAGGGAAATTCCTAACTTTTCAAAAGTGGCTAGTAGTTCGGGATCAACTTCATCAATACTTTCGTATTTATCTTTTTTTAAGGGTGCCGAATAATAGGAAATTGCTTGAAAGTCGGGCTTTTTATAATGAACGTTTGCCCAATCGGGTTCGTCCATTTTTTTCCATGCTCGGAATGCTTCCAAACGCCATTGGGTCATCCATTCTGGCTCGTTTTTTTTAGCAGATATTCTTTCGACAATCTCTTCACTCAATCCAATCGGAAAAGTTTCGGAGTCAATGTCTGTATAGAAACCATATTCATATTCTTTGGTCTCTAGTTCTTTCTTAAGTTCTTCCTCAGTATAAGCCATCCTTTTTTTGTGTTATTTTTATAAAGAAAAACTTTCTCCGCACCCACAGGTTCTCTGTGCGTTTGGGTTGTTAAATACAAATCCTTTTCCGTTTAATCCTCCTGAGTATTCTAACGTAGTCCCCAATAGGTACAAAAGGCTTTTTTTGTCAACTAAAATCTTGACTTTATTGTCTTCGAAAAGACGGTCTTCTTGGGTTTTAGATTTATCGAAAGTGAGGTCATAAGAAAGTCCTGAACATCCGCCACTCTTAACCCCAACACGAACAAAATCTTGAACCGGGCTATAGCCGTCTTCCTCCATTAATTGGGAGACTTTTTTACGAGCACTTTTTGAAACTTTGATCATGAGATAATAAATTATTTATAACCATTACAAATATAGCCAATTTGGTTATACTTATTTAGATTAATTATCAATTCTATTGATAGTGAAATTATTATAAACCTATTCCCATTTAGCAATGACAATATCTGCGTTTCCTTTGTTGTTTATGAGGGGATTGTCAAGACTGTTACTCTGACCTACGACCAAGAAACTACCGCTTTGTGTTTTTAATAAATCATATGCAAGATCCTCGCCATTCCCTCCCAATGTAAGGGATTTTATAACGGTCCCATCGGGGTGAATTTGCATCAAAAAAATATCATTTTCTCCGGCATTTAAAGAAAAATCTCCATCAGAACTTCTTGAGTAACCCGTTAAAAACAAGTATCCATCATAGCCTTCGACCAATGACTTTCCCAAATCAAATTCAGATCCACCAAAGTTTAAAGACCGGATCAAATTTCCCGAGCTATCAATTGTGAGTTGTAAGATATCGGATTCTCCTCTGGGGTTATTAATGTCTTGATCCTGACTAAAACTATTTCCGATAATTTTAAAATTACCTTCAAAATCTTCAATAACTCCCGAAGCCTCATCAATTAAATCACCGCCAAAAGATTTTTCCCACAGCATTTCTCCTTTGGGATTAATCATCACTGCCCAGACATCATAACTTCCTTTGTTGTTAGAAATATCAACATCATTACTTTCTGAAACTCCAACCATCAAAAAATTCCCATCAGTCGTCTGAAGTGCATCGTAGGATCTGTCATTGTTGGTACCTCCAAAGTAGCGCCGCCATTCGAGGTTGCCGTTGGCATCTAGCTTGTGGCACCAAAACTCTCCAACGCCATGCCTATTTCTATTGGCACTTCTTCCATCGTTTCCTTCTCCACGAGAAGCGGTCACGTCTAAAAAACCATTGAAAAAATAACCGCCATCAGTAGTTGAAATCACATTATATGCATGATCGTGACCTTCAAACCCATAAGTATTTTGCCATTCTATATTTCCTGATTTATCTACTTTCAAAATCCAATTGTCATGAAATCCTTTGGTGGGGCTGACGTCTCCGTCTTGACTGCTACTGTAACCTAACAACACAAAACCGCCATCAGGAGTTTGCAGGAGTGAATTCCCGAGATCGTCTCTCGAGCCTCCATAGATTTTTTTCCATAATAGCGAACCATCATCTTTCAATTTCATCAAAAACAAATCACGATCAGCATTCGTTTTTTCAGAAAAATCTCCATCTGTACTGTTAGAGTTTCCAATGACTGCAAAACCTCCTTCGGCTAGGCTGATGATGGATTTTGCAATATCTTCATTACTACCTCCATAGACTTTAATCCATGCCAATTCTCCCTTAAAGGGTTCTGGAACTTTCCAATTGGGAATAAGATCCTTGTCACAATTTATTAGAAGAAATATTAAACCAAATGCAATAACTTTTCTAAACACTATTCTGATTTTTTAACTAAAAATAAACCCTTATTTAAATCACTTATTAAGATCACACCACTTTCAAAAAACGGATAGACATTCCAAACTCCAGCAAAAATACTCGAATTATCTGTTGGATAAGTGTCAAAATATCCCACCTCTGACATTTGTTTGTTCTCAATATTTTTGACGTCAATGACTCTGACTCCTGCGGTATAGTTTGCCAAATAAAGTAAATCATTAATGACATACCCATTGTGGTCAATGGCATTGGTTGCTCCCATATAACTAAAGTGTAAAACAGGATTTTCTAAGTCCTCCAAGTCGAAAATCAGGGATCGGGTTCTTCCTCCAAAAGTATACTCATCTCCTTCATCACCAAGGATCAAAAAACGTTGGTCTTCTGTAAACCAACCTTGGTGGGTATAGACAAGGTTTGGGTAAACGGCAGAAGCAATAAAGATTGGATTTTTTTTATCTGTTACATCAAGGATGACAATATTGGATTCATTTGATCCAATATAAATTTCCTTTCCTAAATAGTCAGTATCAGGGCCTTTGTAGTTTACTACTTGGGCGTCATGCGTATAGCCCTGTTCCCCATAACCCCCAACAACAACAGGATTTAGTGGATCCGCTAAGTCTAAAAAATAAACGCCTCCTTCGTATTCATTTTCACGATTAGTTCCGACCACGTAACCAAAGCCGCTTTCTTCATTTATAAAAATATTGTGCGCCCTATTGACGGTATTTAAAACACCATCTGAAGTAAAATTTTGCTCAGATTCTAGTCCACGAAGTTTTGTTAAATCAAAAATTTGAACGCCATGTTCTTTGGCTTCACTGACGATATAAGCATAGTTCTTGTAGACCTTTATGTCTCGCCATGAACTAGACTCTGTTGCGGTGGGAAGTTTCCCCAAATATACTGGATTTACCGGGTCGGATATGTCTACAAAACCAGTACCGTCATTTAACCCAATGATGGCATATTCTTTAGCTGTATCAGAATCTGTCCAACCCCAACTGTCATTAGCTTCAGTGCTTTTAAATCTAGACAGCGGGATCCGAGCCATTAAATCATATCCAAGACAAGGATACCCACCTGCAAAACCATTAATACAAAGGGTTTTTGTTGTCGTTTCTGTAACTGTAAAATCGATAGGTGTTTTAGGCACATCAACCACTGGTTCTTCTAGATCAGGAAAACCGACTGAAATCTCCTCAGGTTCGCAAGAACACAAAGCAAAGAAAAAGAGATATCCAAGACCAATAATTGCAAATTTCATTTGGGATATATTTATATAAAGGTATTCTTTTCATTTTATATTATACAAAATTTAAAGCTTGATGCTAATCTGATTAAATCCTCTTATTTTTGCAATATGTTTGAAAACAAAAACCAAAGTCGGACGCCCTTATCCCAAATGGGAGAATTTCAATTGATTGAGCACCTAACAAAAACATTTTCTTTATCACACAAAACTAGTATAAAGGGAGTGGGCGATGATGCTGCCGTTTTGAAACTAAATAGAAATCAAACAGTAGTAACAACAGATTTGCTGGTTGAAGGGATTCATTTTGATTTGAGTTATATGCCTTTAAAACATCTAGGATATAAGGCGGTTATGGTCAACCTTTCGGATGTTTATGCAATGAACGCAGAAGCCACTCAAATTACTGTTTCCATTGCCGTTTCTAATCGCTTTACACTTGAAGCTGTCGAGGAATTGTATGCCGGAATCGCTTTGGCTTGTAAAAATTATAAAATAGATTTGGTTGGCGGAGATACTTCGAGCAGTACCACTGGGCTGATTATTTCAGTTACTGCTTTAGGACAGGTCGCTAAAGAAAAAACAACCTACCGATCTGGCGCTCAGCCGAATGATATATTGGTTGTAAGCGGTGATCTTGGGGGAGCTTATCTAGGACTTCAAGTCTTAGAGCGTGAAAAAGCTGTTTTTCAGGTCAATCCAAATGCACAACCCGATTTATCTAATTATGCTTATTGTGTTGAGCGACAATTAAAGCCAGAAGCTAGAAAAGATATTGTTGAACTTCTAAAAGATTTGGAAATTGTTCCCAATGCAATGATCGACATCAGCGATGGGCTTTCCTCTGAAATACATCACCTGTGTAAGTCTTCTAATTTGGGATGTCAAATTTTTGAAGAAAAACTACCCATCGACCCTCAGGCACTTTCAACTGCCGAAGAGTTCAAGATGAACAGCACTACGGCGATGTTAAACGGTGGAGAAGACTACGAACTTTTAATGTCAATCAAACAGTCTGATTTTGATAAAATAAAAAATCATCCTTTATTAACCCCTATCGGTCACTTTACTGAAAAGAACGACTCCTGTAATTTAATTACAGGCTTGGGACAATCCATCAAAATGGAGGCACAAGGTTGGAAAAATTTTGATAAAGAGTAGTTTATTTAACCCCCTAGAGCGACGTCTAAGCACATCATAACAATGAATCCTCCAATAAATCCGAGCGTTGCTATGTCTGTATATTTATCCTGTTGCGTTTCAGGAATCACTTCTTCAACAACAACAAAGATCATTGCGCCCGCGGCAAAAGCGAGTGCATAAGGCAATATTGGTGTGAAAAATGTTACTGCTACTGCACCCAAAACTCCAGCGATGGGTTCAACAACTGCTGACATTTGTCCGTACCAAAAACTTTTTCTGCGACTTAGACCTTGTCTTCTTAAGGGCATCGAAACTGCCATTCCTTCTGGAAAGTTTTGAATTCCAATTCCAAGTGCTAAAACGACTGCTCCAGCAATAGAAGCTTCAGGAATTCCGGTGGCAACTCCTCCAAATAATACCCCAACAGCCAAGCCTTCAGGAATGTTGTGTAATGTGATGGCCAAAACCAAAAGTGTTGTCCGGTGCCAAGGGGTTTTAATCCCTTCAGTTTCTTTAAAGTTTATGTGAATGTGTGGCAAAATTTTATCTAATGCAAAAATAAATAACGCACCTAAAAAAAATCCTATGGCAGCGGGCATAACTTTTACAAACCCCTCCCCTTCACTCATTTCTATTCCCGGAGCAAGCAAACTCCAAAAACTAGCGGCAACCATTACCCCTCCGGTGAAACCCAACATTCCATCCAAAAAGCCTCTGTGCAGGGTTTTAAAGAAAAACACAAATGAGGCACCCAAAGCGGTCAAAAACCAGGTGAAAATTGTAGCATAAAGAGCTCCCCTTATTGGGCTTATACTTCCAAAATATTCAATAATTCCATCCATAAATCAATTATGATTAACAGTCTACAAATATATAAATTTTAAACATTTTAAACTGCTCTAACTTGGATTCATTACTTTTGGATTGTCTGATGAAAAATAAGAAATACGACTATATTATTTGTGGAGGAGGCGCATCCGGGTTATTACTTGTTTCCCGTATCTGTATGGACCCTTATTTTAAAAATAAGTCTATCCTATTAATAGAAAGGGAATCAAAAACAACGAACGACAGAACTTGGTGTTTTTGGGAGGACAATGAGGGCGATCTTGAAGAAATAATTCACAAAAAATGGAACCACGCTCATTTTGCTACCGAAGGTTATGAAATGGATTTTCCGCTAAAACCCTTTCAATATAAAATGATCAGAAGTATTGATTTTTATCATTTAATTAAAAAGAAACTCAAGTCTTATGCGCAACTCGATCAGACTCAAGAGAACATAGTTGAGATTGATCCCCAAATCAACAGCGTAAAAACAGCTAAAAATCAATACGAAGCAGATCTGATTTTTTCTAGCATTTATAATCCCAGTTTACTTTACAATCAGTCAAAGTATCCAGTGCTTCAACAACATTTCGTTGGACAGGTCATCGAAACAAATGCGCCTTGTTTTGATCCTGATAAAATAGAGTTTATGAATTTTGATATTCCCCAGAAAGGGAATACTCGCTTTATGTATTTACTCCCTTTTTCTCCAACCAAAGCTTTGGTCGAATACACGCTTTTCTCAAAAGACCTTTTGGAGAAGCAGGAATATATTGCTGAAATCGAAACATTTCTTAGTGAAATACCCACCCAAGGATATAAGATCATTGAACAGGAAGAAGGGCAAATTCCTATGACGTGTTATCGATTTGACCTTAACAATACAGAACGTTTGCTTCACATTGGCACTGCAGGCGGATGGACTAAGCCAAGCACGGGCTTTACCTTTCAAAGGATCAATGAAAAGACAAAGGAATTGATTCAACATTTAAAACAAAACAAACCGCTAGATCAGTTTGGAAACAGAAATCGGTTTTGGTTTTACGATTTACTTTTCCTTGATGTACTTGCAAACAACAATGCGGAAGGTGCTGATCTTTTTATGCGAATGTTTAAAAACAACACCACACAAACCATCTTCAAATTCTTGGATGAAAAAAGCAACTATTGGGAGGAATTAAAAATTATGCGCTCCTTTAAAGTAATCCAATTTATAAAAGCCTTAGCAAAGCGTTTATTTTAATGATCTCGACTCATCAACCATTGCTTGACAGCTACAAACTTTTGTTTTTGTTCCTCAGGAATGGAGATAGCCCCTAGTTTTTCATCTGCCTTTTTTGTGTAATGGGAAATCAAGTCTCGAGTCGCGCTTCTCGCTTCTGTAATTTCAAAGAGTGCTTTAACTTCTGTGATTTTTTGATTTGCTGCTATTTCATCTTCACTGTTTAGGAGTTCGTTGAGACGGTATTGTTGTGATTTATTACCTTTTTTTAAAGCAAGGTGGTATAAGATGGTTTTTTTGTTTTCCAAAATGTCACCTCCTACTTGCTTACCAAAAATTTTGGGGTTTCCAAAAGCATCTAAATAGTCGTCTTGTAATTGAAAAGCCAACCCCAGCTGAATCCCAAAATCATAGAAAAGCTGACAATCTTCCTCAGAAGCTTGGGCTACAGCGGCTCCCATTTTCAATGCACAACCGACCAATACGGCTGTTTTCAATCTGATCATTTCAATATAATCTTCTTGACTTACATTATTTAAAGTTTCAAAATCAATGTCATATTGTTGCCCTTCGCAAACTTCTAGCGCAGTCCTACTGAGCAATTGATTGAGCTTTAAAAACATCTGAGCTGGATAATTTTCAAGTAACTGATAGGCCCTAATCAACATTGCATCACCAGAAAGTAGGGCAGTATTAACATCCCATTTTTCATGAACAGTGGTCATTCCACGACGCAAGGGTGCGTCGTCCATAATGTCATCATGCATCAGGGTGAAATTGTGAAAAACCTCAACGGAAAGCGCAGCAGACAAAGCTTCTTTAGGATTTACACCAAAACTTTCAGCGGCCATTAGAGTTAAAAAAGGACGGATTCTTTTACCTCCTAACTCTAGGATATAATCAATAGGGAGGTAAAGGTTTTGTGGTGATTTTGTGATTTTAAAATCTTCAAGAAAGGGATTCAAAAGTTCGTTATACCGCTTGAAAATTTCCATCTAAATATAAGTTTTTTGTAAAAATACAGCACCAACAGTAAACCTAAGAAAAAAAAACGGAAAAACTTTGGAAACTTTTTAGGTATTAAAAGTTTTCTTGATTAATTTTACAAAAATATTTTTGGTGAAAAAAGAAATCATAAATCAATCTGCCCTGATGTTTCTTGAGTACGGAACAAAGAGTGTCACAATGGATGACATTGCCGAGAGAATGCACATTTCTAAAAAAACAATTTATTCTCATTTTGAAGACAAGCCTTCGCTCGTCAGAGCTGCTGTTTTTCAAATCTTTGATCAAGTCAAATCTCAAATACTTAAAATTCAAGATGAATCTGAAAACTCCATCATTGCGATTTATGAGATTAAAAAAATTGCGGTTCAAATATTAGCAAAAAAAGACAGTTCTGTACAATATCAACTTCAAAAATATTATCCAAAAATTCATGATGAGTTAAGGGAAATGGAATTAGACACCCTAGGAGCAAGTTTTGAAAAAAGCATAAATAAAGGAATAGAAAAAGGACTTTTTAGAGCTTCTATAGATCCTCAATTTATAACTCGTATTTACTTTAACGGATTTGCTGGCATTCGAAATATAAAGTTGTTTTCTCCTAAAGACCATAAAATTGATCAATTAATAGATCAATACATCGACTATCACCTGAGGGCAATCGTAACGTCTAAAGGTTTGTCGTTTTTAAAAAGTTATAACTCAAATAGAAACCATGAAAATTAATTTATTTTTGATCTTTACACTATTGACGAGCTTTGCCAGGGGGCAAGATCTTCCCGAATCTTTGACCTTGGAAGAGGCGATTACTTTTGGATTAAAAAACAATAGCGCAATTATCAATGCTGATTTAGAAATCCAAAAGGCCTACAAAGAGAAGTGGAAAACCATTGCCATTGGTCTACCACAAATTAGCGCTGAAGCCAATTATCAAAACTTCCTAGAAAGACCTGTTTCATTGGTTCCAGCTGAATTTTTTGGCGGAAACCCAGGGGAGTTTTCTGAACTTACTTTTGGAACCAAGCAAAACTTAATTGGGACGGTAAAGTTAGAACAACTCATTTTTGATGGATCCTACTTGGTCGGGTTGGAAGCAATTAAGGTTTATTTAAACATTTCTGAAAAGCTGTTTGAGAAAACTACTTTGGAGGTGAAAAAGCTTACTGTAACGACCTATACATCAGTGTTACTCGCTGAATACAATGTGAATTTTTTAGAAAAAAATATAGCAAAACTAGAAGACAATTTGACCGAAGTTCATCAACTTTTTAAGAATGGTTTTGAAGAAGAGGAAAGCGTGGAGCAAATTCGTTTAACCTTATCCAGCATGAATTCTAAATTAAAATATGCTAAAAACTTTATTAAAATCACTGAGGAAATACTCAAGTTCGTCATTGGTTATCCTTTAGATCAAAAGCTAGTTCTTTCGAGTGGCGTAGAAGATATTTTTAGCGAGGCCAGTCTGTTGACCGATAAACCTGACGCTGATGATATCATTAACAATATTGATATTCAGATTGCTGAAAATAAAATGAACTCTGACGCGCTTCTTTTTAAATTAGAAAAATCAAAAAGTTTGCCAAAGCTCATGGCTTTTATTAATGGGACTTATACGGGTAATAGCAATGAGTTCACTTTTACGGAGAATTCTCAAAAATGGTTTGGCTCGTCCTTGGTGGGGGTGAAACTCAATATTCCTATTTTCAGTTCGCTAGGAAGATCTGCAAACACTCAAAAAGCAAAAATAACCCTAGAACAGGCCAAAACAAATCTTAATGAAGTTCAAAACAGAGTTCAAATAGAGGTAAATGCAGCCCTAAACGACTATCAGTTGGCCATTGAAAATTATTTTACGGAAAAGGAAAACTTAAGATTGGCAGAGCGTATTGAAAAGAAAAACCAAACTAAATATTTTGAAGGAATGGTCAGTTCTTTTGAGTTGCGACAAGCCCAGTTGCAACTTTATACGATTCAAAGCAGCTTTTTGAATTCCATTAATAACGTAATCACTAAAAAAATAGAGTTAGAAACTCTTTTAAATACACCTAATCCTTAAAACCATGAAAAAATTATTAATTATAGTTTCTTTATTTTCACTTACTGTTGCTTGTGAAAGTGAAAAAAAACCAAGTGTTTCTGAGCTGATCGATTCTGGGAACCTTAAGGGTTTGAGGGCTGAGAAAGATGCAAAAACAAAAACATTTAATTCGCTTAAAATTGAATTAAATAGAATCAATGCTGCCATTGCGAGCCTAGATCCTAATGAAAACTTACCGTTGATCACCGCAATCAGTCTAAGCTCAGAAAAGTTTAATCATTTCATTGAGTTTCAAGCAAGTATTAAAACCAGAAAAAATGTTTTGCTTTATCCAGAATTTAATGGGATTCTCAAGAAAATATATGTTAGGGAAGGTCAAAAAGTTAAAAAAGGAATGCTTTTGGCGCATATTGACGATGCCGGTTTGAGGAGTCAATTGGAACAACTTGAAATTCAAACAGCGCTATCCAAAACTAAATTAGAGAGAATCCAAAGACTTTGGGATCAAAAAATAGGAGCCGAAATAAATATGCTTGAAGCCAAGACAATGTATGAATCAAAATTAAAAAGCATTGCTCAGTTAAAAAAGCAAATTGAGAAAACAGAAATTCGAGCCCCGTTTTCAGGAATAATTGATGAGATCACTGCAAATGCTGGGACCAACCTAATGCCGGGACAAACTCCTGTAATACGAATTGTGAATCTTGATGAAATGTACACCGAAGCAAATGTCCCAGAACGTTATCTGAAGTCCATAAAAATTGGAACAGAAGCAATTATTGAAATCCCAATGCTCGGTCGAGAATATAGAAGTACAATAAGACAAACGGGGAGCTTTATCAATCCGAACAACAGAAGTTTTAGAGTAGAAGCTCCTTTGGTTAATTCGGATAACCTGACAAAACCCAACTTGACAAGTAAATTGAAAATTCTAGATTATTCAAATCAAGAAGCGATATTGATTCCCTTAAGAATCATTAAAGAAAATGCGAAAAGCGAAAGCTATGTTTACAGACTCAAATCCGATCAAAAAGAGGGTGTTTATCTAACTGAGCAGGTGTTTTTAAAACTAGGAAAGAAAACTCAAGATAGGGTTGAAGTTCTTGAGGGACTAAACGCTGGAGACCTTATTGTTGATGAAGGTGCCTCGATCGTAGAAAACAATCAACGAGTAAAAACGATAGAATAATCCCTGAATTCATAAAATGAAAAAACATACTTACAAAGAATTTTATTTATCCAGTTGGGCAATTGATCACAAGACGGTCATCTATGTAATCATGGCGATCTTTTTCTTCCTCGGCATACGCTCCTATAATGTCATGCCCAGAGAAAGTTTTCCTGAAATCAATGATACACGAATTTTTGTTACTGCTGTTTTCCCTGGAAACACAGCAGAAGATATCGAGAGACTGATTATTGATCCGCTGGAAGAAGCCTTAAGAGGCGTTCCTAATCTTGTTGACATGACCTCTACATCTGAAGAGGATTTTGGAGCGATTACAATTGAATTTGATGAGGACATTACGATTGATTTGGCCAAACAAAAAGCCAAAGACTTGGTTGATGGAGTCATCTCCAGTGCAGATTGGCCCACTTTTAACAATGCAAAAGTAGAGCCTACTATTTTTGAAATGGATTTTTCTGAGTTAATGCCCATTTTAAGTGTGAGTTTGATTGGAGATTATCCGATTGAAGAACTAAAAATGCATGCTGAATATCTAGAAAACAGAATAGAACAGCTTGCCGAAATTAAGTCTGTTGACATAAGAGGAATTCAAGATTTTGAAGTTGAAATCGCAGTTGATATCTATAAAATGACTGCCTCAAAAATAAGTTTCAATGACATCATGAATTCCATTGGAGGTGAAAATGCGACCATATCAGCGGGAAATATAATTGTCGATGGACAAAGAAGTAGCATCCGAGTCATTGGGGAAATTAACGACCCACAGGAATTAAAAAACTTTGTAATCAAAACCGAAAAAGGGATAACCTATCTTGGTGACATTGCCAAAATTAGTTTTAAAGAAAAGGACATTACTTCCTTTGCTAGGTCATTTGGAAAAAAGGTTGTGTTATTGGACGTGAAAAAAAGAGGGGGGAAAAACTTAATTCAAGCTTCACAAAAAATCAGAAAACTGGTTAGCGAATTAAGTCAAAATCACTTTCCTAAAGACTTGACCATAAAGCTATCTAACGACCAATCTATGATCACTCTAAATCAAGTGAGTGACTTGGTAAATAACATCATTTTTGGCGTCATCTTAGTTGTGGTTGTTTTGATGTTTTTCCTTGGTTTCCGTAATGCGCTATTTGTTGGATTTGCAATCCCAATGTCAATGTTCATGTCATTTATGATTATGTCATTATTGGGATATACAATGAACACCATGGTCCTGTTTGGATTGGTAATGGGTCTTGGAATGCTGGTGGACAATGGAATTGTGGTCGTCGAGAACGTTTATCGTTTAATGGAGAAAGAAGGAATGAGCAGAATTCAAGCTGCAAAGGCTGGAATTGGAGAAATTGCCTTTCCCATTATTGTCTCAACTGCAACGACAATTGCTGCATTTGTGCCCCTAGGAGCATGGCCAGGATTGATGGGTGAGTTTATGATTTACTTCCCAATAACCCTGTCCGTTGTGTTGGGATCTTCGCTAGTCGTCGCATTGTTTTTTAACTCCATGCTAGTGTCTCAATTCATGGAAATCAGCGACCGAGAAATGAGTAACAAAGGCTTGTTCAGGTTAACATTTATCCTCGGTGGGTTGGGGCTGCTGTTGGTTTTTAACGAAGGAGTAATAAGAGGGCTTGGAACCCTAATGATCCTAATTACAGGGCTTTTTTGGGCGTATAAATTTTTCATAAAAAACCTTGCATTACGTTTTCAAAATACCTTTTTAATCTGGCTCGAAAACAGCTACCGATCCTTGCTTACTTCTTTGCTCAGGGGCTATCACCCTTATGCTTTGTTGTTAGGAACTTTTATGTTATTAATTTTCTCTTTTGTCCTTCTGGGGATTTTTCCTCCCAAAGTAGAATTCTTCCCTGAAAACCAACCCAATCAAATCATAACTTATATTGAATATCCGGAAGGAACTGCCATTGGAAAAACAAATAAAATCACTAAACGTATTGAAGCTGATGTTTTTGAGATTCTAGAAAATGAAAAATACCAATCCAATGGTTTTAACTTCTTAGTAGAAGATGCTGTTGCTCAAGTTGGAGCTGGTGCAGGAAACCCTGAAACAGACAATGGGGTTACCAACGAAATGCCTCATAAAGCAAAAATAACACTGACCATTCGAGAATTTAAATACCGTCGTGGCGCATCAAGTGAGTCTTTACGAAGTGAAATTCAACAAAAACTTAAAGGAAAATACCCTGGGATTTTAATCTCTGTCGAAAAAGATTCTAAAGGACCTCCAGTAGGATACCCCATAAATATAGAAGTAAGCGGTCGAGATTATGAAAAACTCATTCTGAACGCAAAAAAAATGAAAGACTTCTTGGATCGTGAAAACATTTCAGGAGTTGAGGCTTTAAAAATTGATGTTAATAAAAACAAACCTGGAACGGAACTTTATGTCGATCGAAAAAAGGCTGGAGAACTCGGTGTTTCGGCATCCATGGTTGGACAACAACTAAGAACTTCTTTGTTTGGAGGAAAAGCAGGCGTTTACAAAAAAGATGGCGAAGACTATGACATCAATGTCCGTTTTGAAGAAAAATACCGTTATGACAATAATGCATTGTATAATCAAAACATAATCTTTAGAGATCAAGCCACAGGGAAAATAAAAGAAATTCCAATTGCTGCTTTGATCACTGAAAAAAAGTCATCTTCTTTTAGTGCCATCAAGCATCGAAAATCTGTTCGATTGGTTACTTTATATTCTGCAGTTCTCGCAGGGTTCAATGCCAACGAAGTAGTCGAAAATGTCAAAAACGCCTTGTTGAATTACACCATTGAAGAAGGAGTAAGCATTAAGTTCACTGGAGAAATAGAGGAGCAAGAAAAAAATATGAACTTTTTGTCAAATGCACTCCTTGCAGCTTTGGCGTTGATCATGTTACTTTTGGTTTTTCAGTTCAATTCAATTTCTAAACCCATCATTATTTTAATTTCTATTTTTTTAAGTTTCACTGGTGTTTTTCTTGGGAATATTATTTTCCAATTGCCTTTTGTTATCTTAATGACCATGATGGGAATCATATCTCTTTCCGGAATAGTGGTGAATAATGGTGTTGTATTATTGGATTACACACAATTATTATTGGAAAGAAAAAAATCTGAGGAAGAGATTCCAAAAGATCAAATGCTGCCCAATAGTAAAGCAATTGAAGTAATTATTGAGGGAGGAACAGCAAGGTTACGTCCAGTGATTTTGACTGCAATCACAACAATTTTAGGACTGATTCCATTGGCGATTGGTTTGAATATTGATTTTTTTGCACTTTTTACTGACTGGGATCCGCAAATCTACATTGGAGGTGACAATGTTTCCTTTTGGGGGCCATTGGCAAAAACAGTCATCTTCGGGTTAAGTTTTGCAACTTTTTTAACCCTATTTATTGTCCCTGCAACGTTTTTAATCACCTATCAAATCAAACAAAAAATAAAAGGAAAACTTTAAAATGTAATTAAGGCTTAAAAGAAAAGTAGGTTCTTATTACCTTTGCACCTAATTCAAATAAAATGTTAAGAACACATCATTGTGGCGAGCTTCGCGAAACTCATCAAAATCTATCGATAACTCTAGCCGGTTGGGTTCAGAAAGTCCGGAACAAAGGGTTTCTTGTATGGGTCGATATTCGAGACCGATATGGAATTACTCAATTGATTTTTGATGAAGAAAGAACCCCCGCTGATGTTTTTAAAAAATCACTCGAATTAGGTCGAGAAGACGTCATTAGAGTTTCGGGAAAAGTCATTGAACGCGAATCAAAAAACCCAAATATTAATACTGGGAATATAGAAGTTTTGGTTGAGGAACTTCAGCTTTTGAATGCCTCCAAAACCCCTCCTTTTACCATTGAAAACAAAACTGATGGTGGAGAAGAATTGCGAATGCAATACCGATATTTAGATTTAAGAAGAAACCCAGTACGTGAAAATTTAATTTTCCGTCACAAGGTCAGTCTTGAAATACGAAATTTTCTTTCAGAGGCAGATTTTATTGATGTGGAAACTCCTTATTTAATAAAATCAACACCCGAAGGTGCACGAGATTTTGTCGTTCCTTCTAGAATGAATTCTGGAGAGTTCTATGCACTGCCGCAATCTCCTCAGACTTTTAAGCAATTGTTGATGGTGGGAGGTTTTGACAAATACTTTCAAATTGTAAAATGCTTTAGAGATGAAGATTTAAGGGCAGATCGTCAGCCAGAATTTACACAAATCGATTGTGAAATGTCCTTTGTAGAGCAAGAAGACATTTTGAATCAGTTTGAAGCTTTGACCAAACATCTTTTAAAAAAAATAAAAGGTGTTGAGGTAGCTGATTTTCCAAGAATCACCTATGCCGAAGCCATGAAACGTTTTGGAAATGACAAACCCGACATTAGGTTCGGTATGGAGTTCGGAGAACTCAACGCATTGGCAAAAAACAAAGGATTTAATCTTTTTGACAGCCAAGAGCTGGTTGTTGGAATTGCAGTTCCGGGCGGTGCAGCTCATACACGAAAAGAAATCGACGCACTTATCGATTGGATGAGAAGGCCACAAATTGGCGCGCTGGGAATGGTCTGGGTCAAGCACAACGGGGATGGAAGTTTTAAATCATCTGTAGATAAATTTTTCACAAGCAAAGACCTTTCCGAATGGGCATTAGTAACACGATCCAAACCGGGAGATTTGATTTTGGTTTTGGCAGGCGATACTCATTCAACTCGAAGTCAATTGAGTGCACTACGCCTTGAAATTGCTGAAAGAAAAGGACTGAGAAATCCCGAAGAATTTGCCCCATTGTGGGTTACCGATTTTCCTTTGTTAGAATGGGACGAAGAAACCAATCGTTATCATGCAATGCACCATCCCTTTACTGCTCCAAAACCAGAGCATCTGGATTTGTTAGAAACTGAACCCGGAAAAGTAAATGCGAACGCCTATGATTTGGTGCTCAATGGAAACGAAATTGGCGGAGGATCCATTCGAATTCACGATATCGCATTACAACAAAAAATGTTCTCCCTACTTGGGTTCAGTGCTGAGGAGGCCGAGAATCAGTTTGGTTTTTTGATGAGAGCATTCCAATATGGCGCTCCACCTCATGGAGGAATTGCCTTGGGATTAGATCGATTAGTCGCTATTTTGGGTGGAAGTGAAACCATCAGAGATTTTATTGCTTTTCCTAAAAACAATAATGGGCGAGACATTATGATTGATGCACCGTCAACTATAGATGAGAATCAATTGCATGAACTTTATTTAAAATTATTACCAAAAAAGTAAGTTCATTTATGTAAAGTTTTTCCTACAATATAATTCAATCAAAAATGAAATATTTTCTTCGATTCTTTTTTATAATCCTCTTAATCAGTCTTTTTGTGGGTTATTATTTTAAAAATTCTGGAGATCACGAACTGGGTAATAAAATAGTTGGAATCACAGTATTGGCCGGAGCTTTTTTATTTATGCCTGTTTTTTTAAAGCACCGTTGGCAAGGAAAAAAGCTTGAAGATTATACACTTACTCAGAAAAATTTTGATAAAATACGTAGTAAACAACAAAAAAAGTAAATAAATCTTATATACTTTATGGTAAATGAGTAACTTGCGAAAAATTAATATTTTATATGACTGGTACGGTTAAATTCTTTAATGGATCCAAAGGTTATGGTTTCATTACAAACGACGAAACATCTGAGGATGTATTTGTTCACGTTTCTGCCCTTAATGGGCTAACACTCCAAGAGGGTGATAAAGTTGAATATGTTGAAGAAGAGGGTAATAAAGGGAAGCAAGCTTCTCAAATCGCTCTATTATAATCATACATTAAGACTACAAACACAAAGCCTTCCAATGGAAGGCTTTTTTATTTACGCTTACTTCTAAAAAAAGTATTTAACAAGTCTGAAGCCTCTTTTTCCATAACTCCTTTCTCAACTGTCGTTTTTGGGTGTGGACTTAAATTCGCCTGAAGAAATCCCCGTTTGGGATCTGATGCACCAAAAACAATACGGCTCAATTGTGACCAATAGAGCGCACCCAAACACATCACACATGGCTCAAGGGTCACATAAATAGTACATCCTTTCAAATATTTCCCATTCAAGAAATTTGCCGCTGAAGTAATGGCTTGCATTTCAGCGTGAGCCGTGACATCTGTTAATCGCTCGGTGAGGTTGTGAGCTCTTGCAATTATTTTTTGATCAACTACCACCACTGCTCCTACTGGAACTTCGCCAGATTCATAAGCCTTATGAGCTTCGATGAGTGCTTGTTTCATAAAGTAGTTGTCATCTAATCGTATTTCCATGGAGTGAATTTACAAAACACCGTGAGTTGGAACAAACGAAACCTTATCTTTGTGATATGCTTTTGTCCAAAATACAAAGTCCTAAAGACTTGCGAAAACTATCACCGGACCAACTCCAAGGGTTGGCAGAGGAGATACGGGAATACATAATCAAGGTCGTTTCTGAAAACGAAGGACATCTAGGCGCCAGCTTAGGAGTAGTCGAACTGACCCTATTACTTCATTATGTTTTTAACACCCCTAAAGACCTTTTGATTTGGGATGTTGGTCACCAAGCTTATGGGCATAAAATATTAACAGGAAGAAGAGATTCTTTTAAGGCACTTCGGCAGAAAAATGGAATTAGCGGCTTCCCAAAAAGAGATGAAAGCGAGTATGATGCTTTTGGCACAGGACACGCTTCAACCTCTATTTCCGCTGCGTTAGGAATGGCTTTGGCCAATCAATTGAAAGGAGAAGCCAAAACCCATCACATCGCCATTATAGGAGATGCTTCGGTTGCTGGAGGCATGGCATTGGAGGCCCTAAATCATTTGGGCACAACAAATGCAAATGTTTTGGTAATTCTAAATGATAATGCGATTGGAATTGATCCAAGTGTGGGTGCATTAAAAAAATATTTCGAAAAAGTAAAACAAGAATCGGAATCAGTTCAAAATTTTTTCGAGGCCTTAAACATTCCTTTTAGTGGCCCTGTAGACGGACATGATTTGGCTGCTTTAAAAATTGCTTTAGAAGAACAAAAAGATATCAAAGGACCTCGATTGCTTCATGTAATCACAACAAAAGGAAAAGGACTTCCACTCGCAGAACAAGATCAAGTAAAGTACCATGCCCCAGGAAAATTTGATCCTTTAACTGGTAAAATAAATAAAAAAATTGCATCGGGAGAAAGCAAATACCAAGATGTTTTTGGGAAAACTTTGGTAGCATTGGCTGCAAAAAATGAAAAAATCGTCGCCATCACTCCAGCCATGCCCTCTGGAAGCTCATTGAACCTGATGATGGCCGCGTTTCCTGAAAGATGCTTTGATGTAGGCATTGCCGAGCAACATGCGGTGACGCTTGCTGCTGGAATGGCAACTCAGGGATATGTTCCGTTTTGTGCCATTTATTCTACGTTTTTACAACGTGCTTATGATCAAGTCATACACGATGTTGCTTTACAAAATTTGGCCGTTATTTTTTGTGTAGATCGCGCAGGTTTGGTTGGAAATGATGGGCCTTCTCACCACGGTGTTTTTGATATTGCTTACTTGAGATGTATTCCAAACATTATTGTTGCTGCACCCAAAGATGAAATCGATTTACGCAATCTATTGTATACTGCGCAATTAGATCTAAACCAGCCCTTAGCAATCAGATATCCTAGAGGATATGGAAAGCTCGTAAACTGGGAACTCCCTTTCGAAAAAGTTGAGTTTGGAAAAGGAAAATGTTTAAAAGAGGGAAGTGAAATTGGAATAATTAGTTTGGGAACAATCGCCTTACAAGTTGAAGAAGCAATTGATCTAATAAGCGAAAAGAGTCGAATCGCTCACTATGATTTAGCCTACGTAAAACCACTTGACGAAAAACTGCTTCACAAAGTTTTTAAAAAATACAAATCAATCCTTATTATTGAAGACGGAGCAGTTAATGGTGGAGCCGGAAGTGCTGTTCTCGAATTTGCTGCAATCAATGAATATAAAGTGAAGACTTTGCTTTTGGGAATTCCAGATAACTTTATCTCTCATGGAACAACCCCTGAACTCTTCAAGGATCTAGGACTTGATGGCGAAGGAATCGCAAAAAAAATTAAGACTTTACTATAAATCTTTCCTCCAGCATTTTTATATCCACTGGCTTTGTTTATTTTTAACCAAATATATCCATGAGCTCTAAAAAACGACTATTTCTTCTCGATGCTTTCGCTCTGATTTTCAGAGGGTATTATGCTTTTATCAAAAACCCTAGGATCAACTCCAAAGGGATGGACACTTCAGCCATTATGGGCTTTATGAACTCCTTATTAGATGTCATTAAAAGAGAGCGTCCTGATTATCTTGCGGTTTGTTTTGATAAGGGTGGTTCTCACATCAGAAAAGAGATGTTTGATGACTATAAAGCCAACCGTAATGAAACACCAGAGGCAATTTCAATTGCTGTTCCTTACATTCAGAAAATATTAAATGCCATGCACATTCCTGTGGTGGTGAAAGAAGGATTTGAAGCAGATGATGTTATTGGAACTCTTGCCAAACAAGCTGAAAAAGAAGGGTTTAAAACTTTTATGGTGACTCCAGATAAAGATTTTGCACAATTGGTTTCGGAAAATATTTTTATGTACCGTCCTGCGAGAATGGGAAATGGCATCGAAATATGGGGAGTTCCCGAAGTTCAAGCCAAGTTCGAAATAGAGCGCCCCGAGCAGGTCATTGACTATTTGGGAATGATGGGCGACAGTGTAGACAACATTCCTGGCTTGCCGGGTGTGGGAGACAAGACCGCGAAGAGATTTCTAAAAGAATTTGGAAGCATGGAAGTCCTTTTGGAGAATGTAGACAAAGTCAAAGGAAAATTAAAAGAGAAAATCGAAGCCAATAAAGAACTTGGTATTCTCTCAAAAAAATTAGCAACCATAATCACTGATGTACCTGTTCAATTTAATGCTAATGATTATGAACTATTAACTCCTGACCTAAACGCAGTGGGTGTTGTTTTTGAAGAATTGGAGTTTCGCCGAATGCAGGAGAGTATCAATAAGATTTTCAGTTCGGGTACGGCTGAAGTTACACAAGAGGTGCTTGTTGAAAAGAAGACCCCTAAAGCTTCCACTTCCCCTCAGTTTGATTTATTTAATCCTCCTCCTGGTCAAGGAAACATTGAATCAAAGGAAGTGACAAAAAAAGATCAAAATACAATCGCGCATGAATATCAATTGATTGACTCTAATGTTGGGAGGTCCATATTATTACAAAAACTATTGTTCCAAAAATCAGTTTGTTTCGACACTGAAACCACTGGTCTCGATGCCCTTCAATCCGAATTGGTTGGGATTGCTTTTAGCTGGGAAATTCATAAGGGATATTACGTAGCCTTTCCCGAAGATTTTGAAGAGGCACAAAAAATCATTGAACAGTTTAGACCCTTTTTTGAAAATGACCAAATTGAAAAAGTTGGTCATAACCTTAAATACGACTTAAAAGTATTACGCAAATACAAACTTGAAGTTTCGGGTCCTTTATACGATACCATGATCGCGCATTATTTGATTAATCCTGACATGCGACACAGCATGGATGTTTTGTCAGAAACTTATCTTAACTATAGTCCTCAACCCATAACGGAACTGATCGGTAAAAAGGGGAAAGGTCAGGGCAACATGCGTGATGTTGATTTAATCAAACAAACCGAATATGCGGTTGAAGATGCAGACATCACACTGCAACTTAAACACCATTTTGAAAAGGAACTAGAAGCTGCAAATACCAATTCACTATTTAAGGATGTTGAACTGCCTTTGGTAGAGGTTCTGACTGCAATGGAAGCAGAAGGAATTAATTTAAATGTAGCATTTTTGGATAAACTTTCTAAAGTATTGGCGGAAGACATTACAAGGCTAGAAAAAAGTATTTTCGAAAAAGCTGGGGAAGAATTCAACCTCGCTTCTCCAAAACAGTTGGGGGTAGTATTGTTTGAAAAGCTCAAACTGGTTGAAAAACCCAAGAAAACGAAAACAGGTCAATATTCAACTGCAGAGGATGTTTTATCTTACCTGGCCAAAGACCACCTGATCATTTCTGAGATCACGGAATGGCGTTCATTACAAAAGCTACAAAGCACTTACGTAACCGCGCTGCCACAGGAAGTAAATCCTCAAACAGGAAGGATTCATACCATATACAACCAAGCAGTGGCTGCCACCGGAAGACTCAGCAGTAACAAGCCTAATTTACAAAACATTCCCATCAGAACACTCAGGGGGCAGGAAGTGCGAAAGGCTTTTGTTCCCAGAGACAGTGATCATTTATTGATGGCATCAGATTATTCGCAAATAGAGTTAAGGATTATTGCCGCTTTAAGCGAAGATCCCTCAATGGTTAATGCATTTAAAAACAATGAAGATATTCATGCAGCAACTGCCTCTCGTGTTTTCAATGTTCCGCTGGAAGAAGTTACTCGCCAACAAAGAAGCAATGCAAAAACAGTCAACTTTGGGATTGTCTATGGCGTTTCGGCCTTTGGTCTAAGTCAGCAAACCAATCTCAGTCGGGGTGAATCAAAAGAATTGATCGAAACTTACTATGAAAGCTATCCTAAACTTAAGGAATATATTGCCAGTCAAATTAATTTTGCTCGTGATAATGGCTATGTTGAAACCGTACTGGGAAGAAGGCGCTATTTGAGAGATATCAATTCTCAAAATGCAGTAGTTCGAGGAGCCGCTGAAAGAAATGCTGTAAACGCTCCCATCCAAGGAAGCGCTGCAGATATTATCAAAATTGCAATGATTTCAATTCAAAAGAAAATCAAAGCTGAAAATTGGAAATCAAGAATGTTGCTTCAGGTTCATGATGAACTTGTCTTTGATGTTTTAAAAACAGAAAAAGAAGGTTTTAAAAAAATGATAAAATCTGAAATGGAAAACGCATTTAAACTTTCTGTTCCCCTCGTGGTTGACATCGGGTTTGGAAACGATTGGTTAGAAGCCCATTGATAGATATTCTTAATCAATCAGATATTAAAACAATAAAATTTGAAAAATATATAAGTCAAAAATAAATCATTAAGCTTAAAAATAATTCTTTTTATGAAATAAAACCAAAAAAGACTTTTGGTAAAAAGGGAATAATTGTACATTTGCACCCCTGAAAAGGATGATTAAAACATAAAGTTGTGAATACATTAAGTTATAAGACAATCTCTGCAAATGCTCAAACCGTTGATAAACAATGGGTAGTGATCGATGCAGGCAACCTTCCGCTAGGTAGAACTGCTTCAATAGCAGCAATTTATTTAAGAGGAAAACACAAGACAAATTTCACTCCTCACGTAGATTGTGGAGACAATGTTATTGTTATCAATGCTGAAAAAGTATTACTATCTGGTGAAAAGTGGAAGCAAAAACAATACGTTCGTCACACAGGATATCCTGGCGGACAACGTTTCCTTAATGCAGAACAGCTTCAAGCGAAAGATGCAAGAAGGTTGGTTGAACATGCGATTAAAGGAATGCTTCCAAAAAATAAATTAGGTGCTGAAATATACAGAAACCTTAGAGTAATTATCGGAAGTGAACACAATCACGAAGCACAAAAACCTAAAACAATTAACATTAACGAACTCATATAATGGAAGTTATTCACACCATTGGTAGAAGAAAAACATCTGTAGCACGACTATTCCTCTCTGAGGGAAAAGGGAATATTACGGTAAATAAAAAAGATTATTCACAGTTTTTTCCAACAGCTACATTACAATATAAAGTAAACCAGCCTCTTTTATTAACCGAAAAAGAAGGAAGTTACGATTTAAAAATCACTGTTAAAGGTGGTGGAACAAATGGTCAAGCTGAAGCGATTCGTTTAGCAATTTCTAGAGCATTGTGTAAAATCGATGCAGAGCACCGATTGGTTCTTAAACCAGAAGGATTGCTCACTCGTGATCCCCGTATGGTGGAAAGAAAGAAATTCGGTCAGAAAAAGGCAAGAAAAAAATATCAATTCTCAAAACGTTAAAAATTACTTTCGTTTTAAGAAAGATAATCAGTTCATTAATTTATTAAATAATTCTGTTGCTTAAACCGCTAAGGCGGATACTAGTTTAGCATCTAAATAAACTTTCGAGTTTATTGCTACACACATGGGAACGTAAACTAACAACTATGGCACAAACTACTGTAAAAGACCTGCTTAACGCAGGCGTTCATTTTGGGCATCTTACCCGCAAATGGAATCCAAACATGGCTCCATACATCTATATGGAGCGTAATGGGATTCATATTATTAGTCTTTACAAAACTGTAGCAAAGATTGAGGAAGCTTCTGAAGCACTCAAGAAAATCGCTGCATCTGGAAGAAAAATCCTTTTTGTTGCTACAAAAAAACAAGCGAAAGACATCGTGTCTAAATCTGCTGCTAAAGTAAACATGCCTTACATCACTGAGCGTTGGCCTGGCGGGATGTTGACAAACTTTGTCACCATTCGTAAAGCAGTTAAAAAAATGGCTGCAATTGATCGCATGAAAAAAGACGGTACTTTTGAAACGCTTTCCAAAAAAGAGAAACTTCAAGTAAGTCGTCTTCGTGCTAAATTGGAAAAGAACTTAGGTTCGATTACCGAAATGACTCGTCTTCCTGGCGCATTGTTCGTCGTTGATATCAAAAGAGAACACATTGCAATTAGAGAAGCTCAAAAGCTTAAAATTCCAATTTTCGCAATGGTGGATACCAATTCAGATCCAAGACAAGTGGAATATGTAATTCCATCTAATGATGATGCAACTAAGTCTATTGATAAAATCATGACTCTTGTTACTGATGCATTGGCTGAAGGACTTCAAGAACGTGAGAAAGACAAAGAAGTTCAACAAGGTAGCGAAGAGCAAGTCGCTCCTTCTGCTGCTGCAGTTGAAGCTAAGGCTGAAACTCCAGTTGAGAAGGCTACTGAAGTCAAAATCGAAACAAAAGAGGAAACATCAACTGATGCAGTTGAAGGTTCTAAAGAGGCATAATAAATAACCATAAATATATTTCTCGTGAAAATTACAGCATCAGAAGTTAATAAACTGCGTCAATCCACTGGAGCTGGAATGATGGATTGTAAAAAAGCATTGGTTGAGGCCGAAGGCGATTTTGAAAAAGCAGTAGAAGTTCTAAGGAAAAGAGGACAAAAGGTAGCAGCAAATAGAGCAGATCGAGATTCTACAGAAGGTGCTGCACTTGCAGTTGTCAATGCCGATAAAACTGCTGGTATTGCTATTTCTATCAACTGTGAGACCGATTTTGTCGCAAAAAATGATTCTTATTTAGAATTGGCGCATTCATTGGCCAACCATGCAATTGATTTTGACACTAAAGAGGCTTTTCTTTCTAGTAGCTTTGACGGAATGACCGTTGAAGAAAAACTAACACAACAAACGGGTGTGATTGGTGAAAAAATCGAAATCGGAGGCTTTAGAAAATTAACGGCTCCTTTCGTAGGCTCATACATTCATGCAGGTAACAAAATTGCAACCTTGGTGGGGCTTTCGGGAATTGTAGAAAATGCTGCTGAGATTTCTAAAAACGTAGCAATGCAAGCTGCTGCAATGAATCCAATCGCTCTTAATGAAGATGCGGTTGATTCTAGTTTAATTGAAAAAGAAATTGAAATCGCAAAAGATCAGTTGCGACAAGAGGGAAAACCTGAAGCAATGTTAGACAATATTGCTAAAGGAAAAATCAAACGTTTCTTTAAGGACAACACTCTTGTAAATCAAGTTTTTATAAAAGATAATACTCTATCCGTTGCACAATACGTTATGTCTGCAGATGCTGATTTGGTTGTTACCGGTTTTGAGCGTGTTGCATTGGGTTAATTAATTTTAATCAGATAAAAAAAGCATTCCCAGTGGAATGCTTTTTTTTTGAACGAAAGTAACTTAACTTTATTGGAATGAACCCCGGGGAAAAAAGTTGTGCTTGGTGTGAAGGCAATCCGCTTTATCAATCTTATCACGATGAAGAATGGGGGATACCATTGTATGACGAGCAGAAACTATTTGAATTTCTTATCCTAGAAACTTTTCAATCAGGGCTTAGCTGGATTACCATCCTAAAAAAACGGGAGAACTTCAGACAAGCATTTGATCATTTCGATTATAATAAAATCAGTGCTTACGACCAAACTAAGGTTGTTCAGCTTCTCAGCGATGAGGGAATTGTCCGCAATAGACTGAAAATACTTGCGACCATCATTAATGCAAAATGCTTTATTGAACTTCGTAAAACAGAAAAGTCTTTTTCTAATTTCATATGGAATTATGTAAATCACAAGCCCATACAAAACAATTTTGAACACCCAAACGACATCCCTTCTAAAACAAAACTTGCAGAACAGATCAGTAAGGATTTAAAAAAGAAGGGGTTTAAGTTTATAGGGCCTAAAGTAATCTATGCATACATGCAAGCTACAGGAATGGTCAACGACCATCTGGTAACTTGCTTTCGTCACAAAGAACTTCTGTAATTAGAAAGGAAGATCGTCTTCAACCTCATTTTCAGCATCTTTTGCAGGCTCAAATGCTGGCGGTGGCGGAATTGGTGGCATTTCGGAATTAGCGGTTGCTATTCCTGCTTCAATCTTCCATCCTTGAATGGCATTGAAATACTTCGTCTCTCCCTGAGGATTGACCCATTCGCGACCTCTTAAGTTAATCCCTATCTTAACATTTTGCCCAACTTGAAAAGCATCTAATAAGTCACACTTGTCTTGAATAAATT
>JAFMCL010000023.1 GCA_017857815.1 Flavobacteriaceae bacterium | reverse complement strand
GAAGCACCTGCTGTAGAAGAAGCGCCTGCTGTAGAAGAAGCGCCTGCCACAGAAGTAGTAGCTGAAGCTGCCAAAGAAGCTCCAGCAAAAGAAGACAGCGCTGAAGCTAAAGACAAAGAATAATATTTCTTTCTCCAAAAAATCATGCTAAAAGAAGAATGCTTCTTTTTAGGTACTATTGTTGGCAAGTACAGTTTCAAGGGTGAAATCCTTGCCAAAGTTGATAGTGACAACCCTGAAATATATACTAATTTGGAATCAATCTTTGTGGAAACACCTCACGGATTGGTTCCTCATTTTATTCTTAACAATCAACTCCACAAGAGTTCTTTGTTAAGATTGAAATTTGAAGGGATAGCCTCTGAAACAGATGCGGATTTTTTAATCAAAAAAGACCTCTACCTCCCACTTACAATGCTCCCACCTTTGGAAGGAAATCAATTCTATTTTCATGAAGTCAATGATTTCATGGCATTTGATCAGGAAAAACAAGAAATTGGAAGAATCAAAAATGTAAATGATTCTGGACCTCAAGCCCTTTTTGTTATTGACTCTAACGGTATAGAGATTTTAATTCCTGTACATGATAGTTTTATAAAAAATCTAGATCGAAAATCCAAGGAAATTCACCTTGAACTTCCCGATGGCTTGTTGGATATTTTTAAATAAACCTTGGTCTCTTTTTTGCTAAAAATCTATAACAAACCCAAAAGAAGGAATGGGAATTGCGTTGCCTCCATCTGTATTGACTTTAACCAAGGATTTAGGACTTACCAACTCTCCTTTTTCATCTCTATTGAGACCGTACTCATCTGGACGGGGATTGGCATTGGCGAGAAAGTTTTGAACTTCAAAATAGAAGTTTAAAGAATAGGCTTTGAAGTTCCACTTTTTATCAAACCTTATGTCTGCTTCAGCAAAAGGATCAAGTTTAACATCTCCCAAACTTTGATAATCCAAAATAATTTCAGGATAAGATGCTAAAGTCGCACTCTGATCTGTTGGAACATAAGGCGTTTCTCCAGCGAATCTGAACCTTGCACTCACTTCCCAATTTCGCTTCAACTTATAGCCTCCTGAAAAGGAAATTAAGTGGCGACTGTCCCAAACTGAGGGAAGATAATTTCCTGAAACGCCTGTAAATTGGCTGTAAAAAAAAGTATAGGCAAAAACACCATAAAATTTCTTACTTAGCTTTTGTTGGTACAACGCTTCAAATCCGTAAGTTTTGCCTTTACCGTCGGTTGTAATTTCTTCATTTCCGAAAACCTCGAAACCAGCCCCTTTGTTGGCCAATGAAACTCCATCGGTAACAGAAACAGGGTATTGATCATATTTTTTATAAAAACCTTCAAGGGTAATCCTCGAGGCTTTGCCTGGCGCAAATTCTAAACCCGTTACGAAGTGATCACTTCGCGTGTATTTGGAGTTTTTATTGATAAATACACCATTAGAATCTTGAAATCCAAGCATGGTATAGGTGGGCATTTTAAAGTATCTCCCAACAGAGGCATTTAATTTCCATTGCTGGTCCGCCGTTAAATTATAAGAAAAAGAAAGCCTAGGCGAAAGATTATCCATCATAGACGAACCTTCGGAAAAGGTATCCATATCAGCTCTTAAACCAAAAGAAACTCCCAATCGATTGTTGGCAAAAGTTCGTTCCGCCTTTCCAAAAAATCCATATTTCATGAAATTAATTGCAGTTTCGTATTCTAAATTATACAAAATACTTTTCGTGTTATTCCCATAATCTGACTGCTGAACATTGAAACCTCCTGCTATTTTCCAATCAGTTAAGTAATGAAGAGTTTGAAAACGAAGTTTTGTTTCTTGCTCATAAGAGTCATTTTGAAACAGTAAATCTGTCTTTTGCGCGTTGTCTTCATACCGTGAGAAAATATTTTGCAATCGATTAGAACTGATTGCAGTGGTCATGGAGCCTTTTCCGTTTTTAAATTTCCTTTTCCACGAAACACCCATTGTTCTGGTTTGTTGCTCAATGATTGGTACTTGTTCAATGGAAGCCTGTTGTTCTGCATCAAAATCATCGGGTGATTTAACCGAGAAATCATCGATAGATCCAATTCCTAAAAAAGTGAGGGTGTTATAAGCATCAACTTCATGATTTAATTTCCACTGAAAATCCCAATAATCTGGTCGGATGGGGAGTCCAATTAACTCGAAAAGAAACTGAAGATAACTCCTTCTCAAAGAGAACAATAGTGTTGTTGGAGAAGGTTTACTTTTGTCTTTTCGGAACAAAGGGCCTTCAAGAGTTAATGCGGCTTCGCTAGCGCCAAATCTAAAGTTTCCGCCGAAGTGTTCGGCATTCCCTTCTCTTTGTTCAAAGGATAGTACCCCCGACAAAGGGTTGTCATATTCCGCTCCAAAGGCTGAGCTTGAAAGCGAAACTTCTCTAACAAAGGAAACGTTGAGTAGCCCAACCGGACCACCACTACTTCCTTGCGTACTGAAGTGATTTATGTTTGGGATTTCGATACCATCTAAATAATAAACCGATTCGTTTGGAGCACCTCCACGAATAATGATGTCATTCCTAAAACCACCTATTGACGGTGAAATTCCGGGCATACTTTGAATCACTTTGGTGATGTCATTGTTTCCCCCAGGATAGGTTTCAATCTCCACTGCAGAAAAGGTTTGCGTAGAAAGAGGTGTTTCGATGTTGGTTCTAAAAGGACTTTGAAATACAACAACCTCGTCCAACTCATTTGAGGATTCTTCCAACAATACTTGGAGCGAAGGCGTTCCAAATGTTTTAACAATTACATTATAGATGGTTTGCGTCTGATAACCCAAATAGCTCACCGTAACATTATAGGATTTTGTGGGAACATCTTCTAAACTAAAATATCCATCAACATCTGTTGCGATTCCCATTGCAGTGTCTTCCAAAATAATTATTGCACCTTCAAGAGGGAGTTGGGTTTGCTTGTCTAAAATTTTTCCAGTTAATTTTCCTGAGTTTTGGGCAACCGATAAAACGGAATTCAACAGCAATATAATGAATAAAAAATAACGCATTTTTCTTGCTAAATTAATCATTTTGAAAGTTTTAAATCTTTATTTTGTTTAATTTTTTATAAAAAAAATTAAACTAGACTTCATTAAACTAACTATATTTGATAAAATAAATATGATCTTATGGAAAATAAAAGACGTGATTTTTTGAAAACAGCCTGCGCTCCTGTTGTTTTATCAATGTTTGGAATTTCAGTTTTAGAAGCCTGTAGTTCAGGAGATGATGAATCATCCCCCCCAGTTGATGACAATTCTTCAACAGATGGTGAAACTTCTACAACAGTAACTATTGATTTAAGCAGTTCCAATTTTTCTGATCTTTCGGACATCGGGGGTTGGGTAAATTACCTTGATGAGGACTTATTGTTATTGAGAATTAGTGAGACGGAGATAAGAGCTTTTAGCAATGTCTGCCCGCATCAAGGAACTCAAAACAAGTGGTCACATGGCAATGGTAAGTTTTCGTGTTCTCAACACGGCAAATCATTTGATGACAATTGTTCAAGTAGTTTGACTTGCTATACAGCATCGATAGCGGGAGAAACATTAACCGTTACCATTACTTAAAAAGAATTATTCTTTCTTTTCTTTCCTGTTTGCCTTTCTGTCTTTTCTTGATTGCTTTTTTTCGGACGCTTGAGTTTCGATCAATTTTTTCTCCTCGTTCTTCAAGTCAAAATCTTCTCTCAAACCCTCCAGACTCTCTTCACTGATCTGTTCTTGATCTGGGGCCTGAGGCAATACATCTTTAACTTCAAAATAAGCTTTTTGAGTTTGCTTACGCATGATTTCTTTTGCAGCATTTAGATTGTAATATACACCGGGATCGATGAGCTTATTGGCAATGTAGTTTTCTTTTTTAACCTTGTCCCAGCGAACAAAAACAAATCCCCCAGTTACGCTGTCCAATTTAACCCTAAACACCCTTGCTTTGTTAGGAAGTGTTTGATAAATCTGGATGCCTTCGGGAACATATCCTGCAATATCTAGCAGTTCTTCAACAAATATCCTTTGGCCATAAGCGGTTGGGTCACTGAGAGGTTCCCATATTTCGTATTCCTCCTCAGCAGCTTCTTGGTTGTCTTCAGAATAATCTTGAGCAATGAGTTGCTGTGTTGGAAAAAAAAGAGCGCTAAAAGTTAATAGACAGATTTTAAATAAATTCATTCGCTAGTGATAAAGTTTTATTTGTAACTGAATGTTCCTTCCTAACTCATCACCGTAAAATTGCATGCGATTCAGGTAGTTCCGATAAGAAGTGTTCAGCAGGTTTTCAAATACTAAAGATATACTCATTTTATTGGATTTAAAAGCAAAACGATCTAAAGCCATTTCTATACCCAAATCATGGTATCCCTTAGGAGGAGTGCTGATGTCAACCCATTGATCAGACAATTGACCGTTTTTGATTATTGATGTCGAGAAATTATTGTCTGGATAATCATTTTGTCTTAAAACCAGTCTGCTAATTATACTCAAACGATAATGTTTCCATTTTGGAAAAGTAATGTCCAATTGACTTCTGCTGTTCAATGGAGGGATATTGATTATCGGGCGGTCATTAGCTTGATCCTTTGCCTCAACATAGGAGGTTGCATTATTTAAGGTCAAATGATTTGAAATTTTATAAGAAAAATCAAAATCAATTCCTTTCATCTGTGCCCCTACCGCTTTATATTTCCACAAAGGAAAAGCCCCTCTTACCGTAAGCTTTACGCCAGAAGGCTCTATAACGATATAATTGTTTGCATTTAGAAAATAAGGGCTTAATGAAAATTTAAATTTACCGATGATCTTCTCAAAATTGAAAGCAAATTTATGAATGGTTTCTTTATCTAAATAAGGGTTTCCATATTCTAACGTTGCAAGCGAATGGTGTAAACCTTCACTAAATAATTCAGAAATATCAGGAGCTCTTTGTGTTAAATAATAATTAACCGAAACGGTAGATTTTGGAAATAAAGTTGTTTTTAATCCCGTATTTAAAGAGATATTATTGAACTTTAAATTTCGTTTAATCAATTTCTGACTCGAAACCTCACGGATGATGTATTGCCCAAAATCGTCTTGATAATTTTCCTCTTTCCACAGCTCATCGCTATAGTATTTTTGAACCTCGATGTCCTGATGTTCCAACCGGATCCCAAGTTCAAAATTAAAATTATTCGAAGGTGAAAAATCTAAAGTAGCATAACCGCCGTACTTGTACTTTAAATAGTCTGGAACCAATCTTTTTACTTCAGTTCTTGGATCAGAAAAATTGTCTTGAAGTTGAAAAAAAAGTCCTGACAATTGGGAAGTATTTGAAGATGGTTTCCACTCAAAGTCTGTGTTGAGGGAATGAGTCCTAAGCATCAAATCTATGGCTGCCTTACCTTTATTCTGTGTTTTTCTTATGTCAAATTCTTTTCGATTGTTGTTCTGAAAATTGTACCTAATGCTCCATTTATTATTAATCAAAAATCTTTTTGAATAAGTTAAACTGAGTGTGTGGTGTTCACTTTCTTGTTTTGGCGAATTTATTTCATACCCAAAAGAATTAATTATTAAGGGTCTATTAGACTCAAGTGCCAAAAGAAGGTCTTCAACGTTACCAATATGAGAGGCCCTTAAAATCCCGATTTCATTTTTAAAATAACTATAACTAAACAACCATTTCTGAAGGATCTTATTCTGTCCCAAATGAAAAGAAAAATTATTTTCATTAATTCCTGTATTGGATAAATTATAATTGGGTGCCGAAAAATCACCATATTTCTTAATTGTCCCTTGAAGTTTTAGATAAGTCCCACTGTTAAAGCTTCTCACCCAAGAAGACACTAGACTACCTCCCCTTCCATTAGAAGCGCCTGTCAGAAGTGTTTTACCATACAATGTGTCTGTGATTTTTGGCTGTTTTGATTCCAAGACAACGATACCGCCAGGAGTGTCTCCAGCATATTTCAAGACTGCAGCTCCTTTTATTAGTCGCAAACCTTCAAACGCGTTAAGATCAACATTTGGAGCATGATCTGCACCCCATTGCTGATTTTCCAAACGCATTTCGTTGTAAACAATCCCAACCCTACTTCCAAACATTCCTTGAATGATAGGTTTTGAGATTACATTTCCAGTGTTTAAAACACTTACACCAGAAAGTTGCTCAAGTCCAGCTGCAAGACTTTTACTGCTGTATCTTTCCATTTCATCAGCGTTTAAACTCAATTCTAGCCCTGTTTTAGAAAGAGACTTTTGGCTGTTTTCACTTAATATCACTTCTTGTAACGCTTCGATATGATGCTCCAAAAAAAGCTTTAAACCAACAATTTTATTATTTAAAGAAACCTCTTGTGTCTGAATTTCACAAAAAGGATGGATCGCCTCCAAGGTGTAATCCCCTTTGCATAGTCCTTCCAATAGGAAAGCGCCTTCTGAGTTTGAAATTGCGATTTTTTCTAAACCTTGAATCCTTATGGTAGCTCCAATAATAGGCGTATTATCGTGTAGATCAACCAAATTTCCTGTAATAAATGAATTGCAATTTTGTGAAAAAACAAAATTCAGGGAACACAAACACAGTAGGGCTATTGATTTAAAAAAAAACTTTTTATTTAAAAAAATCATCCTCAGAAAGCGCTATTTAATTATTGAATTGAAATTGAAAAATCAACACTAACATCCGTTTCTCCACCAAAATCAGCGCGAGCATCTCCTGCTTTAGTCGTTGGTAAATGGATTAAATAAACGCGGACGGTGCCCGAGTCAGTTGCCGAAGTTGACCATTTGGTTTTAATGTTTAAAGCAATTCCTTTAGAGTCCTTAATGTCACTTGTCGAAGATTCAATCGTAAGGTCTGATAAATTCGCCTTTTCAAAAAACACATAATGATCATCGGCTTCTTCAATTACTTCTGCTGTGATGTCCTCAATATCATTGGGATTTGAAGCATTTTCAAATGAAATCGTTGCTTCATAAATCGCATTGCTTTCTAGTATAATATCTGTTTCTTTTTCTCCATCGAGATTCCAAGCATAGACTTGTTTCTCGGACTCTCCCACTTTATTCACGGTTAAAGTAACGCGCGTGATTAGTTCTTCTTCATTAATAACTTCAGGTTCGTCTTTAGAACATGATAGAATGAAAATTCCAAGACAGAGTATCGTAAATATTTTTGTTTTGTATAAATACATAAGTTTGACTTTAATTATTAGAAATAGGTTCCGGCTTACTTAAAAGTCGGGTAAAAAATTTAATAACGGGTAAAAAATCAAACTTGAGGCGGGCCCCTGAGCAGCTGTTTTTCTCTCTTTTGAGAAATAAACCTAAGGTAAAGATGCGAAAACGCATGCGTCGGATTGTTTGGCGCCAAGGAACTAAAAGCAGTTGAAGAGAAATTAACTTGCGGGGTGAAATGATAATCTAAGATATCACAATCAAAATCAATTGCATGAATGTGGGTCGTTGAATCAGAACAAGTTTTATGTTTATGGTCTTCAAATAAATGAGAAAAAGATCCCAAGTATGGCAACATCAAAATTGATGTCAACAAAATCGCGAAAAAAGTATTTTTCAGTTTACTGTCCATAAACTTGCTTTTTCTAAACATAAGTTAGATTTAACAAAGGTAAATGTTAATCTTTAATTTTGCATATTTGTGATTAAAATAAAATATAAATGGCAAAAAAATATTTCCACACACTCTTAATTTCAACAGTTCTATTGTTGATTGGATGTAACTCTAACGTAAAAAAATCACAACCAGTTTTAGATGAAAAGCCAGAGGGTATGGTTTGGATTTCAGGAGGGAAATTTAAAATGGGTAGCGAAGGATCTCAAGCCAGAGCTGATGAATCTCCAGTTCACGAAGTAACTCTGAATGGTTATTGGATCGATCAAACAGAGGTAACCAATGCTCAGTTTGCTGTCTTTGTTGAGGCAACAGGCTATGAAACAACTGCAGAAAAAGATGTTGATTGGGAATTAATGAAGGTGCAATTACCTCCCGATACTCCGAAGCCTCACGATTCATTACTTCAAGCTTCCTCTTTGGTTTTTAAAATGACAAATGGTCCTGTAGACTTAAATAATTATAGCGCCTGGTGGGAATGGAAACCCAAAGCCAACTGGAGACACCCCAAAGGAAAAGGGAGTGATATCATAGGAAAGGAGAATCACCCTGTAGTTCATGTTTCTTGGTACGATGCGAATGCTTACGCCAAATGGGCTGGAAAAAGATTACCCACAGAAGCTGAATGGGAATGGGCTGCCCGAGGCGGCCTGAATGACAAAACCTACCCATGGGGAGATGAGCACATTTCGACAGGTGCTGTTAAAGCAAATAGCTGGGAAGGCAGTTTCCCCTATGACAATGCCGTCAAAGATTTATTTTTTTATTCTGCCCCAGTAAAATCGTTTGATCCAAATCCATATGGGCTTTATGACATGGCAGGAAATGTCTGGGAATGGTGTTCAGATTGGTACAATTTTGACTATTATAAAGAGTTAGATAGTGGAGAAGTCAAGAACCCTCAAGGTCCCGAAGAGAGTTATGACCCTTACAATCCTTATATCGATCAGCGGGTAATTCGTGGCGGTTCCTTTTTGTGTAATGATGATTATTGCGCCGGATACAGGGTGGCTTCTAGAATGAAATCCTCCCCAGACACAGGCTCTCAGCATACCGGATTCCGTTGCGTGAAACCATAATATCTTTAATTATAAATATTTATTTAAGCGCTGAGTTTAAAAAATTTGAAGCTTGACATGGTTTGTCAGTATTGATGTAATCCACTCCGAATTGCGCAAAAGTTTTCCATGCTTTTTCCGTATCTGGTGTCGCCCAAAACCTAAAAGGTTTTCCGTAAGAATGTGCCTTTTGGATTGCTTCTTTAATTATTTCCTGATCTTCAGAACTTATATCCGACAAACCATTCCAATTTGAAAACTTCCTTAAACTAAGACTTATTAATCCCACTTTATCTAAAATGTTTTGATCGGTAATTTTAATTAATTTTTGGTAATCAAATTTTATGTAATTGGGATAATTAGGATAATCCACAATTTTGGGTTGACTACCAGAGATGACAATTGAAACTAATGGGTTACTGGTAATGTCTGGATATTTTTTTAAAATTAGAACCAGCCGATCGATTGTTTCATAGGGAGCTGTCTTAATATCAATTAGCAATTGAAGGGCTTGTTTGTCAAGATTTAATGAAAGTAAATTACGAATCGGATTCAGGTAAAGACTTTCAATAGTCCTGTTTTCGATGATCTCATTTTCATGATGGGCAACCATTAAGTCATTGTTTTTGAGAAAAACATCTACTTCAATCGAATCAAGACCACAGCCATAGGCCAGCCAAAAAGGAATGTTTTGATGATAATCATTATGAGAGTGAATTTTTTGCTGTCCTGCTAGTTGATTAAACGCCAATAAGCATAAAGCACTGAGGATTAGAATAATATTCTTATACATTGTCTTGGTTCTATTATGGTTTAAAAAAACAGTTTTGTTAATAATTGAAAAGCTTCTCATGTCGTATTTTAAGTTGTTACTGTTTTTCGTTTCATAAAGCAAAATACATCGAGTCCTTTGAACAACCAAATATTTATTTTTATTTACCTAAATTTAAAGCATTAAAAAATCATATTGTAAATGGGAAGAATCACCATTAGGGACATCGCAAACAAACTAAAGGTTGCCCCCTCAACAGTCTCGAGGGCACTGAACAATCACATTTCAATTAGTGAAAAAACTAAAAAAAATGTGATTTCATTGGCTGAAAAGCTGAATTATCAGCCCAATATTATGGCCATCAATTTGCTTCGCAGAAAATCAAATACGATTGGAGTGATTGTACCGCAGATTACGAGTCATTTTTATTCTGCTATCATAACTTCCATTCAAGACGTGCTATCAAATACTGCTTTCAACCTAATGGTCTGTATTTCTAACGAATCCTATGAAGAGGAAGTCGTGCTCATCCAAAAACTAGAAAAACTTCAAGTTGATGGAGTTTTAGTCTCCACCTCTTCCGAAACGAAAAATTTTGATCATTTAAAAAAATTACAGAAAAAAGGAATCCCTATCGTTATTTTTGATAGAGATTGCCCTGGAGTAAAAGCAGATAAGGTACTGGTCGACGATTATAGCGGTGCATTTGAAGCAGTAGAATTTTTAATCCAAAGTGGTTGTAAAAAAATCGCTCATTTAGGAGGCCCCCATAATTCAAGCACCTCCAAGCATCGTTTAAAAGGGTATTTAGATGCTTTAAAAAAGCATAAGATTCCTATTAAAAAAGAATATATTCATCATGTATCGGGCTTTACATCCAAAAGCGGAATTAAGACCTCTAAAGATCTTTTAAAACTTAAGAACCCCCCTGATGCAATTTTTGCAGTCAATGACAACATTGCAATTGCGGCGATAAATGTTGCCAAAAAAATGAATATAAAAATTCCTGAAGAGCTCTCCATCATAGGTTTTAACGATGATCCCCATTCATCATTTGTGTCCCCTTCTCTCTCTACGGTGCTTCAACCGGTATTCAGTATTGGAATGCTTTCTGCAAGAATTTTATTACATCACTTGAAGGATGTCGATGCAAAAATTGAATTCCGCCATGAGGTTTTTAAAACCGAATTGATAACTCGTGAGTCTTCAAAATTTCTTTAATTTTTAAAATGAATAGTGAATACAAAAAAGTTATTGGATTTAATAAAATATTTTATGCAAACGTTTGCATAAAGTTAAGCTCCTCATCACTTTTGTTAATCAATTAATTGTTGTTTTTTCACAATAGATTTGCCTAAAATAGACACTGTTAAAAAAAATGACTGTTACTTCTAAAGATTTATTCAACAAATGCTACGGTAGGTATGCAATTCCGGCAGTAAATGTTTTTACTATGGAACAAGTTTTGGGACTGTTTAAGGCAGGAGCAAAAGCCAATGCGCCTTTTCTGGTTCAACTTACTCCAGTTGCCAGAAACTATGCAAGTCCTTTAATGATGATCGCGATGATCAATGCCGCAGCGAAAATTTACCCCAAAGCCGTTTATTGTGTCCACCTAGACCATGGTAATGAAGCTCATGCATTTGATGCTATAAAATCAAATCAATACCAGTCCGTAATGATTGACGCATCGCATGATGATTTTGAAAATAATATAAAGAGAACCTCTGAAGTGGTTAAAGCTGCGCACAAAAACGGTATTTTTGTTGAAGCTGAATTGGGCGTATTAAGCGGAGTTGAAGATGATATTTCGATTGATGAGAAAGATTCTAAATATACAAACCCCTCTGAAGTAGCCGAGTTTGTCGCTCGAACCAAATGCGATAGTATTGCAGTAGCAGTTGGAACCAGTCATGGAGCCTATAAGTTTTCGGGAGGACAAGGAATTCAATTTGACATCCTTAAAGAAATACAAGAACGCATCCCAAATTTCCCTATCGTACTTCATGGAGGTTCGTCGGTTAATAATGTGGAAATAAAGAGAATTAATAAGGCGGGGGGTCAACTCAATCAAAATGCCGCTGGTGTTTCGCAGGAGGAGATCATTAAAGCGATAAAATATGGTATTTGTAAGATTAATATTGCAACAGATACGCGTTTACTTTGGACTCGAGTTCACAGAGAATTCTTTAGAGACTCGCCTGAACTTTTTGATCCCATAAACCCCGGTAAAACCTACATCGAAGAATATGTAAAGTTTATGCAACAAAAATTTGATTTGTTAGGTGCAACCGGAAAAGCAATTGAATTCAATCAATAAAAAATGAGCAATAAATATCAACTACTCGTCCAACCTAAAAAAGGTTCAAGTATCTACCAAAGCATAACTCCTGAAAGTGCAAATTGGAATTATTTAAGTTTTGAAGCGAGGATGTTCAATCATGACGAAGTCTGGGAACACAACACCCTAGACAATGAAATGGTGATTGTTTTATTAAGTGGAAACTTTAAAGTGACAAGTGACAAAGGGAGCTGGGAAACAGTCAATGGTAGAAAAGACGTATTTAGCGGCGTTGCTCACACACTTTATCTTCCCATCAACACTTCGTTTAAGCTATCGGCAACAAGCGAAAAACTTGACATCGCCTATGGCTGGTGTAAATCCGAAGAATCTTTTCCTCCAAAATTTGTTACCCCGGAGGATACTCCCGTTGTGATTTTTGGAGGAGACAATGCCACAAGACAATTCAATGATCTTGTCCCACCTGGTTTTGGTTGTAGCAAAATTGTTTGTAGAGAGGTTTACACCCCTTCGGGAAACTGGAGTTCTTTTCCAGCACATAAACACGATGAGAGAATTTTGGATGAAAAAGGAAATGTTTTAGAACCCATACAAGAGGAAACTTATTTTTATAAGTTCCAAAAACCTGAGGCCTACGCAATTCAGCAAGTTTATACAAAAGACAAATCCCTTGATGAAATCGTGAGACCTCATCACAATGAAGTGGTGATGATTCCAAAAGGATTTCACCCTGTAGTGGCAGAACATGGTTTTCATTGTTATTATCTGAATTTTCTAGCTGGAACTGATCAATGTTTAGCCAATACAACAGATCCTGATCATGAATGGATTTATGATTCTTGGAGTGCAAAAGACAATAGGTTGCCACTAGTAACTGCAAAAATGAACAATAAAGAGAATAAATGAGGAATAATAAACACGATATAATCACTTTTGGAAGGTCTTCAATTGATCTTTATTCCCAAAATATTGGGGCACCATTTCATCTAATTGAAGGATTCGATGCTTTTGTAGGAGGCTCCCCTCTAAATATCGCAGTTGGCTGTTCTAGATTGGGACTCGACGCCAGTTTATTATCCGCAGTTGGAGAAGACAAGGTTGGAGAGTTTTTAATTAATTTTTTAACCGAAGAGGGAGTCAATATCACCAACGTTCCAACTAAAAAGGGAACGAGAACAAGTGCTGTTATTCTTGGAATCGAACCCCCTGACAAGTTTCCGCTCGTTTATTACAGAGACAATGCTTCTGACAGTCAGGTAGATATTGACGACGTAGATCGCGCCAATATTTCAGACTATAAAGTGCTGCTAATTAATGGTACCGCTATGAACGTCGAACCCACCCGAAGTGCAACTTTTCATGCAACTGAAATAGCCTTGAAAAACAATGTTGAAGTGGTTTTAGATTTAGATTTTAGAGCAGATCAATGGCATGACTATCGAGCTTTTGGAGTAACTATGAGGGCTATTTTACCTCGGGTTAAAATTGCAATTGGGACGGAAGAGGAAATCCTAGCTGCTACGATGGAAAATGTCTCCCAAGTTGAAATAAAGGACCAACAAATATCAGCCCCTGAAATTAAGGGAGATATTGACTTGGCCATTAAAAAAATATTATCGACTGGTGTAGAAACGCTAATCGTTAAAAGAGGTGAAAAAGGCGCGAGTATTCACAGTCATGAAGGGTCAATGACATCAGTGCCCGGATTTCCTGTTAAAATTCTCAATGTTTTAGGGGCTGGGGATGCTTTTGCAAGTGGATTTCTCTATGGTATAATCAATGACTGGGATCTTTATAAATCATGCAGAATGGGTAACGCCAGTGGTGCGCATGTAGTGACACAAAAAGGGTGCGCAAATTTCATGCCCACCCTAGAACAATCCCTTGAGTTTATAAATAAAAATGGTGGGTTTTAATTCTATTAAAAATGAAAACAAAAAAATTAACAGTCGGGCAAGCAACAATTGAGTTTTTAAAAAATCAGTATGTTGAACGCGACGGTCATCAACAGAAATTTTTTGCAGGCTGTTTTGGAATTTTAGGACACGGTAATGTTGCGGGTATTGGTCAAGCCCTTCATCAAAATACTGATTTTCCATTTTACGTCGCCAGAAACGAACAAGCGATGGTGCACACCGCCGCTGCTTATGCCAAAGTCAAAAACCGTTTGCAGACTTTTGTTTGTACGACCTCGATCGGCCCTGGGGCTACAAACATGATAACAGGTGCAGCAGCTGCAACTATCAATAGGATTCCAGTACTTTTAATTCCCGGAGATATTTTTGCAACAAGACAAGTAGCTCCCGTACTGCAACAATTGGAATCTAATTTAACCCAGGACATTTCTGTCAATGATTGCTTTAAACCCGTTTCAAAATATTGGGACAGAATAAATCGTCCAGAGCAACTTATCACAGCCTTGCCAGAAATAATGCGGGTACTAACCTCCCCTGCTGAAACAGGTGCGGTTACCCTGTGTATCCCTCAAGACGTTCAGGCGGAGTCTTTTGATTTTCCTGTTCAATTGTTTAAAAAACGTGTTTGGAATATCAGCAGAAATATGCCCGATCAAAACCTACTTTCCAAAGCAATTGCGATGATTAATGAAAGTAAAAAACCATTAATTGTTTCGGGGGGAGGCACAATCTACAGCGGGGCAACAAAGACGCTAAAATCGTTTGTCAATAGAACCGGAATTCCTGTCGTAGAAACATTTGCTGGCAAAGGATCTTTAAATTATGATGAGCCTCAAAACTTAGGTGCTGCTGGAGTCACGGGTACTCCTGGAGCCATCGAAATTGCAAATGATACGGATTTGGTGATTGGTATTGGAACAAGATATTCTGATTTTACAACCATTTCAAAATCTGCTTTCCAAAATCCAAATGTGAAATTCATTAATATTAATGTCGCAGAATTTGATTCCTTTAAGCACAGTGCGCTCCCTTTGGTAGGGGATGCTAAATCTATTTTAGAAGTGATAGATGCGCGTTTGACTTCCTTTAAAGTTGATGAAAACTATTCAGATAAAATCATCTCGTTTAACAAGAGCTGGGATCAATTTGTGTCTAAAATTTATACCGAGAAAAATGAAACCCCCGCATTCCAAGGGGAAGTCATCGGGGCGGTTAATTCGTTTTCAAAGCCCGAAGATGTGGTGGTTTGCGCTGCAGGGAGTTTGCCTGGTGATTTACATAAATTATGGCGAACACAAAGCCCAAAAGGATTTCATCTTGAGTATGGCTACTCTTGCATGGGGTATGAAATTGCTGGAGGTTTGGGAGCTAAAATGGCACTTCCAAAGAGTGAAATATATGTTATGATTGGAGATGGAAGTTACCTGATGATGGCGCAAGAAATTGTGACTTCGATTCAGGAAAAACAAAAGATCACTATTATTTTATTAAACAATAATGGTTATTCAAGTATTGGAAGTCTATCAAATTCCGTGGGAAGCGATGGTTTTGGAACGCATTACAAATACAGAAATGAATCAACTGATCAACTTGACGGTGATTACTTACCTACTGATTTTGTTTTAAATGCGCAAAGTATGGGAGCGCATGTTATTAAAACAAAAAACATTTCGGAGTTTAACAAAGCACTTGTTGCTGCAAAATCAATTGATCACACAACACTGATCTATATCGATGTGGATCGGAAAAAAGGAGTTCCAGGATTTACTTGGTGGGATGTTCCTGTTGCCGAAGTCTCTGAGAAAGAAAATGTTTCAGAATCCTATAAAAAATATATAGAAAATAAAAAATCACAAAAGTATTATCTCTAATTTTTAATTATGAATTCAGATCTTATTATTACGCTCGTTTCATTTATACTCTTCACAGGAGGTGTTGCTTTTTTCACCTGGTACAGTCTAAAGAAAACCAATCTAAATTCTTCTGATGGATATTTTTTGGGAGGAAGAAGTTTATCTGGAATTGTAATTGCAGGATCGATGTTGTTGACCAATATTTCTTCCGAACATTTGATTGGAATGAATGGCAACTCCTATGTCAATGGGTTTATTGTTATAGCTTGGGAAGTGACTTCTTCATTGGCTTTGGCCATTGCGGCATTGTTTTTTATTCCCAAATACTTAAAAATGGGGTTGACCACAATCCCTCAATTTCTTGAGAAAAGATTTGATGGAGTGCTAAGGACTTTTGTGGCCATCGTTTTGATCACCTCATTTATAATCACCCTTCTACCCATCGTGCTCTATTCGGGTGCGCTGGGCATTGAAAGTCTTTTTGGCGTCTCCGACGTATTGGGAGTTGAGAAGTCTCAGGGCTTGTGGATCACGATATTATTCATAGGAATCCTCGGATCAATTTATGCCGTCTTTGGCGGCTTAAAGGCAGTTGCTTTTTCAGACACAATTAACGGAATTGGATTGTTATTGGGCGGACTTTTAATTCCTGTTTTGGCGCTTTATGCCATAGGCGACAGCAACATCCTCGATGGATTAACTAAGGTTTACGAATATGCTCCCGAAAAATTTAATGTTATAGGAGCTAGTGACTCAGTACTTCCCTTCGAAGTTTTGTTTACGGGTCTGATTATCAACCAACTTTATTTTTGGGGCATGAATCAAACAATTATCCAAAGGGCATTAGGGGCTAAGAATTTAAAGGAAGCTCAAAAAGGACTTTTGATCACAGGTCTATTTAAAATCTTAATCCCATTGGTGATTGTCTTACCTGGAGTGATATGCTATTATTACTTTAGTGATACCTTTTACGATCAACAAGATTCGGTTTATCCAGAATTGGTCAAAAAAGTTTTGCCAGTTTGGTTAATCGGTTTTTTTGCAGCAGTCATTATGGGAGCTGTTTTAAGTACTTTTAATTCCGTATTAAATTCTGCAGCGACCTTGTTTAGTGTTGATGTTTATAAGAAACACATTGTGAAAAATGTAAGCGATAAAAAACTGGTTTCTATCGGTAAAATAACCTCTGCAATTTTAGCGGTTTTTGCCATTCTAGCTGCCCCCTTAATGGCCAATACTCCAGATGGCTTGTACCAACTGCTACAAGAGCTTAACGGGGTCTTTTTCATCCCAATTGCTTCGGTGTTGCTTGCTGGTTTTTTTATGAAAAAAATATCTGCTATTGCCGCAAAAACTGCGCTGATTTTTGGGCTTTCATTTTATATATTTCTGACTTGGGGCTACAACAGCCATGGCATTCATTTTGTTCATTTATGGGGAATCGAATTTGTTTTAAATGTTGGGATAATGTATTTGGTCTCCTACTTCTACCCAAGAAAAAATCTATATGAAATATCCGATGTGGGAGCCGTTGATCTTACTTCATGGAAGTATGCAAAACCAATGGCGCTAGGGCTCAGTTTGGTCACTGTTCTAATCTATATATTATTGGGAAATAATGCTTAATTTAATCTTAAATAACAAATGAATCGTTTAAAAAATTACATCAATGGCGCATGGGCAGAGAGCTCATCAAACGAAACAGTTGATGTACACAACCCTGCAACACAGGAGGTTATAGCGACTGTTCCATATGGACCCGCAACTCAAAAAGATCTTCAAGATGCCACAACAAGCGCACAAGGAGCTTACCTAGAATGGAAGAAAGTTCCTGTAATGAAAAGAGTACAACAGCTTTACAAGCTGAAAAATATCATGGAAAATAATTTGGAGGAATTGGCCAAAATAATTACCGATGAATCTGGAAAAACAAAAGGAGAGTCGATCGGAGAAATACAGCGTGCCATCGAAAATATCGAGGTTGCCTGTGGAACACCCATGTTGATTAAAGGAGATGTGATTGAGGACATTGCTTTTGGAATTGACGAAATGATGATTCGTCAGCCCATTGGTGTTACTGCCTGCATCACACCATTTAATTTTCCAAGTATGATCGTATTTTGGTTTTTACCTTATGCGATCGCAACTGGAAATGCCATGATTGTGAAACCTTCTGAGAAGGTACCCTTAACGATGATGAAACTCTTTGAGTTTTTTGATGAATTGGATCTTCCAAACGGACTCCTTAGCTTGGTTCATGGAGGAAAAGAAACAGTAGATGCCATCTTGGAGCATCCTTCAATAAAAGCAATAAGTTTTGTAGGAAGTACGCCAGTAGCTAGATATATTTATTCTAAAGGAACCGCAAATGGCAAAAGGGTTCAGGCGCAAGGGGGAGCAAAAAACCCTGTGATTGTTTTACCCGATTGCGATGTGGAAATGTCTTCTAAAATCATAGCAGATTCTGTTTATGGATGTGCAGGACAACGCTGTCTTGCTGCTTCAACGATCATTACCGTTAATGATCAAAAGAGAAACATCAAAGATGCGCTGTATGAAGTTGTTAAATCAAGAAAGTCAGGATATGGCTGGGATAGCGACACCAATATGGGCCCCGTAATTACGCCTGAAAGTAAGAAAAGGATCGAATTCTTAATCCAAAAAGGAGTTGATGAGGGCGCAAATGTACTTTTAGACGGTCGGGATACTGAGGTATCTGGCTATGAAAAAGGAAACTTTTTAAACCCAACAATCCTAGAAAATGTTCCTTTAGGAAAAGAACTCATCCAAACTGAGATTTTTGGTCCTGTCATGAGTCTGATTTCAATGAAAAACATTGAGGAAGCCCTCCAGTTTGTCAACAGTGGAAATTATGGCAACATGGCTTGTTTATTTACTCAAAATGGCGCAATGGCTAGAAAATTCAGAAATGAAGCTGATGCTGGAAACATTGGAATCAATATTGGTGTAGCGGCTCCAATGGCTCAATTTCCTTTTAGTGGTTGGAAGGATAGTTTTTTCGGAGACTTACACGGTCAAGGAAATCATGCCATTGAGTTTTTTACTCAAACGAAAGTTGTAATAGAGAGATGGCCAAATATATGGTCAAGAAAATTTTAAACTAGTATTATGATAAAAATCGCAAATGCACCTTGTTCTTGGGGAGTATTAGAGTTTGACTTAGCGGAAAAGTCAGAGGAAAAAAGTTTTCAAGAGGTGTTAGATGAAATAGAAGCGACTGGTTATGTCGGAACCGAATTGGGCGATTGGGGTTTTATGCCCTCAGAACCAATCGGTCTTAGAAAGGAAATACAAAAAAGAAAATTGGAATTGGTGGGTGCTTTTGTTCCTGTTGATTTGTCCGATAAAAACAAGCATGACGCGGGAATTGCGAATGCATTAAGAACAGCTAAACTGATGCATGATGCGAATTATAAGAAGTCTTTCATCGTTCTGGCCGATGACAATGGTTCGAATTATGAAAGGACATTGAACGCTGGTAGGGTAGAAAGTAGCATGATGCTTTCTGAAGAGCTATGGAAAGTCTTTGCCAACGGAGCCGAAAGAATTGCAAAAGCAGTAAAAGAACAATATGGACTCAGAACCGTTTTTCATCATCATTGTGCTGGTTTTATAGAAACTCCTGAGGAGATTGACCAGTTGATGGAGCTAACAGATCCAAACTTGCTCGGGTTGTGCTTGGATATGGGTCACTATGCTTTTGGTGGTGGTGATCCCATAATGGCGATTAAAAAACACAAAGAAAGGATATGGCATGTCCATTTTAAGGATTATGATCCTTTGGCAGCGCAAGCCGCACAAAAGGAAGGAGAAGATTATTTTGGTGCAATAAAAAGAGGGGTCTTTTGCGAATTAGGGGAAGGAATCGTTGATTTTAAATCCATTGTTTCCTTATTAGAAAAACTAAATTATAAAGATTGGATCGTCGTAGAACAAGATGTTTTACCAGGGATGGGGAATCCAAAAAATTGTGCACTTAAAAACAGAAATTACATTAAAACACTAGGTTTATAATATATTGAAGTATGACTAAAATTAAATTTGGTATCGCAGGATTGGGAAGAATTGGTAAGATTCACCTAGACAATTTACTTCGGATGGATGAAGTAGAAGTAGTAGCCGTTGCGGATCCCATAGCAACAGAACTAGAAATGGCCCGTAAGAAAGGAATTGAGTTGGTTACACCTTCTTATGAGACAATGATAAATTCTAAAACTCTAGATGCCGTTGTTATCTGTACACCAACCGATAGCCACGCAAACTATGTAGAAATTGCCGCCAAGGCTGGAATTCATGTTTTTTGTGAAAAACCGCTGGATCTTAATCTGAATCGTGTTGTTGAAGTGCTGAGTATTGTCAAGGCCAGTGGGGTGAAATTGATGTTGGGTTTCAACAGAAGATTTGACAAAGAGTTCGTTAAAATTCGTGATTTGGTTGAAGGTGGAGAAGTTGGCGTTCCCCATTTGGTAAAAATCACAAGCAGAGATCCAGGAGCTCCGCCCATCAGTTATATCAAAAAATCAGGAGGTTTGTTTTTAGACATGAGCATCCACGATTTTGATATGGCAAGATATATTGTCGGAAAAGAAGTAATTGAAGTCTATGCCAAAGGTGCAGTGCTGGTTGATGAAAAAATTGGTGAAGCAGGTGATATAGATACCGCCATCGTGATCCTGACCTATGAAGACCAAAGCATGGCCGTAATTGACAATAGCAGAGAAGCAAAATATGGCTATGACCAAAGAATTGAAGTTTTTGGTTCTAAGGGAATGGTTCAGTCGAACAATAATTTTCATGATTCTCATAGGCTCTACACCGCCACAGGAGTCGAAGCTTCCCTTCCCCTACATTTTTTCTTAGAACGTTATGCTGAGGCTTATAAAAACGAATTATTGAACTTTTTGGGTTGTCTTATTAACGGGGATTCACTTCCAGTAAACGGTCAAGATGGATTAATATCTCTCAAAATAGGTCTTGCTGCTCTAAAATCTATTAAAGAAGAAAGGCCTGTTAGGATTGAAGAAATTCAATAATTACAAGGGGAATTTTTTCTAATTCTATGCTTTAAACTTCATGTTTTTTCTTAAACTTATTTGAGTTTGGAGTGATTTCTGAATTAGACTTGCTCTTTGTATGCGGGGTTATTATTCTGAGGCAAAGCCAGAATATTAAAAAAAGTTAATCGTTTATTAAAACAAAAAAGCAGGTGAATTACACCTGCTTTTTTGTTGTTGAGAGTATGGGGTCTCTTAGTACCCTTGATTCTGCTCAAGGAATCCATCGATCCCAGAAGCTGCATCAATTGCACCTTGAGGGATTGGAAAAAGTCTGTGACTTACGTCAGTATCTGATTTGTCCGTCCAAGAATCTTCATATTTTCCAAAACGTATTTGGTCCGTGCGTCTAAACCCTTCCCAATAAAGTTCAAAACCACGTTCTCTAAGCATTCCATCTAGCGTGATAGCACTCAATGCTGGTGGAGTTTGTTCTGGCCGTGCAGTCCTAGAAGCTCTTAACGTATTTACATCCGCTAAAGCTCCTGCGCTGTCTCCATTTCTCAGCTTGGCTTCAGCGCGCATGAGATAGATTTCAGCCAAACGCATCAAGACAAGGTCAACACTACTAAAACCGTTACCGTTCGGAGAGGTTCTACTAAATTGATATTTTGAAACTCTATACCCGGTGTTGTGATAAGAACCTTCATTCGTATAATCCACTTGTAAAACATGGTCAACATAACCAACATTTCGATCCGGACCATTTCCTTTTCTTTGTTTTACAGGGCCTATTTTAACCCCTCCATCACAAGTTTCAAACTTACCGTCATCACCCTTTCTAGGGCCCCAAATAACGCCGCGAATGATTCCTCTGTCTATATTGAAATCATCTGGATCAACACAGAAAAAGCTGTCGTCTGTTTCAGTTGCAATCAACCTGTCACGACCATTAAAATCATTCAACTGTGCCTCAGGAATTATAGTGTTTTTTTGATAAAATCTAGCATCAGTTGCTGGATCTACATTTCCATAAGCATCTACCCAAGTTTGATAAAAATCAGAGGTAATGGCTGGTCCGTCAGTCCCATCAGCACTTGGAAATTCTGGTCTGGGAAACCATGAACCCGCCAATGACCAATAGGCCCATCGAGAATGTTCTAATTTCAGGACACCCCGTTGATCTAAAGCAAATATCAATTCAGAATTGCTATTATTATCATCATTAAACAACTCAAAATATTCAGGAGAAAGCGAAAATTTATTGGAATTAATTATACTGTTTGTGTATCCGATAACTTTAGTCATATCCTCTGAAGAGAAGCTTGGTGTTCCATAGGGATCTCTATACACTGCTGCGTTCAAATGTAATCTTGAAAGAAATCCCCAAACAGCAGCTTGAGTAATCCTTCCGGGAGCTCTGTTTGTATTGATCACATCGACAACAGAAGTGAAATCATTTTCAATATAATCTATGGCATCTTGTTTTCTTAAAATTTCAGATAGTTCACCTGAAGATTCTTTTTTTAATGCTAAGCCCCAACCATCTAGCAGTAAAAGATTCAAATAACCTCTTAATGCAATCATTTCATTTAAAGCTCCACTTGCATCGACATTTCCTTCTTCAGCCAGTGGCTTCAAAACTTCAATTGCAGAGATGGTTCTCGAAAGGTTGGTGGTAATATGATTCCAACCGTCATTTACCAGACCATTGGAAGGTGTTATTGTGTGCTTATGAGCGGCTATAAACTTACCTCCATCATACCAGTCAGTTCCACCTCTGTAGGGAAGTATTGCTTCATCAGCAGAGATTAATTGCAAACCGTAATAGTTGGTATGCCTCCAGGTCCAAGAAAGATATCCATATGCTGGTGCCAGAGCACCACTTATTAATTCCGCTTGTTCTCCAAACGGAGCTTCATCTAACCTCTTTTCTTCAAGATCTGTACAGCTCAAAAAGAATATCGTAGATGTTGCAAGTGCTATTAGTGTTATTTTATTTTTCATTTTAAATTTTTTTTATTAGAATGATGCATTTAATCCGAACAGAATGGTTCTAGGCATAGGATAGGTAAAACGGTCTATACCAAATGTCTGTACTCCTCCTAAGCTGTTACCCGTATTTACTTCAGGATCAAAGCCAGAGTAATCCGAAATCACAAATAAATTTTGACCCGTGAGCGATAAACGAATATTGCTAACAAAGTCTCCTAAACCAATTGATTGTGGGTTTAGCGAGTATCCAAGAGTTGCATTATTTAGTCTTAAAAAACTACCATCCTCTAAGTAACGAGTAGAAACCTCGTTGGCATTACTTTTGTCTTCATTTGAGAAACGAGTAGCAAAATCGGTGGTGTTTAAGTTTCTAGCCAGTTGACTTGAACTGAATAGTGACATGGTGGTATGGTTGTAAATTTTGTTACCGGAAACGCCATTAAAGTTTAAACCTAAATCGAAATCTTTGTAATTTAAATTAAGATAAAAGGCATAAAGGACGTCTGGCAAAGCCGTTCCAACAGCAGAACGGTCATTGTCTAATGATTCTCCGTCTGCAACAACATCTTTGTAGGTACTTAAACCATCGGCTCCAATTCCAGTAAATTCTTTTAAATAGAATGTTCCGATAGGTTCCCCATTCAAATATCCATTAATGGTTGCCCCTGTTTGACCTGCACCAGTTGCCTGTCCCGTAGTTAACACTTGGTAGGGAGAATTGGTTACTTCATTCTTTATTTTAGAAATATTCCCTCCTAAGTTATAAGTAAAATCCTCAGTAATAGCACCATTATAATTCAGAGATATTTCAATTCCAGCGTTTGAAATTTCCATATCCTGGATGTTTGTCCAGTTAGACTGAGTCGGTTGAATTGGATCGACCTTATTGGCAAACAAAACAACATCAGAAGCTACTTTATTAAAGTAATCAAATGTTCCCGAGAGACTTCCATCGAATAATGCAAAATCTAAACCTACATTAACTTGGGTTGAAACTTCCCATTTTAAGAAAGGATTTGGAGTTCGAACGGGTACCGTACCATAAGGATAGTCATTGACCGAAGATTCATTTCCATTAAGTGGATAGGTGTCATTATCTCCTTTGGAGTCTTTATAACTAGACAAACTCACCTTACTAGGAATCCCATCTTGGTTTCCCGTTTGTCCCCAACTTGCGCGTAATTTTAAATTAGTGATGGCATCATTATCAGCCAAAAACTCTTCGTTGGTAATGTTCCATCCCAAAGCCATAGAAGGGAAATAACCATATTTATTATTTGCACCAAACTTTGAAGAGCCATCAGCACGAAGCGTTGCTGTAATTAAATATTTATTATCGTATCCATAATTTACACGTCCAAAGTAAGATTCTTGTTCATTAACAAATGCTTCTGCATCAAGTGAAGTCGGCAGTACATCTGAACTGATTTGATCTTGGTAGCGAGGCTCGACGCCATTAAGAGCAAAGCCTTCAGATTCATAAGTCTTATGACTGTAAGTTGCTTCTTGATAAGAGTGTCCTGCTAATAAAACAAAATTGTGGATTCCTTTACTAAACTTATAGGTCAAAGTGTTTTCAACCAGAAAATTACTGTTTAGGGTAGCCCTAGTATATAGAGAACCATTTTCATTTCCTTCAAGTTGCGCATAAGGATTAGAAAATCTATCTCGATTGGCAGAGGAATAATCTACACCAAGATTGAGTTTATAGGTAAGCCCTTCGATAATTTCAATAGAAGGAGCAAAGTTTGCCAAAATTCTATTGTTAACAATTTCATCCGTATAAATCTCATTTCGAACAATCGGGTTTAAACGCTCTTGCAATACGGTTGGTTGACCATTGGTGAAGACTGGAAGTGTAGGATTCAACTGTAACATATCTACAACAGAGCTTTCAATATTGGGTCTTTCATTTAAATTCCTAGTGGCTGTTAAATTAACATCAATATTCAAACGTCCATCCCATCCTTTTTGGTTTAAATTTAAACGTCCAGAATATCTTTTTAAATCACTATTGTTAAAAATACCTTCTTGATCATCAACTCCAAAAGAAGTATAATAGGAGAATTTTTCGTTTACATTACCACTCATTGAAAAGTTAATGTTTTTAGAAACACCTGTTCTCATAACTTGATCTTGCCAGTTGGTATTGGCGCCACCATCAACTAAAGTTCCTCCTACTGCAGGGACTTGTTTTCTAAATTCAGAAGCGCTGAACACATCAATACCATTTGCAATGGTCGACATGGCGGTTGAAACAGAAAGATTCATCTCTGTTTTGCCTAATTTACCTTTTTTAGTGGTAATCACAATCACCCCATTGGCAGCTCTTGCCCCATAAATCGCAGTAGCAGATGCATCTTTCAAAACATCCATAGAAGCTATATCGGTGGGATTTATAAAGTTTAATGGATTAGTAACTCCGAAAGAACTGTTATCAATGATAAATCCGTCTACTACGAAAAGCGGTGTTGTTCCAGCCCTCAAACTACCAATACCTCGAATGATTATATTTTGGGCAGCTCCAGGTTCTCCACTGGTAGAAGTTACATTAACCCCTGAAATCTTACCTTGTAATAATTGTCCAGGATTCGCTACTACTCCTCGATTAAAGCTGTCACTTTTTAAAGAAGTAATTGCACCCGTTACATCAGATTTTCTTTGAGTTCCGTAACCCGTAACGACAACCTCCTCAAGGCTATCAGCATCTGATTGCATCTGCATTGAAACATTACTTTGTCCTGCAATAGCAGTCTCTGTCGTTACAAAACCAACATAGGAAAAAACCAGTACTGCATTTGCATTGCTTACGGTTATAGAATAATTACCGTTAAAATCAGTCTGTGTTCCGTTGGTGGTTCCTTTTTCAACAACATTGGCTCCTGGGAGGGGTAGTCCATCCGCATCAGTAATGTTACCCGTTATGGTTGTTTTTTGAATTTCTAAAACATCCTGACCAAATGTAGGATCAGGATTTGCGCGAGTTTGATAGATGTTTGTTGTAAATAAAATTAGAACAAAACAAATTTTCAAATTGTAATTACGATGCTTTTCTAAAAGAAAGGAAGCGTAAAAAATGATTTTTTTCATGTGAATAAAAGATTTAATTTGAGTGGTTAGTATTTTGTTGATTTTAAGATAAAGTTAATAATCTTGTAGTATATAAATTTAAAAAACGAATTAAATGTTTACGCAAACGTTTGCGTAAATTATTAAAAAATCATAGAATATTGATTTACAAATTTTACACTTTGGTTAAAAGTCAGGCAAAACTATCGTTTGATTTTATTAGTCGTAAAAGTTCAAGTATTGAGAAACTGCCGCGGCTTCCGTTACCGATCCTACACTGTAATCCGTCAAACCAAAGAGGACTGTTTAGTACAAAACTCTAGTATATGGTTTTTATTAATTTTAAACTTAAAAGACTTACCCCCCTATCTAGAAAATATTAAAAGATGGGTTCTGATTGGTCTAAGTATTGGCCAGAGAATTTCTGATCTACAAAAAATCAGAAAAGAGAATATTAGATATGACAAAAAAGGAAATGCCTTGATTGATATAATTCAGGTAAAGGGGAATAAATTGCTGACAGTACCTGTTAATAATCAGATTATAATTGGTATTTTAAAACACAAATTACCTTATCCAATATCAGATCAAAAGTTTAATTATTACATGAAAGAAGTCTGAAAAGAGCGGGGATTGATGAAGTAGTTAAGGGATATAAAATGAACCCAAAAACCAAGAGAAAAGAGCTTGTAGAAAAGCCTAAGTATGAACTGCTTGCATCACATGATTTGAGAAGATCATTTTCAACTCATCATTATGATAAAGGCGTTTCTGTAAATCTAATCATGAAAATCGCTGGCCACACAAAAGAATCAACATTCTTCGAGTACATTGGTAAAAATCCAAAGAAAGATTTTGATGCTTATAACCTCTTAAATGCTATAAAATGAAAAGTTGTGTCACCGTCTAAACACGAAAAATTACTTGATACTCTTCCAAAAGAATTTAACAGAAAAGAGGCTATTGATCTGGCTAAAAAAATTGGGATTTCAGAGAGAAGTGCAGACGGCTATCTTAAAAAACTAACTGATGAATCTCTTATTAAAAAACTTAATCATGGTGTGTATAAGAAATGATTAAGAAGTTTAAAAAGTCACTTAATAAAAACTTAAACCTTTCAGATGTAAAGAGACGTGGGTTTACCCCTGCCCACTGGTTTTAACCCCCAAATAAAAGTAGATAATTAGAACCCAGCTATCCCCAGATAAATAATAACAATTGGCGAGATGACGATTTTGATTAATCGTTGCTAAAACCCCAAATCCATCTAGGTTTTTTTATGACAAAATACCAGGGAGAGTTTAAGTTAAGATCTTGTATTTATATTTGGCAGTTATTTATTATTTTGAATTCTAACCTCTTTTTTCTTTTTCTTTGTCTACTCTAATTTGAATTTCAGGATTACTTAAACCTTGTGCACTTAATTCATCAACAAGATTTTTTAGCTCTTGTATTGATTGATTTTTTGTATTATCTGCAAACAATTCCAAAGAACCATTTTCCAAATTGGAATCCATATTGGTTGCTACATTATTATCAATGGCCATATTCACACCATTAGGTAAGCCTTCAGCAAATGCTGTAAGTGTCCCTGAGCAGGTCGTTGAAAAGGTGTATACAACATCAGATAGAGCTGTTGTAGCAGATACTGTCTGTACACTTGAACCGCTTGTTAAGGTTGATGATATAGTACAGGCTGCAGGAGTGTTTGCGACCTGACTGACAACATTTGTAAGCGCCTGATTAGGGTTTACATCTCCAGTGGTGCTGCTTGTGATTGCTGAGGTTGGAGGAGTGATTAGAATATTTAGGCGTATATCGATGGTCATTATCATCTTGTTATGTGACCTCGAGCTTCCGCTATCTTCTAATTCAAACTCATACCCTTCAAGCGCTGATGCTGTTAGTGTTATTTCTATCCTGAAGTATATTCCCCCTAAATCAAAATTAATAATTCCTTGGTAGCTTTTTGCTGAGGCAGTAACCTATACAATATAGTATTAGATGTCCGGATTATTCTTCTTTTTCAGGCCAGTCCCAAACGACAAGATCATCGCTCCATGCGATCCCAATCGATGCATTTCTATCAAAATCTCCTTCACTCTCTGACTTAGGCCCTGAACCATGAAAAAACATTATGTATTTACCCAGTTTCTTTTTTAGGTTCACAACCGTTCCTGCTGTAATTCTTCCAGCTGCCCAATCCCATTCATCTTGTCCCAGAGTGATTTGGTTTCCCCAATCTTTCCAATTATTTAAATCTGAAGAACGTTTAATAGATATCCCATTTGGTGGAGAATGAAACAAGAGATATTCATCATTTTCATTTAAAACACATACATTTTCACCTGACTTCGTATGTCCAAAAAATGTCCAGTTTTGTAGGTTGTAACTGTACGACATACTTACTCCTTTTTGCTTGTAAAAGCACCACCACTTTCCTTTTTCGTTTTTATCTTCTAGTAAATAGGGATCAATCATTCTTCCCATATTAGCAAATTCGACATCAGGTCCTTTTACTTTGATTATTTTAGGTTTACTCCAATTATTAAGGTCTTTGCTACGCATGGTATACAATCTCGCATCCTTTGAACCAGTGCGATAGCCCTGGTCCAATGTATGGTTAGGACGCGGATAGGTTTGTAGACATAAAATCCATTCATTCTTATAATTAATAATATTTCCGGGACTACAGAAGTTCAAGGATTGATCTTTAGTGGTAAGGATTTTCTCAAGACTCCAATTCCTCAAATCCACCGAATGTCTTTCGGCTGTGTATGAATAAATTTTTCCTTCTTCGTTTTTAACCAGGGTGTAAAACAGGTAAAAAATATTATTATGGAATAAGACTGCAGGATCTCGGTATGCTGTCGTATCATTTCCTTTAAAAATAATTGGAGAATCTAAAGCATCTAGAATATTTGTTTGGGCTTCTGTAGGAATGGTAAAGCCGTATATCAATATTAGTAAGAAATGGGCTGTATGTTTTTTAATCACAATAGAGAATTTAATAATGACTCGCGACAATAAATGTATTAAACATTTTATAACCAAATCATAACAGGAAAAATAAATCTAATTTCCTTTAGGGGATGTAATTGATATCAGAGTAAATTCTAATGAACTCTATTGTACAAATGTAAAGGGGAAGCAGCCACTATCATTAGAGCTAAAATTTTATCAGCCATATAGTTCTGAACCATTTGTCTGAAAGCCTGTTCTAAATCTAAATATACTTTTGTTTTCAAATTCCGAGCACTTCTTGGCATTACTTGAATTTTCATATATTTAAGGTTCTTAGGTTTAAGGTAGTAAGATGTTTTACGGAAATAACAAGCAGACCATTTGATACTTGAAAAGATTAATTAACTATGTTATATATAAATTTTATGCTCAATATCCCATTAAGATGTTCAATGAAGAAATCTTATCCTTTATTGCTAATCATTATAAGTTTTCTTTCGATTTTAAATTTATGTAGTGCTCAAAATAAAGGTATTCTAAAACTCGAAAACCTTAAATGTGAATACCAAATTAACCCAAGAGGTGTTGAAAAAGAACAACCCTTTTTGAGCTGGGAAATAAAGGCTAAGGCCAAACGTAATATTATCCAAGGTTCATATAGAGTTATTTTGGTCGAATCGAAAAACGTTCCTTCGGAAAATATAGCGCATTTTTGGGATTCGGGGGTAGTTCGCTCCAACCAATCGGTGAATGTAAAATACATTGGAAAACCTCTTGATTCGGCCAAAAAATATTATTGGAGAGTTCAGATTGAAGACAGTAAAGGCAATAAAAGTGAGTTTAGTGAATGGGCTTCGTTTGAAACTGGAATTTTAAATGAGGAGGGTTGGATTGCCAAATGGATTCATACCCCAAGCAATGAACCGAGTAATTACCCTTTCTTAAAGTATAATTTTATGATTCAAGACATTCCTGATTATGCACCTGCATTTGTGGCATCCGTTGGTTTTCATGAACTATACATTAATGGTAAAAAAGTAGGTGATGCAGTACTAACTCCCTCTGTATCAGATCTAAGAAATAGGGTGCTTTATTCAAGTTATGATATTGCACCTTATCTAAAGACAGGAGAAAATAATATTGTTATTTGGCTGGCTTCAGGTTGGGCAAATTTTAAGGATAAAAATCCAATTGCAAGTTTTAATTTAGACAAAAGTCCTTTGTGTAAGGCGCAATTTAAAGTGAATAAGGGCTGGTTGTCAACAGATGGAAATTGGAAATTTACACCCAGTAACACTTCACATTTGGGCGAGTGGCAAAACAGTAATTTTGGAGGTGATTTTGTTGATGATTCAGGCAGGAATATAAAATGGACACAACACAACAATAATGAAAATTTTTGGACAAATGTCGATGAAGTAAAATGCAACTTAAAAGTATCCTCCGATTTCATTGAACACAACAGACGGGTAAAAAAAAGAAGTGCAATAGCTGTTAAGAAATTGGCTGATGGAAAGTACCAGTTTAAAATGGATAAAATATATACTGGTTGGATATCGGCGCTACTAAAAGGAAGACCAGGCCAAAAAATTCAAATTTCTGCTTCATCGTGGCCCGAAAAAGAGGAAGAATTTAACCAAAGAAATATAATTATTGTTGATGAATCTGGCGAGGCTTCTTTTAGTAATCGCTTTACCTACCATCAAGTGGAATACATAACCATTAGCGGAATAGATTATGAACCAGAGCTTGCAGATGTTAAGGGCTATCAAGTAACAAACGATAGGGCCAGAAAAGGAGATTTTGAATGTTCAAATGAACTACTCAATAAAATTTATAATTACACATCTTATACCTACGTAAGTTTATCTACAGGAGGAATGACAGTAGATTGCCCGCACCGAGAAAGGCTGGGTTATGGAGGTGATGGACACAGCAGTTTGGATATAGCCCTTGATGCTTTTGCTTCTCATTCTTTTTTTACAAAATGGGCGCAAGACTGGGTAGATATTCAAGATAAGAACGGTAGAATTAATCATACTGCTCCAACACTTGGTGGGGGTGGTGGGCCAGCATGGAGTGGTTTTATTCTTACCATGCCTTGGGATGTATATTTAAACTATGGTGATATCCGGATTCTTGAAAATACTTTCTCGGCCGCACAAAAGTGGCTGGCATATCTTGAAAAAAATGAAAATGACAAAAGTTTACTTGATGTAGTATCTCCTGGAAAGTGGAAGTATAGTGGAGATAAGAGATGGCTGTTTTTGGGTGATTGGGCTAATCCGCGTAGAAATGAGGAAAGTTTTACGTCCGAGGCGGCTCTATTTAACAACTGCTACTACGTATATGTTTTAAAAATCGCTGCCAATATTGCCGAGATCCTGGAGATGAAAGAAACGGCTTTAAAATATAGATCTAAGGCCATGGAAATAAGCGACGCAGTTAATCTTAATTTTTACAACCCCGAAAACAATACATACATTGACAGCCGGCAAACGCATTTGGTTTTGCCTTTGATTGCGGGAGTGGTTCCTGAAAAAGATATTTCGAAAGTTGAAGCAAAGCTCAAAGAAGAGATACTATTAGAACAGAATGGGCATTTTGATACCGGAATCCATGGCACCTATTTTTTAGTTAAATATCTTACAGAAAATAATCATCACGACTTATTGTATACGCTCACTAGTCAAACCACTTACCCCAGCTATGGAGAAATTATAGAACGTGGTGAGATTACATGGCCAGAATATTGGAGTGAATCCAATTCTCGGGTACATGGCTGCTTGAATGGTATCGGCGGCTGGTTTCAACGTGGCATTTTGGGCATTCAAATCAACCCAAAAACAGTTGGGTATAAAGAATTTATTGTAAAACCTGCTTTTCATGATTCGCTTCAATGGGCAAAAGGACAACATGTCTCTTCTTTCGGAAGCATTAAAGTAAGCTGGGAAAAAACAGAAGAAAGCTACTTACTTGAATTGACAGTTCCTGAAAATACAACAGCTACTGTTTTTATTCCGGCAAAAGCAGAATCAGATATTTGGGAAAACAACAAACCCATATCACATTCTGAAGAAATTCAGTTGAAGGGATTTGAAAATAATGTTGCCGAATTGAAGTTAGGGTCGGGTGATTATCATTTTAAAACGATTCGTTCTAAACAAATAAAAAAATAGACCTAGACTTTATGTCTTTTTTATGTATTTAAATACTATTTACTGAGATTGAGAAAATGTTAAAAATCCAGTTACCCAAGGGTATGACCAATAGTGAACAGCATTTGACTGAATTAAAAAATATTATAGCGATCTGAAAAGAAGAAATTATAACTCCCGAGATATTGATAGTTGGTGGAGGTGTTTCAGGGACAATTCTAGCGATTCAGACTGGTAGAGCAGGAGCAGAAACGATCTTGATTGAAAGTGGAAATCAGATGGGTGGAACTACCTCTACCAGTGGAGTTGCCTTTACAGGGATATTTCACGCTTGGGGGGTTAAAACTAATCGAAAGGGGTGAATCCTAAAATCCAACAATCAATGGAGTGTGGTTTTCTGATTAAATTTATCAGAGTTGAGATCGGTGAATTGAATTCATAATTAGGTTAATAAATCTTTTACCACATTTCCATGAACGTCGGTAAGCCTATAACGTCTTCCTTGATGTTTAAAAACAAGACGTTCGTGATCTACGCCACATAAATGCATAAGCGTTGCATGAAAATCATGTACATGCACAGGGTCTTTAACCACATTATACCCAAAATCATCTGTCTGACCATGAACATGACCGGGTTTTACACCTGCACCGGCCATCCACATTGTAAATGCTTTAGGATGATGGTCACGTCCGTAGTTGGTTTCAGTCAATTCCCCTTGAGAATATACGGTACGTCCAAATTCGCCTCCCCATACAACCAAAGTATCCTCTAACATTCCCCGCTGCTTCAAATCTTTAATTAAGGCTGCATTGGCCTGATCGGTAAGTTTATTTTGGTTTTTTAATCCTCCTGGACATCCCACGTGTTGATCCCAGCCTTGATGGTATAACTGTACGAATTTCACCCCTTTCTCCAATAATTTACGTGCCATGAGACAGTTAGCAGCATAAGTGCCTGGATCGCGACTATCGTCTCCATACATATCAAAGATATAGTCCGGTTCGTCAGACATATCGGTTACATCGGGAACAGAGGTCTGCATACGAAAGGCCATCTCATATTGTGCCATACGGGCATTAATTTCGGGGTCACCATAGGCATCGTATTGAAGGGAGTTCAATTGGCCTAGATAATCGAGCATTTTTCTTCGATCGTTCCCATCATAATTTTCTGGATTACTCAAATATAGAACAGGATCCTTTCCCGAACGAAACTGAACGCCTTGATGTTCGGTCGGTAAAAAACCATTGCCCCAAAGACGGGAATAAAGAGGTTGCCCTCCCATATTCTTGGTGATTAATGTAATGAAAGTCGGAAGATTATTATTATCGGATCCAAAACCATAACTCAACCAGGAACCAATTGAAGGTCTTCCAGGAAGTTGATTGCCTGTTTGCATGAAGGTTATGGCAGGATCGTGATTAATCTGATCGGTCTGCATTGATTTTATAAAGCAAAGATCATCAACCACTTCTGATGTATGAGGAAGTAATTCGCTCGCCCAAATACCCGATTTACCATGTTGTTTGAAATTAAAAACAGAAGGCGCCATCGGAAAGGTGGTTTGCTCAGCACTCATGGCGGTTAATCGCTGTCCTTGGCGAACAGAGTCTGGCAATTCCTGTCCAAACATACTTTTCAATTTAGGTTTATAATCCCACATGTCAAGTTGAGAAGGGCCTCCACTTTGAAAGAGGTAGACTATGCGTGTTGCCTTTGGCAAATGATGTGGCAATCCTAACCTATTTTTATTATATGATTTAAGCAGGTTGTCCGAATCGGACGCATCAAGTTTTTTACCTTTTATAGATGCGAAAGCGTTTTCGGCATTCAATAAAGACCCCAAAGCAATCGCACCCAGACCCATGGATGTTTTGGTTAAAAAATTTCTTCGGTTCATCTGTTTTTCAACTTCTTGAAGATCTTTGTTATTCGACTTTAAATTATCGTGATTGTGACACATAGTTTTCTTGTTTCCTTCTATAAAACCCAAACTCTAAGTCCCTATATAAGGGGAATAGGCGAGTATTTTCATCTTTTTGTTATGGCAGCATCAGAATTGATAATTGTACTGGCAACAATTGCATTTGCGACCACCATGGCCTTACTGTCGTGATCTGATATCCTAAATTCGCCCGTATTCAACCAACCATCAGTTTTATATTCTCTTGACTTAAATTTTTCGTATTCATGCAATTGAAGTTCTACCAAAAGTTTTAATTCCTCACCCCTTATGGTTCTTCCCGTTAAACTCTTGAATACATCTGAAATACCAGCTTTAGAATCTGAATATGACAACATATTGTAACCCATAACTCGGGAAGCCTCTACATAGGTAGGATCATTCATCATGACCAATGCTTGTAGGGGAGTATTTGTTTCTTGCCTTCGCACAGAACAAAACGATCGATCGGGAGTATCGAAGGTAGCAATTGTCGGATGGGGAACGGAACGCTTCCATATGGTATACATACTCCTGCGATATAACTTATCCCCTTTATCCTTCTTGTAAGTAGCTCCATTGATTTTCCACAAACCTTCTGGCTGGTAGGGTTTAAGACTCTTTCCTCCAATGGTTCTGTTCAAAAGTCCAGATGCTGCCAAAACATTATTTCTTAGCATTTCGCCAGATAATCTTTTTGAAGGACCTCTTGCAAGCAGTCGGTTTATTTTATCGCGCTTCATAAGCTCTTCACTTGCCAGTGATGATTGCTGATAGGTATTCGACATAACCATTAATTTGTGTAAGTTTTTTACATTCCAACCGGATTCCATAAATTGAATAGCCAACCAATCTAGTAGTTTAGGATGACTTGGCAACTCACCTTGATTACCAAAATCTTCAACCGTTCTAACGATCCCCGTTCCAAAAATATTTTTCCAATAACGATTCACAGCTACGCGGGCGGTTAGTGGATTTGATTTACTGGTCACCCATTTTGCCAATCCCAGTCTGTTTTTTTCAAGACTATCAGGGAAAGCTAATATGGTTTCAGGCATGCTTGGATATACTCTTTCACCATATTGATCATATTGTCCTCGCTTTAGCAGAAAAGTTTCACGGGGATTCTCCATTTCCTTCATGACCATAATTTCCTTAATGCGTTCTAAACTATCTACTTGAACTTTTCGCGTATCAGCTAATTTTGATAATGAAGATTGATAGGTTTTAGAATAATTGCTTAAATAATATGCCGTCAGTATTTCTTTTTCATTCTTGGTCAACTTACTTGCTGGTTTATTGAGGATCCATTGCATTTTTTGGGTATCGGAAATTTGGAGAACTTCCAAGGCATTTAGTTCTTTCTTAAAAACCAATATATCGTCAACTATAGCTCCTCCAATTCCTTTACCACGCCAGCGTGCACCAATTTTTAACCCAGGTTCAACTGCCTTTTTGTAAATAATGTCCTTATACAAATTATCAACTTCAACCTTGGTTTCAAGTTCATCTCCATCGCTATAAATTTTCAAACCTTTTGCTTTGCTGGAGCCATCATATGTTAGCGTAAGTTGTATCCATTTATTTTTAGGAATCTCTTGAGTGCTTAACTCCACAATGGCATTGTCAGGCCAGAAATGAGCTAACATTACTTCAAGCTTATTTTCCTTTATTGCCAAATGATAACCTCGGTAATTGTATATCCTGGTGCCAATGTTTTTATGGAAAATAACGCCATTCTCTAATTCTTCTGGGATTTTTAAACGGATCCCAATACTAAAAGTTTCATTTCGTTTAAAAATTCCAATACGATCTAAATCTAACCATGCATCGCCATCGAGTTCAAGTCCCTCGCCTGAATACCCATTTACTATTTTAGGGAGTTGTTTTGGCGAATGCTGCCTTTTCATTTTTCCTTTTTGTGATGAATTTAGAACATTATTCAAATTCCCCTTATTAAAATCTATTTTTGCAACCAGCCCTCTGGGCCAATCTTTTGATTTAAGATTTTGATATCTTTCATTTTCAATCCATTCTCCCGCATTCTTAGATTCGGAGAGGATAATGTTTTCAATTTCCTTTTGCTGATTTCCAACAAGCCCATTTACATAAGTCATGAATTCTTCCTGCTCATTGGTAGGAAGTAACATATTGGGAACCGGCATAGAAGAATCAAAAGAAATTTGGCCAGATTCATTTACATTATTAAAAAAACTATACATTTCGTAATAGTTCCTCTGAGAAATTGGATCGTATTTATGATCATGGCATTTGGCACAAGCCATGGTCAACCCTAAAAACCCTTGACCTACAACATTGGTTCGGTCAGATACATACTCTGAACGAAATTCCTCATCTATAATACCGCCCTCTTGATTTTGAGGATGTAACCGATTAAAAGTGGTGGCTAGAATTTGATCTTTAGTAGGCTTTTCCATCATATCCCCTGACAATTGCCATCGAATAAATTCGTCATAAGGCATGTTTTCGTTAAATGCCTTGATAACCCAATCACGGTAGGGTGATACATCACGGTAACGATCTACGGTATAACCATGGGTATCTGCATATCGCGAAAGATCCATCCAATCTAACGTCATTTGCTCAGCAAAATGTGGAGAAGACAGTAGTCGATCGACTTGTTTTTCATAAGCATTAGGTGATCTATCGTTTATAAAATCTTCTAAATCGGTCAAAGAAGGAGGTAAACCCGTTAAATCAAAACTTAGTCTTCGTAATAAAGTCTCTTTATTGGACTTTTCATTAGGCTGCAGATTTATACTTTCTAATTTAGCCAAAATAAAGTTATCAATAGGATTGGCTATTTTTTCCTTTAGTTTCACGATAGGTAATTGGGGAATTTGTGGCTTTAAAAATGCCCAATGCTTTTTGTAGGGCGCCCCTTGATCAATCCACTTTATTAATAATGCCTTTTCACGGTCTGTAAGTTTTAAATGTGATTCAGGTTGAGGCATCATAAGATTAGGATCGTCCGATAAGATTCGATGAACTAGCTGACTATAATTTAAATTACCAGGCCGAATAGCGAATTTGCCTGGTGACCCTTTTAATTCCGCATAGGCTAGTTCAGGAAGATGTAACTGCAAAGATGCCTTAACCTTTGATTTGTCAGGCCCGTGACAAATAAAGCATTTATCCGAAAGAATCGGCTTAATGTCTTGATTAAAATCAACTTGTTTGGGTAGCTCGTGGTAGACCTGTTGAATTGCTTCTGGAAGCTCTGGCCCTCCGCAGGATAACAGAATTCCAAGTAAACTAGTAACTGATATAAGTAATAGGTGTTTATTAAACATGCTATTATAAACTTTTAGATACTTGTAAAAATAAGAATCCTTGAATATAGACAGATTATAATAAAATTCGAGGATTCTAAAAAAAATTAATCACACAACACCCTCTTTATACTCAAACTCACTAAATAAAAGGGGAAATAGAACCCAGCTATCCCCAGTAAAATAAATAGTTTAGCGCCATATGACTGATAAGATACTTGGGATGTGATTTTACTTCACCACGATTTCATCGGTATATAAAATCGCAGGCTTTCCCGCGTTAATATGCCAATTGGGCATTTGCAAAAGACTTTCTGCATGCACTTTAATGAATCGTGTTTTAGTATTACTAAAAGTCGTCGCAAAAGTTTGAAAAGGAAGCTTGACTATCTCGGGATTTTCTGCTGGGTTGGGATTATGTGGGTTTTCAACCTTAACTGCCTTACTATAAGTTACTCCATCTTGTGAAGTGGCATATGTCAAATACTTTGGAAGGATGAGTTGATGCCAGTTTGCCTGAGCCTGAACGTTAAGAAAATCCATTTCAACAGAGCGGATGGGCATCACTTCTCCCAAGTCTAAAATGAAATCCATATGTTTTCCCTTAAAGGATAACCAATTGGTGTCTTTATCGGGAAACCTCCATGACTCGAAAGCTCCGAAAAGACCATCTGTTAATCGCTCCAAATTTTGTTCTTCAAAAGAAGGTTGTGTAATGGGAATTATTTTTTTCTTGTAAGAAACCGCCTGATCCATTTGCTCCATCTTATCAAATATTCTCTTGAAACTATAATGATAATCGTCAATAGTAATCGCCCGCTCTCCGATTCTTAAGATACCAGTTTGTTTGGCACGCTTAATAAAATCTTCAACCTTTTCCTTCATCTCACTCTTAGGAATTACCCTGTATTGGTCATTAGTTTCATAAAAACTTCCAGGTTCGCCCACTGGAATTTGACCTGCAATTTGAATCTCTGCAATTAAAAGGGGCAATCTTGCTTCTCTTACCCGACTATGTTTTTCAGGAATTACTCTTACCGCATTCTCAGCCTCATCGAACAATCTATTGTACTTGCTCATCATTTCTGGTGCCAAGAAATTATTTATTGCATCTCTCGGGTCTCCAAAAATATTCAATCGAAAATTCTCTTTCAACAATGATTCACGCATAGTGTCGATATAAGCCTTTATAAATTTTGCTGCCTTACCATAGTATCCCGTCAGAAAATCGTCAATGATGGCATCAGGATCTGCATTGGGATTCCACATCAATTTAGAAATAAGGTAGGCCCTGAGGTGACCAAACTCACCTTTATTACTCGTTGCCTGCATGAAAAGTGCACGAACATTATTTTGAATATAAAACTTGATGTTGGGGCCAATCGTGTGTAAATTGGGAAAAGGACTGATGGGATTCGCAAATTGTATATTATAATCCCAAATTAGTATATCATTACTCATTCTTCCCCAATCTTGCAAGTCACTTGTAAAAGCAGGATCCGTATCAAAAACAGGTTTTTCCCTAGTGCTTTCGATATTACACAACATAATGTTGACATTGGTTTCTGCCACAATATTGCTTGGAGCGGCTCGTGTGTACCAATAAGCCAATGTCGAGATGATTTTATCGGGAAATTCCCTTGCCACCTTATTGACAAACCAGACCATTGATCCACTGGCTAAATTTCCATATTTTTTATTCAAAGCAGTACAAGGAGCACATTGACAATACTTATCATTGTCGTTTTGACTGACAGACCAGTATTTTGCTTTGGGATTTTTTTCTATTCGTTTTCTTAAATCAGTAACCAAAGTCTGAAAAACCTCCTCATTGGACAAGCACAGTTGCGTTACAGGATTTCGCTCTCCATCAATCAAAGAATAATATTCCGGATGAGTTTTACCATATTTTTCCGGCGGAACCAATACTTCAAAAGTATGAACAAACAATCCCCAAGAATCTGTTGATGAAAGTTTGTGCCATTCGCTATAGGCTTTATCTTTTGCGTCGTAATAATTGGTCGTTCGGTATTTAATCAGCGGGGCTTTCAACTCGTCTTTTGGAAAGCTGAAATGTTTCGCCTTTGGGGTCATCAAGCTATCATTTGCACTGTATTTTCTGTAACCAAAAAATTCCAATAAAGAAAAAACTCCGTAGAGCAAGCCTTTTTCGCCCCCTCCACCGATGATCAGATTGTCCCCAATACGTTTAAAAACATAGGCCTCGTCTTCCATGCTCAACGTGCTCACCCCAACTGCCCTAGCAAAATCTGTGTTACCCAAGTAAATGGCATTTTTCCCACCGTACTCCTGTTCGTTAACGATAATTAGCTCTTGGGTTATTTTTGACAAAAATAGTTGCAATTGCTGTGCCGCTTCCTTTTCTTCGACAGTAGCCTGAAATGGCAACACCAAGCTGAAGCCAGTCTTCCCCTCAATCAGCAATTGTTTTAGAAAATCTATTTCATTTGAGCAGGTATAATGAGAGAGGGTAAACATCCCTCCCATTGCCACAGTAGTGGTTTTTAAAAAATTAGATCGGGACATTTTATTTTTTACAGGATACATATTATTTCTTTTGGTTTTATAAAAAAACTAAATTATCACACCAATATACTAATTATCAGGAGTGTATCTTGAATATTAGGGGAAATAATACTTGGCGAAATAAATTTAAAATATTAGGGCAACACTGAGGTTGATAAGTGGTTTGAATAGGGCTAATTACTGAGCGGATGACATCGAGGGCTGTGATTTGAATGAACAAAAAATGCTTGATAGGCCTATCAAATTCTTCGATCCAGAATGGAACGATTGGCTGGCAGAATATCAACATCTGGTGGAACCTATGTGGTTGAAGAATACCTGCCCTTTATTGAGCTTTTTCAGGTTTACTTAGCTACAATTTTAAAATTAAGATATTTTTTGCGACCAATGATGCCATTGAGTAATTCAAAAGGAAGTTCTAGATTGTTTTTTACTTCTAATGTTTTGATGTCTAAACTTTTTTCACTGTAGGGATCAATTTTGAAAACGGCTCCGTCTTCATGAAAGGTGTATGGCCCAGTATATCTAAGATGGAGGATGTTAGCTGAGTGATTTTTCAATACTATCTTTGCAACCGATTCATCACCATTATAGTTGAGAGAAGAAGCGGTAAGATTAGCTTTAATGACCTTTTTCAGGTGCTCTTCTTTTCCGATCATCATTTCCTTAAACCAAACGACTGTTTTTCCTTCAAAAAGAGCTTTTTTGACTGTTTCTTGAAGTTTGTTTTCGGATAAGACAAAAGTCATGGGCCTGTGTCCTCCTTGATGGATGTTATAGTCCCAAGCGGTCAATTTGTGGATGTCGGAGGTTCCAACCATGGTGAGTTCGTTTTCCAATGCAATTTCGATTGCTTCTTCAGACAAACTGGTATGGTTGACTACTTCAATCCCATGAAGAAGTTTTCTTTTAATGAGATCAACATGCATGGGATCGAGTCGTGCAATCCCGTCCTTGCGTTGGCGCGTCCAATTAGGGTGGTTCCAGAATACAAACCCATTTTGACGATTAGCCTCTTCGATGCCTGCAACAGGATCGTCGGGGAACAAAAGCTTGTTAGCATCTTCAATAAACACAGCATTAATATGTCCAGGAGGCATAGAGCGGGTAATTTCAGCCCCCCTGATGACCATTAATTTTGAATCTTTGGCTGCTCCCTCTGCGATGTCATGAGAACGGTTTCTATTGGGATTGGGGAGGTCTTCTTGGTGGGGTTGATATTCCAAATGGTCGGTAATAGATATGAGGTCAAGCTTTTCTTTTAGGGCCTCTTCCACTCTAATGTTAGGCCAAACAGAACCATCGGAAAATGTGGTGTGTATGTGAAGGTCTGTGCTTACAATGGATAATCCTTCAGGTGCCTTAAAAAATGATTCTTCTTGTGCAGCAACCCATAGGTGAAATAACGAAAGGAAAAGTAGCTTTTTCATAGTGTTGGTTATTTGATATTTAAATGTATTAAATATAATTAAAAATTAAAAACCTTTAGTTGAATTAGGAGATTAGGTTGTATGTCCATTTCACAAACACATCCCCAAAAGGAAAGTGGATTTATTTTGAAGGTGTGGGGTGTTGAATTGAGAGTTTTAGGTTGGATTTTTTGGGGTTTTACTTCAAATGGCTACTAGTTATTGCAAGATTTGTTGCCAATATGTTGCCATAAATGAATAAAAAAATCCGCAACATCATGTTAAACAATTTGTTACGGATTCTTAGGGTACCTTGGGTGGGAAT
>JAFMCL010000045.1 GCA_017857815.1 Flavobacteriaceae bacterium | reverse complement strand
GCGACCTTCGGGTTATGAGCCCGACGAGCTACCTACTGCTCTACCTCGCGATATGACCGCAAATATACAAAACTTATATCCTATAACAAAGGCATTCTATAAGATTGTATCTTTACCACATGATAAAAAATGTTCATAGGTCAGGTTACGTGTCTGTTATTGGAAACCCAAATGTTGGTAAGTCTACATTGGTCAATGCTTTAATGGGGAGAGACCTCTCCATTACCACTGCAAAAGCGCAAACCACAAGACATCGAATTCTTGGTTTTATTAATGGTGAAGATTACCAACTCATACTGTCTGATACCCCTGGAATCATAAAACCAGCCTATGAGATGCAAAACTCGATGATGGATTTTGTTAAGGAATCCCTCGATGATGCGGATGTGTTAATTTACATGATTGACGTAGCAGAGCGAAATATTAAGGATGAACGTCTGCTTGAAAAAATTCAAAAATCAAAAACACCACTTTTGGTGCTGATTAATAAAATTGATACTTCTGCTCAAGAAGAATTAGAGGAATCAGTGCAGCATTGGGCTGGGATCTTCCCAGACTCAAGTGTTATTCCTATTTCGGCTTTAAAAGGATTTTTTATACCAGATCTTTTAGAAATCTTAATTTCAAAAATACCAGAGTCTCCACCTTATTTTCCCAAAGATCAATTAAGTGATAAACCCGAGCGATTTTTTGTTAACGAAGCGATCCGGAAGAATATTTTGGAAAACTATGATAAAGAAATTCCCTATGCAGTCGAGGTTGTCACCGAGGAGTTTATAGAGGCAGAAAAAATCATTAAAATTCGATCAATAATTTTGGTGGAAAGAGAGACACAAAAAGGGATTGTAATTGGCCACAAAGGAGCCAAGCTAAAACGTGTAGGAATAGGAGCTCGAAAGGATTTACAAGCTTTTTTTGGTAAAAAAATACACATAGAACTTTATGTGAAAGTTCAAAAGAACTGGCGTTCTAATCCACTGCAATTAAAACGCTTTGGTTATCAAAACTAAGCTTTATCGCTGTTTCCAATAGAATTGCATTACTTTTGCATACAAAATAATAAACGTGGGAGGTATAGTCGCCGTTGTAGGAAGACCTAATGTAGGTAAATCAACATTTTTTAATCGTCTAATTCAGAAACGAGAAGCCATCGTAGATGCGGTTAGCGGAGTAACGCGCGATCGCCATTATGGAAAATCAGATTGGAATGGAAAGGACTTTACGGTCATTGATACTGGAGGTTATGTAGAAGGAAGTGATGATGTCTTTCAAAAAGAAATCGACAAGCAAGTAAACCTTGCCATAGAAGAAGCAGATGCAATTGTCTTTATGGTGGACATTGAGGAAGGGGTGACAGGAATGGATCAAATCATTGCTCAAATGCTGCGCCGTTCCCAAAAGCCTGTTTTTCTGACTGCTAATAAAGGAGACAATAATAAAAGACTCGAAAATAAATCTGAATTTTACGTTTTAGGGTATGAGAACATCTACCCAGTTTCTGCCATTAATGGAAGTGGAACAGGAGAATTGTTGGACGACTTGGTCGAAGCTCTTCCTGATGAGCAAGTAAGGACAGATGACGGCCTACCAAGATTTGCAGTAGTCGGAAGGCCGAATGCAGGCAAATCATCATTTATAAACGCACTAATCGGCGAGGAACGTTACATTGTAACTGACGTTGCCGGAACAACAAGAGACAGTATTGATACAAGATACAACCGTTTTGGGTTTGAATTTAATCTAGTTGACACTGCAGGCATAAGAAGAAAAAGCAAGGTTAAGGAAGACATAGAATTTTATTCGGTAATGCGATCCGTTCGGGCAATCGAACACAGTGATGTCTGTTTGGTTTTGGTCGATGCAACCCGTGGATTTGACGGACAGGTTCAGAATATTTTTTGGCTTGCGCATCGGAACAACAAGGGTATCGTGATTTTGGTCAATAAATGGGATTTGGTAGAAAAAGAAACACAATCCTCCAAGGCTTTTGAAGAAGAAATTAAAAAGAAAACATCTCCTTTTGTAGATGTTCCGATTCTGTTTATTTCTTCAATAAACAAACAAAGAATTTTTAAGGCCATCGAAACAGCCGTTGATGTCTTCAAAAGACGTGCTGAAAAAATACCAACGAGGAAACTTAACGATATTCTATTACCGATAATTCAGTATCAGTCACCTCCAGCATATAAAGGAAAATTTGTTAAAATAAAATTCTGTACGCAATTGCCTACATCGCATCCGCAGTTTGCATTTTTCTGTAATTTACCTCAATATGTTAAAGATCCCTACATGAGGTTTTTGGAAAATAAAATAAGGAAGAATTTTAATTATAATGGCGTTCCTATTCAGATCTATTTTAGGAAAAAGTAACTAAAGTTTATTTTTAAGTTCTTCGAGTTCGGACTTTACTTTTTCAAGTTTTTGAATCAAAGCCAAGTTCCCTTCAGAATCAGAATCTTTAAGTTTTAACTGCTTCCTTGTTCCCTCTAGTGTAAGGCCTTTCTCTTTGATTAAATAATAGATTCGTTGAATGTTTGCCACATCTTGGGGCGTATATTTTCGAGTACCACTCTCTTTTTTTTTTGGCTGAATTTCAGCAAACTCTTTTTCCCAAAATCGCAACAAAGAAGTATTCACATTGAATGCCTTCGCGATTTCTCCGATACTGTAATATCTTTTTTCTGGAAGATTAACTAACATCAGTCCATGGATTGGTTTTCTTGATTTGCCAAGTTTAGCAATATGTCAAACTCTTCAGCAGAAAGGTTTCCATAGTAGAAATTCAAAGGATTAATTCTTTTACCATCTTTAAAAATTTCATAGTGCAAGTGAGGCGCTACGGATCTACCCGTACTCCCAACATAACCAATGATATCTCCTCTTTTTACTTTCTGTTTCCTTCTAACTTTGTAGGCATTTAAGTGGGCGTATAAACTCACATAACCAAAACCATGGTCGATTCTTATGTGTTTTCCATAACCAGGAGCCCTGTTGTCAGCTCTTCCAACAACACCATCGCCTGTCGCATAAACGGGGGTTCCTTTTGGAGCACTAAAATCCATTCCCCAATGAAAGCGCCTTTTTTTAGTAAATGGATCCGTTCGATAGCCATAACCTGAGGCCATTCTTTTGAGATTGTCTTTATGAATCGGCTGGATCGAGGGGATTGTTTTCAAAAGATCTTCTTTACTTTTTGCTAAACTTTCAATTTCATCTAAAGATCGTGACTGAATAACCAACTGCTTGGTTAAAATTTCCAATCGTTTCGTGGTCCCTATAATAAGATTAGAATTGTCATAGCCCTCAAGCGTTTTATATCGATTGACTCCTCCAAAACCAACACGTCGTTGTTCCTCGGGTATTGGACTGGCTTCAAAGTAGACCCTGTAAAGGTTATTATCACGGTCTTCAATGTTTTCCAATACATATTCGATTTGACTTAATTTTCTATTGAGTAAATCAAATTGTAACTCGTAATTTTCTAACTCTCTAGATTGAAGAATTTCCTTGGGAGTATTTAAAGCTTCAGTATTGAGGAGTAAGAGTAACATTAGGATACCAAAGAATAGAGAGGAGAGCAAGAATAAAATGAAATTGGATATTTTTAAAGCCTTTCCAGACTCTAGCGGTCGATAAGATAATGTTTCTTGGTCGTAGTAATATTTAACCTTAGCCATAAACTATTTTCTTATATATTTTGCTTTCTTTTGCTAAACATTTAAGCAAAGATAATAATTAAATCAATCCAATTAACCAATGGGTTTTATTACTATAGTTGTAAATCTTAAAATACTATATTTGTAATAGCTTCTTAATTGCCAAATATCACGATGAAAGCCGCAGAAATACGCAAACAATTTCTTGAATTTTTTGAATCAAAAAATCACACAATAGTTCCTTCAGCACCGATGGTTGTCAAAGACGACCCTACGTTGATGTTTACCAATGCTGGGATGAATCAGTTTAAATCCTTTTTTTTGGGTCAAGAACAACCTAAAAACAAAAGAGTAGCCGATACACAAAAATGCCTCCGGGTATCTGGAAAACACAACGATCTCGAAGAAGTTGGCATTGACACTTATCACCACACTTTTTTCGAAATGTTGGGAAATTGGAGTTTTGGAGATTACTTTAAAAAAGAAGCAATCGAATGGTCTTGGGAACTTTTGACAGAAGTTTATAAAATAGATCCTAAAAAAATATATGTCACTATCTTCGAAGGAGATGCTTCGGAAAAACTAGAAAGAGACAACGAAGCATTCGGGTTTTGGAAAGCCATTATTCCAGAAGAAAAAATATTACTTGGAAATAAAAAAGATAATTTTTGGGAAATGGGAGAACAAGGTCCTTGTGGGCCCTGCACTGAGATTCATATCGACCTAAGAACAGAAGAAGAAAAAGTAAAAGTTTCAGGAGCATCATTGGTCAATAAAGACCACCCACAAGTCGTTGAAGTTTGGAATCTGGTATTTATAGAGTTTAATAGAAAAGCTGACAAAAGCCTGGAGCCGCTTCCCAATAAGCATGTCGACACTGGCATGGGGTTCGAAAGGCTTTGTATGGCACTTCAAGGAAAAACATCTAATTATGACACTGATGTTTTTACCCCATTAATCAAAGAAATTGAAACTTTAACAGCGTCTCAATATGGAGTTGAGTTAAATACAGACCGTGCAATTCGAGTAATTGCAGACCATTTAAGAACTGTTTATTTTGCAATTGCAGATGGACAATTGCCCTCCAATACTGGAGCAGGATATGTAATTCGACGAATTTTAAGACGTGCCATTCGTTATGGTTTTACTTTTTTAAATCAAAAAGAACCTTTTATGTTTCGTTTGGTCGAAACACTTAATCTTCAATTAAAATCAGTTTTTCCAGAATTGGAGAAGCAAAAAAACCTTGCTTTAAACGTTATCAGAGAGGAAGAAACCTCCTTTCTCAAAACACTAGATCAAGGCTTAACTTTATTAGATACTTTGTTGTCCTCAACCAAGGATAAGAAAATCAATGGTGCGAAAGTTTTTGAACTCTATGACACTTTTGGTTTTCCATTAGATCTTACGGCGCTGATTGCTAGAGAAAGAGGTTTTTTGATAGATGAAGAAGGCTTTGACAGTCAAATGAAAAAGCAGAAGGAACGTTCAAGAGCGGCATCCCTTTCTGTCACTGACGATTGGCAAGTCCTCTATGAAGACGAAGTGGAGGAGTTTGTTGGATATGATTTACTTTCAACTCAAGTTAAAATCACGAAATACCGAAAAGTAAATACTAAAAAAGACGGAGATTTCTTTCAATTGGTTTTAAACATAACGCCCTTTTACCCAGAAGGAGGAGGTCAAGTAGGAGACAAAGGTTATTTGGAAACTGAAAATGGAGTGATTCATTACATATTAGACACCAAAAAAGAAAACAACCTCATTTTACATTATTGCAAGACACTTCCTCAAAATATAAAGGGAAAGTTTAATGCTGTAGTTGATCTTAAACAACGACACCGTTCTGCTGCCAACCATACGGCAACCCATTTGATGCATCAAGCATTAAGAAATGTTTTGGGGACTCATGTTGAGCAAAAGGGATCGATGGTGCATTCTGGAATGTTTCGTTTTGACTTTTCTCATTTCTCTAAGGTAACCACAGAAGAATTGGCAGCGGTCGAGAATTTTGTAAATGCACGAATAGAAGAACAACTTCCACTTCAGGAAAGTCGAAATATACCCTATCAAAAAGCACTCGAGGAAGGCGCAATTGCTTTGTTCGGTGAGAAATATGGAGATACAGTCAGAACAATACGATTTGGACAATCCATGGAGCTTTGTGGAGGTACTCATGTCGCAAATACTTCAGAAATATGGCGTTTTAAGATTACTTCTGAATCTGCAGTCGCTGCAGGTATTCGTAGGGTAGAGGCGATCACTGGAGATGCCGTTATCAAGTTTTTTGAGGATCAGAGTCAAACTCTTCAACAGCTTAACTCTCTTTTAAAAGGTCCGCAAGACATCGCTAAGTCTGTTCAGCAACTACAGGAAGAAAACTCCCACTTGAAAAAGGAACTTAACGATTTACAGCGACTCAAAGGTCAAGTGGTTGCCAAGGAAATATTAGGTGAAATAAAAGAAGTCAAAGGCATTTCTTTTTTAGCAAAAAAAGTAGACATGGATGCCCAAGCACTAAAAGACCTCTCCTTCGAATTGGGCAAAAATTTCGATAATTTATTTTTGGTACTTGGAGCTACAAAAGGTGACAAACCAATTATCAGTTGTTATATTTCAAAAGCACTAGTTTCTGAAAAAGGAATGGATGCAGGAAAAGTAGTTCGCGAGCTTGGAAAATATATTCAAGGAGGCGGGGGTGGACAGCCTTTTTTTGCAACAGCAGGGGGTAAAAACACAGCAGGGATTACCCAAGCTTTGAACGAAGCAATAAATCTGATTTAATTAAAAAATAATTATTTATTGTTCTGGAGGATAAGTGTTGAGTATTTCCGTTACAAACAATCCAATGCGTTCGTCTCGATCTTTAGTATACTCAGTGATTCCACCATTACCTTTTCCTTGCCAAACCAATTGCTTGGTGTTTCCATCGATTAGATCGATATATAAAGTACCTTCAGTATGGGAACTCACCGTGTTGAAGTTGGGTCCAAAAGACCAAGGGTTCCATCCCCAATAACCATAATTCATTGAGTTTACGTAGACTTTTTCCTTAGCCGTAGTGTTGATGCTAACCAAAAGGTCTGGTGTTTTTGATTTTATAAGAGACTTGCCAGCCATTTCTTTATCGATCGCTTTGAGAATTCTTCGCTTATCTAAATCAGAGATTTCAACCTTATCAATTCCTGGCTTGTAAAAAGCATAAGTTTTATACTTTGAAAAATCCACACCAGAGTCGTGGTCGGTATAAACGCGAATGGAGCTACAGCTTACCATCGTTCCAATCAATAATAATAAATAAACTTTTTTCATGACGATGATTTTAAATTATATTAATCACAAAAACTATGCCTATTTTATATTACTGTTTTTGGATCGAAACCATAAGGGCAGTGACGGCAATTATTTTTACAGCAATATCCCCTTTTGAGATGGTATTTTTCTGTAAAAACGCGATAGCCTTCCGGGGATAAATAAAAATCCTCTTTTTCTAATCGTGGGGAAGGTTTATAATTCATTGCTTAAATATAACTATTTGTATCGATCTTGAAGCCTTAAATTAGAGGCATTAGCTGTTTTTTACTTTATCTTTAGATTTTTACTTTAAGATTTAAACACATTGCTTTTTCAGGCTAAAAATTCAATAAATCAGTGGGTGACTCGTTTTGATGGGATTGAAATCACAGTAAAACGAGAAGACCTTTTACATCCTTATGTTTCGGGAAATAAATTTAGAAAGTTAAACCATAACTTAACCCTAGCGAAGCAAAAAGGAGCGGAGATGCTTCTTACTTTTGGCGGCCCTTACTCCAACCATCTTTCAGCGACAGCGGCAGCTGGAAAAATAATGGGATTTAAAACAGTTGGCTATGTTCGGGGGGAGGAAGAAAGATCAGAGAATCCAACTTTGAAGTTTTGCAGAGCACAAGGGATGGAACTCTTTCCCATTTCTAGAACGGAATACCGTCAAAAACACACATCACAATACCTTGAAGAACTTAGAGAGAAATGGGGCTCTTTTTATCACCTCCCTGAAGGGGGGACAAATACATTAGCGATCAAAGGGTGTTCTGAAATACTGACGGAAGAGGACAAAGAATTCGATGTGATTTGCTCTAGTGTTGGAACAGGAGGTACTTTGGCAGGAATTATAGAAAGTACTAATGAGAATCAAAAAGTTTTGGGCTTTGCAGCCTTAAAACATTTGGGACTAAAGGAAGAAATTAAAAAGTACACCCAGCGAGATAATTGGGAACTCAACCATGATTTTACCCATGGGGGATATGCCAAAACTTCAAAACAATTAATTGATTTTATAAACACCTTTAACAAAAATTTTAAAATTCCTTTGGACCCAATCTACAATGGAAAGATGCTTTTTGGTATTTTTGAATTAATTAAAAACAAACAATGGAAATGGGGAAACAATATTCTTGTGATTCACACAGGAGGACTTCAGGGAATTGCAGGAATGAATCAACAACTGATAAAAAAGGGATGGCCAGAAATTACACAGTAAAAAATCTCCTGCTTTTTTGTGCTGCATTTCTTTTTCTAAGTTGTGGTGCTTCTAGGAAAGTTGTGGTTCGGAAGGAAAATAAATCTGCTTCAACCCAATCAGTTCCTGCTGAAAAGGTTCCTGAGAAACTAAAAGTCAAAATTAAAAACCCCAAGAATAAATTATCTACCGAAGAAAGAGCGAATCTTTATATAGCGACCTATGCTGAAATTGCAGTTAGCGAGATGAAGAGACATGAAATTCCTGCAAGCATCACTTTGGCCCAAGGAATCCTAGAGTCAGGCATGGGGACGGGTCGTTTGGCAGTTGAGGGGAATAATCATTTTGGAATAAAATGTCACAAAGATTGGAAGGGTAAAAAGATCTATCACGATGATGATGAAAAAGGAGAATGTTTTAGGGTTTATTCGGATCCTGCAAAATCCTATCGCGACCATTCCTTGTTTTTAAGTGAAAGGACACGTTATGCCTTTTTATTTAAGATTAAAAAAGGGGATTATAAAGCTTGGGCAAAGGGACTTAAAAAAGCTGGTTATGCAACAGATCCAAAATATCCAGACAAGCTAATTAGTTTAATTGAACGTTTTGATTTAGATAAATTTGATCATAAAAAAAAGAATAAGAAGAAAAGTGAAACACCTTCTTTAGTGGAGAAGGCTGAAAATAAATCAGTTAAAACACATCAAGTTATAAAAGGAGACACTCTTTACTCAATCTCTAAGAAATACAATATTGACCTTGAAACCTTGGTTCAAAAAAATCAAATTATTGATAATACGATTTTTTTAGGTCAGGATTTAATCATTCATACAAACGAATAGTTATGCGATATCAGAGAAGTAGCGCGCTCTATCAAGCTGCGCAGAAAGTAATTCCGGGCGGAGTAAATTCTCCTGTAAGGGCGTTTAAAGCCGTTGGGGGAACTCCCGTTTTTGTTGAAAAAGCAAAAGGAGCTTATCTGTATGATGAAGATGGAAACCGACTGATTGATTATATTTCTAGTTGGGGGCCAGTTATTTTGGGACATGCTTTTGAACCAGTAATTAAGGCTGTTATTGAACGCGCCAAGTTAGGAACCTCCTTTGGGACGCCAACGGCTTTAGAAACTGAAATTGCAAGTTTGGCGGTTCAAATGGTTCCGAACATTGATAAAATTAGATTTGTTAACTCAGGAACCGAGGCATGCATGAGTGCAATTCGTTTGGCAAGAGGGGTGACAGGACGTGAGAAAATAATAAAATTTGCAGGCTGTTATCACGGCCATTCAGACTCTTTTTTAATTCAAGCAGGAAGTGGTGCGGTTACTTTTGGTTCGCCCAATAGTCCAGGTGTTACACAAGGCACGGCAAAAGACACCCTTTTGGCAAAATACAATGACCTAGAAAGTGTTGCGGAAATTTTAAAAGAAAATGAAAATCAAATCGCAGCAATCATTGTCGAACCCGTAGCCGGAAACATGGGATGCATACCACCCACAGAAGGGTTTTTGGAAGGATTAAGGAGTTTTTGTGATACTCAGGGTGCATTACTTGTTTTTGACGAAGTCATGACGGGATTCCGTCTTGCCCCTGGAGGTGCACAGGAGAAATTAGGAGTAAAAGCTGACATCATCACTTTTGGAAAAGTTTTAGGAGGAGGTCTTCCCGTGGGAGCTTTTGCCGCCAAAAATGAAATCATGCAACACCTTGCTCCGGAAGGACCGGTATATCAAGCAGG
>JAFMCL010000044.1 GCA_017857815.1 Flavobacteriaceae bacterium | reverse complement strand
TCGGAAATTCCTGTCATTTTTATATTGTAATAATGATGTAAAATTCGGTATTTTATTTTGTCAGAACCTCGGCCAAAGCTTATCAGCTGCTTTAAAAAGTTGCTGTTCGAATGGAGCTCCATTAGTCTCTTTTGCCATTTATTTAAAAGTATTTTGTTAATTCTAGCGCCATGTCTTTATTGCTTTTACCAATGTAATTTAAAAACATTATTTCAGAACTATGTCCTGTTACGTATATCAAGTATGAAGTTGGGATGTCTCCATAGTAATTTGTTGCAAAAGATCGTCTTCCAATGTGGCTGGTAACGAGCTCATATTTTGGATAGACTCCCTCAACTCTTCTTATCTTTTGAATATTATTTTCTTGAGAGATGTTTAACTGTTTTTTCCCCTTAATCTCTTCATCAATACCTGCAATTTTGCAAACTTCTTTTATATAATCATTATAACGCTGGTCAGATATTCTATGTGGGAACTCTCCTTTATTTTTATCTAATATCTGCTGAACTTTAGCGTGTATTGGAATGGTCATTAGTTTCCCTGTTTTCTGCTGCTCAAATTCGATTAAGGACTTTCCTTTTTCAATTCTAATCATCTCTTTAGTAAATCGCATGAAGTCGGAAATTCTCTGACCTGTGAAGCAACTTATAATTAACCATTGTGTCGCGTTAATCAGATGAGGTTGCTCTATTTCAGCATTCTCTATTAATTCAATCTCCTCTAGAGATAAATATATATTATCAATCTTCTCCTTTGGGAGCTTTAGACTATCTAACTCATAAAACCCCATTTATTTTGGGGTTTTTTTATGTAGTTAATTTTTTTAATGTCGATAAATAGGATACACTAATGCTCTTTTTGCTTTTTCTGCCTCTTTCGTTTGAATCCTAAAAGACATTTGATGCAGAGGCGAGTTCTGATCAACCCTTTACTTTATTAACTTCACAATCGATAACACCGGTGTTGGTAGCCCAAAAGCATACTCCAAGGCAGGTCTATCCAAAAGTGTAGTAATATTTTGTTTTTGTGAACAAAGTTGTTCCAGAATACATGTTGTTATGACCGAAATAGAGTTTAATTCAGGAACGACAAATTTTCGGTACAAAGAAAACTTGAATAGCGAGTTTTTAGAATAAAGTTCAAAAGATTGGAGTACCCACAATAAATAACATCATACTGATTTAACGATCAAGATGATGGTGTGGAGGATTAATTTATTCTAAAAAAAGAGGAGTTGTTGTCTTTGCATTAGAGTGACCTAATGTATTCTTAAACCGCAAACTATGGTTTTTTATTTTAAATATTTAAAAATAGTTGTTTCTAATAAAAAACATCAATAAAATCTACACCATAAATTTCAAAAAAGTTCCCAGAGAATCAATGTACTTTAGTCTGTCTTTTAATTATTTGTATATTTAAAAATGTTAAAATTTAATTATCCAAAATGAGTAGGTTAAACAATCACAAACTAGAAACTCTAGTAATTAATAACTTTGACAACATAAGATTAAGATCACTTTTTATTCCTTTTTTATTATTATCTGTTATTGTTTTAATATTAATTCAACAAGGTGCTTTTAGTGTTGAAGGTTATGTTGAAATTCAAAAAGATTTATTTTTTTATTTAAACAGTAAATTATCAGAGCTATCCAGCTTACAGTTTAACTTAACGCAATTGGGTAATCCACTGATAATTTTGCCTTTTTTGACTGCTTTTATCATTTATGCACCTAAACTTTGGGGTGCGCTGTTAACAACCACAATAATTTCAGCCGTAATATCATTCCTACTAAAAGAAATATTTGATGTTCCTAGACCAGCAGAAATACTTGATAATGAATTTTTTGTAATTATTGGAAGAGTACATACCGGCTTCTCAAGTTTGCCATCGGGACATTCAATAACAACTTTTACTGTAATTGCTTTATTACTATTCGCATTTATGCCCAAGGAATTTAAGTCTAAAATATTATGGACTTTTTTTATTCTTGTGGTTGGATTATTTATTGTATTTTCTAGAGTTGGAGTAGGAGCACATTTCCCAGTTGATGTTGTGATTGGCAGCACGATTGGGTACATCTGTGGGCTCACAGGGATTGTAGTGAGCAATAAAGTTAGCTGGTGGAATTGGATTAAAAATAAAAAATATTACACCGGAATAATTTTCTTTTTAATAATTTGGGCTCTTGCACTTATCAAAGAAATTTATGACAAAAATCTGTTGGTGGTTTATATTTCACTATTTTCTATTTTTACAACATTATATTTAATGATAAAGATTCATGTTCAAAAACAACATTAAATTAAGCTATGTTTCATTAATAATTAGTTGTGTTAATTTAGCTTTATATCACCTACCGTTATTTCAATTCGCCACGGATAATTTGGACTATAAAAGTTGGGATGGGATTTTAACCCTCGCCAGTTTGGTTGTTATCCTCTTAGTTTTAAACGCACTTATTTTTTATATTTTACTATTTATAGCACCTTTTATTGGTAGAGTGCTTCTGATTCTTTCTCTCAACATAAATGCAATTGCTGTATATTTTATATTTACATATGGAGTAATAATAGACAAAACAATGATTGGTAATGTCCTCAATACCAATTATGAGGAGTCCAGTAGTTTCTTTTCTTTTAGCTTGATTCTGTATTTAATTTTGTTAGGAGTGATCCCCAGTATTTTGATTTTTAAAATTAAAATTGTTAAAGTAAAACTCAAAACTTTTTTGGTACATACTGGCGCAGCTTTGCTTTTTGTTTTAATATTTATTTATATCAATTCTAGTAGTTGGTTGTGGATTGATAAAAATTCAAAAGCATTAGGAGGTTTGGTTATGCCATGGTCCTATATTGTTAATACCTCTCGATTTTATATTCACAAAAATGAAGAAAACAAGCAGCAAATTTTGTTACCAGACGCTACGATTGGAAATGACAAAAAATCTATTGCAGTACTTGTAATTGGAGAATCAGCTCGAAGTAAAAACTTTTCTTTATACGGTTATGGGAAGGAAACAAATCCGCTGCTCTCTAAGATAGAGAGTGTTTATAGTTATAAAGCAGAATCCTGTGCAACCTATACGACTGCTGGAGTTCAGTGTATTCTAGAACACAAAGATGGCAGCGAATCGTATGAGACTTTACCCAACTATTTATTTAGAAATGACGTGGAAGTTATTTGGAGAACAACAAATTGGGGAGAGCCTGCTGTTAAGATTAATAACTATCAAGGTAGAGCAGCTTTAGAAAAACTATGCGAAGGGGAAGGGTGTGGATATGACGAAATATTACTCAGCGGTTTAAGAGCACAATTATTGGAAAGTAAGAAAAATAAAATATTACTCGTACTTCACACGAGCACCAGTCATGGGCCAACTTACTACAAGAAATATCCTCCGAAATTTAATAAATTCACACCAGTATGTGAAAATGTTGAGTTGGGAAAATGTACTCAAGAAGAACTAATAAATGCGTATGATAACACCATTGTTTATACGGATTTCATTTTGTCTAGTTTGATTGAAGAATTAAAGAGTTTGAAAGAATATAAAAGCACAATGTTTTATGTTTCTGATCATGGCGAATCCTTAGGAGAAAAGAATTTGTACATGCACGGTATACCTGCAAGTATTGCACCAAATGAACAATTAGAAATTCCTTTTATTGTTTGGCTATCCGATGCTACCAAAACACTTAAGAACAATGAAGTTTTATACCAGCATAATGTTTTTCACAGTATTTTAGATTTCTTAGCAATAGAAAGCCCAATCTATGACGAAAATATGAGTATTTTCAAAAAGTAATTTATTTAAACGGGTCTAATTAGCTTTAAGTTCTCCGAATTAGGATCTTCATTTTTTCTTTTGAAAAATGAAAAATCTTTCAGCTATATTTGCAGAAATTAAATGTCCAAAATCGAAAGCTAAAAACTCAGAGAAGATGGAATATTAATAATTTTAGTTCAATTCTTAATCATATAAACTTTTAAAAACACTTGAAATATGAAATTTTTTATTGATACCGCAAACCTCAGTGACATCTCAGAAGCAGAAGCTTTAGGTGTTTTAGACGGTGTAACTACAAATCCATCTTTGATGGCAAAGGAAGGCATCACGGGTACAGAAAATATTTTAGCACATTACACCAAAATATGTGATTTAGTTTCAGGAGATGTTAGTGCTGAAGTTATCGCCACTGATCTTGACGGCATGATAAAAGAAGGGGAGGCCTTGGCAGCATTGCACCCTCAAATTGTAGTAAAACTACCAATGATTGCAGATGGTGTAAAAGCTTGCAAATATTTTTCTGATAAAGGTGTTAAAACAAACGTTACTCTAGTTTTTTCTGCAGGTCAAGCACTATTAGCTGCCAAGGCTGGGGCAACATATGTTTCTCCTTTTATAGGAAGATTAGATGACATTTCTACTGACGGTTTGACGCTAATTGAAGAGATCAGAATGATTTATGATAACTATGGTTTTCAAACTCAAATTCTCGCAGCGTCTGTAAGACATACCATGCACGTTATTAATTGTGCCAAAATTGGATCTGATGTGATGACTGGTCCATTATCTTCAATAACAGGGCTTTTAAAACACCCATTAACGGATAGTGGTTTGGCTAAATTTCTTGAAGATTACGCCAAAGGAAATTAGTGATTTAAATTTTTAAATCATTAAAATTTTAAAAACACCCTCTATACAAAGGGTGTTTTTTTATTTGATGTTAATATGTATTATGCCTTTCTGACAAACTCAGATTTGAGTGCCATGGCGCCAAAACCTTCAACTTTACAGCTAATGTTGTGATCGCCTTCGCTAAGTCGAATACGTTTTACTTTTGTCCCACCTTTTATTGGGACGGATGAACCCTTAACTTGCAAGTCTTTTATGACAATAACCGAATCTCCATCGACCAAAATATTTCCATTGGAATCCTTGACAATCAAAACGGGTGCTTCGACGATAGCATCTGGGTTCCATTCATGACTGCACTCCGGACAGGCATAACATTCCTCTTTTAAAAAATAACCATAAGGAGAATTGCATTGCGGACAGGGTTTCATTGTTTCAGACATAACTCAGTTTTATTTCTAAACAAATTTAAAAATAAGGAACGCTTTGAGGACTTAATATTTATAAAACAGCCTTGTATACCATTGACTCGAATATTTCCTTCTGAGAATATTCAAAACCCTTCATTTGTGTCATGAAAATGAGGATTAAGTTTTCTTTTGGATCAATTTTAAAATATGTCCCTGTGGATCCATGCCAGCCATAGCTTCCTAGACTTCCTTCAATTGGATATTTTTGAATATCAGTGATTACATTAAACCCCAATCCAAAACCAACTGAGGTATTGGGTTTATGATTTGCATTAGAAGGTTTGGCATTTGGGATTCTATTTAAACGATCTTCAGTCATAAGTGAAACTGTTTCAGGTTTAAGAATTTGGACACCATTTAACTCCCCTTTGTTTAGCAACATTTTACAAAACTGAGAAAAATCTTTGATTGTTGAAGCCAATAATCCTGCAGCGTTAAAGAAAGTTACTTCTTTTGTAAAAGAAGAATCATTCGGGTGATCCAATTCTATGATGTTATTTTCTTTGTCTTTAATGTATAGCGTTGTAAATCTATCGAATTTACTCGCTGGAATCTCAAAGAAAGTATCCTTCATATTTAAAGGATCAAAAATCTCATCTTTCAGGAATTTGTCAAGTTTTTTCCCAGAGATTAATTCAATTAAATATCCACAGATATTCACCGAAGGTCCATATCTCCACTCAGTTCCTGGCTCAGAGGAAAGGGGTATTTCACTCATTCTTTTCACCTCAGTTTTAAGATCAGCAGATTTATAAGATTTTAAATGATTAAATTTTGCAGTAAGGAAAGGATTAGACTTCCCATATCCAGAAGTATGACGAAGTAGGTCGACGATTCTTATGGGGTTTGAAACTTTAACATAATTTCCCTTTCCATCATCAACCAAAGTGTTGCAAAATTCAGGAATATATTTGTTGATAGGGTCTTCAAGATTAAAGTGACCTTGATCATAAAGCTTCATAAATGCAACAGATACAATACACTTGGTCATGGAAGCGATTCTGAAAATACTGTTTTTTGTTAATGGTTTTTGTTCCCTAATGTTCGAATATCCATAAGTGTCAAAATTTAAAACCTTATTGTCTTTAATTACTAATGTTTGAACTCCAGCAAGATCTTTATCGTCTACAAACTTGTGCATCCGCATGTTTAAGGAGTCAAACTTACCTTGCGAAAGTAAAGAAGTACTAAAAGTAAGTATCAATAATATTTTAAGATAAGCCATGTGAAACATCAATTTTATTTTTCATATATTTCTTATGAATTTCTAATTTAAATTAAACTATTTATAGTAAACATGGTCTGAATTATAAACTCTATTAAGATGATAACACTTAAATATAATTTATTTTTTTTAACCGTTTTAGTTTTTTCACTAGGTTTTTCTCAGCGAGGCGAGACGGGTGACAAAACTTTTGCAGACAAATTTCCACCCGATGTGATTTACGAAATTTCGACTGCCACGCTTTTGATTAGAAACACGGTCGACCATGACATTATTGTTTGCATTCGTGACCAGTACAAAAAATATTTAAACCACGTTTACATTCGAAACAATGATGAGTTTCTATTTACAGGAATTCCTATCACACGACTTTATGTTCAATACAAGTCAAGAGAATTTTATTTTGAAGACAAGGAACAGACAGTGATCAATTTTGGAGAAAGACATACTTTTGATTTCTTTTTTGACGCCTCAAAAGATGGAAACTTCATTGAAATTACTCAAGAAGAGTTTTTAAAACCATAAAGTTCAATACCTGTTCAAAGGTAAGCCGCCTTTTAGATTCACCAATTCATTTTTAAAACCATTTCCTTGAAGTATAGCAATCGCATGAGCACTTCGGACTCCAGACTTGCAGTAAACCAATAATTTTTTGTCCTGTGGGATTTCGGGCTGTCTTACTGAGAGTTCGTCCAACGGAATGTGAAGACTTTCAATGTGAAATTCATTTCGTTCTTTCGGTGTTCTCACATCAAGAACATTAAATTCAAAAGCTTGACTTTTATACGTTTTAAAACTAATTTCTTTTGCGAAGGGAATAATTCCACAAATCGTTTCATATTCTTCTTCTAATTTTGTAATTGAAATAGAAGGATTTTTCTTAAAAGTAAAACACCTCTGATTCATTGATAATGCGTCAAAAGTCAACAATTTTCCAGTTAAGATTTCCCCCAAACCAAGAATGATTTTGAGGACTTCATTGGCTTGTAAGCTGCCGATAATTCCTGGCAAAACTCCAAGAACTCCAATTTCAGAACAATTGGGGACTTCATTTGCTTTGGGCGGGCTGGGAAATAAACAGCGATAGGTTGGGCCGTTTTTATAATTAAACACTGACAATTGTCCTTCAAACTTAAATATTGATCCAAAAATGATGGGCTTGTCACTTAAAACTGCAGCATCATTAATCAAGTACCTTGAGGGGAAATTGTCGGTTCCATCTACAATGAGATCATAATTTTTAAACAAATCTAAAACGTTTTTGGTGGTAAGTCTTGTTCTATAAACCTCAAATTCAACAAAAGGATTTAATGATTTTAGCCGTTTAGCAGCCGTTGTCGCTTTGTTTTTACCAATGTCTAGGTGGGTGTAAAGAATTTGTCTTTGTAGATTGGATTGATCGACATTGTCATCATCTATAATACCAATTGTTCCAACTCCAGCAGCGGAAAGATATTGCAAAACAGGACAACCCAAACCTCCAGCTCCTATGACCAATACTTTTGCATTTTTGAGTTTTAGTTGGCCTTCTGCACCAATTTCATTGAGAATTAGGTGTCTGTCATATTGCTCTTTTTCTGCTGCTGATAAACTCATTTTATGCAATTTCAAAATAACTCTTGTCCCAGTCTTTCCAAACCACTTCATATCCTTGCGATTGAATCATTTGTTTGATTTCTTCGGTGCTTCTTTCATCCGAAATCTCAAATTGCTCCAGGGACTCGGGTTCTACTGTATAACCTCCTGGATTGGTTTTAGACTCTGCGCTTATGGAAGTTATTCCTAAATTAATAATGTTGTTTCTAAAGGTTTCACTTTCTCGAGTGGACATTGACAGCTCCACGTCTTCATCCAATAAGCGATAGGCGCAAATCAATTGAACCAGATCAGCATCGGTCATTTCGACCTTGGGCATTACGTCTCCCTGATGCGGTCGGAGTCTTGGAAATGAAATAGAGTATTTCGTTTTCCAATAGTTTTTTTGTAGGTATTTTAAATGCAATGCTGTATAAAAACTATCGACCCTCCAATCTTCCAAACCAAAAAGAGTGCCTAACCCAATTTTATGAATCCCAGCACGTCCCAACCGATCAGGAGTGTCTAGTCGATAATCGAAATTGGATTTTTTTCCTTTAGGATGGTGGGTCTTATAAGTCGCCTTATGATAAGTTTCTTGGTAGACTAATACAGCATACAAACCTTCTTCAATCAAATTTTCATACTCTTCCTGATCTAGGGGCTGAACCTCGATGCTGATGTTTGAAAAATGGGATTGAATGAGATTGATGGCGTTTTTCAAGTAAGAAACCCCCACAGTTCTGTTGGCTTCGCCTGTTACCAAAAGAATATGATCATACCCCAAACGTTTGATATGTGCCACTTCATCGAGAATTTCTTTATCAGAAAGTGTTTTTCTTTTGATCTTATTGGTCATGCTAAACCCACAATAAGTACAAATATTTTGACATTCGTTTGAAAGGTACATCGGAAGGTACATTTGAATGGTGTTACCAAAACGCATTTTAGTGATCGCGCTGCTTCTTTGCGCCATTTGCTCGATAAAAGGTTTTGCCGCTGGTGAGATCAATATTTTAAAATCATCTAAGGTGATTTTGTTTTTTGATAATACAGTTTTTACATCTGCCGCAGAGAAACCATAGATTTCTTTTTCAAGCTGATCCCAATCGTATAAATCAAATGTGTTTTTAAAATTATTCATTTAAAAAAGAGGTTAATGGACTACTGGCTTCGGCCTTTTGCTTTACTGGAGCTAATTTTGCATTGTATGCCATTCTCCCAGCCTCAACCGCAAGTTTAAATGCAATTCCCATTTCGACTGGATTTTGCGAAACAGCAATCGCTGTATTGACCAAGACAGCATCTGCGCCAAGCTCCATTGCGAAAGCTGCATGTGAAGGTGCTCCAATTCCTGCGTCTATGATTACAGGAACATTGCTTTGCGCTATGATTATTTCAAGAAAATCCTTTGTTGCAATTCCTTTGTTGCTCCCAATCGGTGCTCCCAAAGGCATGACACATTGCACCCCCACATCTTCCAATCGTTTGCACAAAACAGGATCGGCATGAATGTAAGGCATGACCACAAACCCTTTTTTTACCAACTCCTCGGCAGCTTTTAATGTTTCTATGGGATCTGGCAACAAGTATTTTGGATCAGGATGAATTTCTAATTTAATCCAATTTGTTTCTAAAGCTTCTCTTGCCAATTCCGAAGCAAAAACTGCTTCTCTTGCAGTTCTGACCCCTGAAGTGTTGGGCAATAAATTGATGTGCTTTTCCTTAAGATGAATCAATATGTCATCCGAGCTGTTGTTTATTTCGATTCTTTTTAAAGCAACCGTCACCAATTCACTCTCAGAAGCCAAAATGGCTTCTCTCATTTTTTCTGAACTATTAAATTTCCCCGTTCCGGTAAACAATCTAGAATTGAAAGTTTTGTCTGCAATCTTGAGTGTATCTTTCATTATGTGTTTTCTTGATCTGGCATCCAAATTTGCTCTTGCAATTTAGTACCCTTTAACAATGAATTAAAGTGTTTTATGTTATTAAAATCTTTTGTTATTTCTCCCGAAGCAGCAATTCCATAGAC
>JAFMCL010000022.1 GCA_017857815.1 Flavobacteriaceae bacterium | reverse complement strand
TACTTTCACCTTTGATCGTTTGCGTCTCCTGGGAACAGCCCTAACCAATTTGAAGAGAATTGAGGAACTACCTGTCGTCTATATTACAATTTCTCAAGAAGAACTTAATAGAAATAATTTCAAGAAAGGAGACACGGAGGGTTTCGTAAATTATGGTCTCAGCCTTGTAGGGATTTCAGTGGCAGTAATTATGATTGAAAACGAGCAGGAACAAATAATAAAAATGTCTTTTAGATCTAAAGGGGCTTTCTCTGTAAATGATTTTGCAAGAACATATTTTAATGGTGGAGGACATCACAATGCAGCTGGTGGCGCATCAAAACTTAGTTTGTCGGAAACTGAATCGAAGTTTATAAATTCCATTTCAAAAGTCAAAAATCTGCTTCAATGAAGAACATTACGATTTTCATGCTTACCGTTATTTTCTTCCTAGGATGCAAAGAGCTAGAACCAAGACGCCCAATTAACAAACAAAAGCAGTTTTTCTTGAAAGAATCTGCTATAAGAAATAAAAATACTTTATCAGTAGAACAAACTCTTTTTAGAAAAATAATAAAACAAGAACAAAATTTAGAATTTAAAATTTCTCCAAAAGGGTTTTGGTATGCTTTTAAAAAAGAAAATAATGAATCTTTATTTGTTCCTGAACGTGGAGACCGCGTCACATTTTCTTACAGAATTGAAGACTTAAACGAAAACTTATTGTATGATGAAGCAGCTTTAGGAGTTGTCTCTTTTTTTGTTGACCAAGAAGACTTGATACCAGCCCTTCGGGAGGGAATTAAGGTCATGAAGTCAGGAGATGTTGCAGTTTTTCTTTTTCCTTCCTACCTTTGCTTCGGATATCAGGGAGATGGAGATAAAATTGGAATCAACCAACCGCTTCGTTTTACCATTGAACTTTTAAAACTTGAAAAAAATAAAAACCCATGAAAAAAATGAAATTAGTTGGTATGTTTATGATTGCACTCGTGATGGGTTGCGACACACAATATCCCGATCTTGATTCTGGATTATATGCTGACCTAGAAACCAACAAAGGGAATGTCATCTTAAGACTGGAAATGGAAAAAACACCCATTACAGTCGCCAATTTTGTTTCTTTAAGTGAAGGAAATAATAAAGAAGTTGCTGAAGAATTTAAAGGAAAAAAATATTATAATGGTTTACTATTTCACAGGGTTATAAAAGACTTTATGGTTCAAGGGGGAGATCCAACTGGCATAGGAACTGGAGGTCCTGGCTATAGCTTTGACGATGAGTTTACAGATTTAGCCCACAATGGTCCTGGTATACTATCAATGGCCAATTCTGGACCAGCGACTAATGGAAGTCAGTTTTTTATCACTTATAAAGAAACTTCATGGTTAAATGGTAAGCATACAGTATTTGGAAAAGTAGTAAAAGGTCAGGAGGTTGTAGATAGCATTGCTCAAAATGACACCATCAAAAAAATTACTATCATACGAAAAGGAAGTGAAGCTCGTAGTTTCGATGCTCCTGAAGTTTTCTCTAGTTATTTTGCTGACAAAGCCATTGCAGAAAAAGAGAAAGCAGAAAAGTCAGCTGAATTGGTCAAAAAAACTGTTGCACGATTTGAAGACCAAAAATCACAAGCAACGACCACTGCTTCTGGGTTACAATATTTTATTAGTGAAAAAGGAACGGGTGCAAAAGTAACCACAACCAACAAAGCATTGACTCACTATGCTGTTTATTTTGCAGATGGGGTGATCCTGGAAACTAGCAACTTAAAAACCGCAGAAGCACTTGGCATCGTTAATGAAAATAGAAAAGCTGCTGGGCAATATCAGCCGATTCCTGCAGATGTAAGTGAGGAGGCAAGAATGATTGAAGGTTTTAAAGAAGGATTAAAACTATTAAATGTAGGAGATAAAGCAACACTTTTTCTTCCTTATGACATCGCTTATGGAGAGAATGGCAACGGTGGTATTCCACCAAAATCTGACTTAGTATTTGAAGTTGAGATTGTTGAGCTAATTAAATAGATAAAGAACAAACTACTAAAGCCCATTGTTTAAAATGGGCTTTTTTTATTTAATGGAATGAAACATAAAACCAGTCGTCTACTTTGGATTTCTATTTTACCTCAACTCCTTTTTATTTATTATATCCGAAGAAACCCTGAGTGGGTTGAATCCTGCTACAGTGAAAAATTTTACCCGCTTGTTTCTAAACTGCACGGAGGGTTCTTTAATTTATTTCCTTTTTCTGCTGGTGATGTTTTATATTTTTTTATGATTGTTTTTTCAATCAGATATTTCTATAAATTCTTCACCGAAGAGGTTAAAAAACCACTTCATATTGTTCGAGACATCGGTGCTTTGGTTGCTTTGATTTCACTTTTGTTTCATCTTTCTTGGGGAATTAATTATCACAGAAAACCATTGAACGAGCAGATGGGAATGAGTATCGAATATGATCAAACTGATCTAGAAAATACACTAAACGATCTGATCACAAAGTCTAACGAGCTTCATCTGAGTCTGGTGGGAATTGACAGTTTAGCCGTTGATTTTCCATATTCGAAGGTGGAATTATTTGAAAAAGCAGTTTCTTTTGACCCCCTAACAAACAATCAACTAGAAGGAGTTCACAAAATTAAAAAATCACTCTTTAGCCTCCCGTTAACCTACATGGGTTATTCCGGTTATTTGAATCCTTTAACCTTAGAGGCACAGGTGAATAGTAAAATTCCTAAGATCAGCTTCATCACAACGATTCTACATGAGACAGCACATCAAATGGGTTATGCCTCAGAAAAAGAAGCCAACTTTATTGCATTTTTCTCAGCAATAAATAGTGAAGACCCTTATGTTCAATATGCTGGCTATACATTTGCAACAAGATATTGTTATGGCGATTTGTTGATAGCCGATCGCGAAAAAGCAATTGAAATGATAGGAAACCTGAACCTGGGTATCGTGAAAAACATCAGGGCTATCAACCGGTTTTGGATGGACTATAAAAATCCATTGAGACCTGTTTTTAAAAAAACATATGATGGATACCTAAAAGCCAACGGTCAAAAAAGTGGAATTGTTAGTTACAATGAAATGGTTGGATTGGTCATTAATCATCATAAAAAATCCATTAAGGAGTAATCCATTATTTTAGATCAGGGAAATGTATCTTTGAGCTATGGATTTTACAATAAAAATAACAAGTAGCCAAAATCCCGCTATTAAAAGATTAAAGCTTTTATTAGTTAAGTCTAGGGAAAGAAAAAGGCAAGGCTGTTTCGTAATTGAAGGCGAACGCGAATTGCTCCGTGCAATGGAAAAAGGCTATCAATTGGAAAGTATCTTTGTTAAAGAAAAATATTTAAAAGATTTTCAGCTTAAAACCAAAACACCCTTTTTTGAATTAAATGAATCACTTTTTAACAGCATTAGCATTCGATCAGGTTCAGAAAAAATAATTGCAATTGTCAAGTCTAAATCACATGATTTAGACCAATTAAAATTAAATAAAAACAGCCTTGTTTTAGTCGTCGAAGCCCCCGAAAAACCAGGGAACATTGGGGCGCTACTCCGGACGGCTTCAGCTGCAGGAATGGATGCGGTAATTATTTCAAATCCAAGGACAGACCTATATCATCCGACAGTTGTCAGAAACAGCTTGGGTGGTGTTTTTGCCCTCCCGATTGCCCTTGATAGCTCTGAGAATGTGATCAATTATCTCAAAGAAAATAGTTTAAACATCATAGCGGCTGCTTTAAGTGAAAAAGCACAAGACTATAAAAAAATAAGTTATACCCGACCAACAGCTTTGGTTTTTGGAACCGAAGACATGGGCTTGAGTTCGATTTGGTTAGAACAAGCAGATGTCATTGTTAAAATCCCAGTAAAACCTCCAATAGATTCATTGAATTTATCCGTTTCGGCAGGGATTTTGATGTATCATGTTATCGAGGATTAATTTTGAATAAACAAAAATTTTCAAGTACTTTAGATAAAGATGATTGTTAGCGACGAAATAGAGAATAAAGAAATTGCAAAGCAATACAAAGAGCTTTTGCGAATCAGTTATCAAACGCTAACCAAAGAGGATAAGAAAATGATCCGGGCTGCTTTTGACACAGCAGTTGACGCGCATAAAACCCAACGAAGAAAAACAGGAGAAGCCTATGTTTTTCATCCCATTAGCGTTGCAAAAATAGTTGCACACCAAATTGGGATGGATGCGACTTCCATTGCCTCCGCTTTGCTTCACGACGTAGTTGAAGATTCAGAATACGGTCTGGAAGACATCGAAAGACTTTTTGGGTCAAACGTTTCTAAAATTGTTGATGGTCTTACAAAAATATCCAATCTTAAAAAGGACAAAGACATCTCCCTACAAGCGGAGAATTTCAGAAAAATGTTACTGACTCTGAATGATGATATCCGTGTGATTATCATCAAGATTGCCGATCGTTTGCACAACATGCAGACACTAGACGGAATGGCCGAACATAAGCAATTGAAAATCGCCTCAGAAACGCTCTACATTTATGCTCCGATTGCACATCGCATTGGGCTTTACAACATCAAAACAGAGCTTGAAGATTTAAGTTTTAAATATATTGAACCCAACCGCTTTGAATCTATCCGAAATAAGATAGAAGAAAGTAAAGAAGTACAGGATCAATATATAAAGTCATTTTCTGGAATTATCGAAATGGCACTCGATAAAGAACGATTGAAGTACCAAGTTAAAGGAAGAAGTAAATCGATTTTTTCAATTCACCGAAAAATGCTGAGTCAAAACATAACTTTTGAAGAAGTTTTTGACAAATTTGCCATCCGAATAATCTATAAAGCTACCCATAGAAACGAAAAGTTTTTGGCATGGAAGATTTATTCTATCATTACAGATCATTTTGTTCCTAACCCTACCCGACTGAGAGATTGGATTACTGGACCAAAATCGAATGGATACGAAGCACTTCACGTAACTGTTATGGGGCCTGAAAACAAGTGGATAGAAATTCAAATCCGTTCTGAACGTATGCATGAGATCGCCGAAAAGGGGTACGCAGCGCATTACAAATACAAACATGGAGAACAGAAAGACATCGGTATAGAAGGTTGGCTAGATAAACTGCAAGAAGTTCTTGAAAATAACACTGAAAATGCAGTTGATTTTGTAGAGAGCTTTAAACTAAATCTTTATGCAAAAGAAATTTTTGTTTTCACCCCTAATGGAGAATTAAAATCACTTCCTAAAGGAGCTACCGCTCTCGACTTTGCCTTTAGTATTCATACTGAAATAGGAATGAAAACACGTGGCGCCAGGGTTAACGGAAAGTTAGTTCCACTTAGCAGGGTTTTAAAAAGTGGTGAACTTGTTGAAATCATGACTTCTGAGAGCATCAAGCCAACTGCTAACTGGTTTGATTTTGTGATAACTTCTAGGGCCAAATCAAAAATAAAGTCTTCCTTAAATGAAGAAAAGAAAAGAATTGCCGAGGACGGAAGAGAACTCTTAAGAAGAAAACTAAAGCAGCTTAAAATATCTCTAAACGAAAAGACAACTAGCTATATGCTTCGTTTTTTCAAGCTCAACAGCAGTTTAGATCTTTTTTATCGTGTGGGATTGGGTACCATTGACAACAAACAATTAAAAGACTTTTATTCGGAATACAACAACAGCTTTTTAAACTTCTTTAAAAAGAGAATTAGAAAGAAAAACACTTTGCTTAAGAAAGACAGCAAGGAAATCACACAAAAATTTGATACCCTAGTGTTTGGAAAAGAAAGAGAGAATTTAAAACATTCTTTATCCCCTTGTTGTAATCCAATTGCTGGGGATGAAGTATTTGGATTTATCACGATCAATGAAGGAGTTAAAGTTCACAAAAAAGAATGTCCTAACGCCCTTTCTCTTCAGTCTAACTACGCCTATCGAATCATTGCAGCCAAATGGGTGGATTCTTCTTCTGATGAATTTACAGTAAACCTCAAGCTTTCTGGAATTGACAATATGGGTATCGTAAGCGATGTAACCCGGCTGATTTCAAATCAAATGAATGTGAATATTATGAAATTAAGTTTTGATAGTGATGATGGAATATTTACGGGTGTTATTTGCGTAAGTGTTAAGAACAAAACAATAATAAATCGACTATTGGGAAATCTTTTGAAGATTAAAGGAATCGATAAAGTTATGAGAGATTAATTTTACGCTTATCTTTGCATCGTATGGAATCGATTAAATCAAATCAGGAAATAGTAAAAGAAGTTTTTATTAATTTCCTAAGTAAGCATTCGCATCGCAAAACCCCCGAACGTTTTGCGATTCTTTATGAGATTTACAATAACAAGGAACACTTTGATATCGAGACGCTATACATTACGATGAAAAACAAAAACTATCGTGTGAGTCGAGCGACTTTATACAATACGATAGAGTTATTACTCGAATGTGGCTTGGTCCGAAAACATCAATTTGGAAAAACACAAGCACAATACGAAAAGTCTTATTTTGATCGTCAACACGACCACATAATCTTTACGGATTCCGGAGAAGTTAAGGAATTCTGTGATCCCCGAATCCAAAACATAAAAAAGACCATAGAAGAGATTTTTGATATTGATATTCACAATCATTCTTTATACTTTTACGGCACAAAAAAAAATAGTAAACTATAATATAATATGCCAGTAGATTTATTGCTAGGCCTCCAATGGGGCGACGAAGGGAAAGGAAAAATAGTTGATGTATTAACAAAATCCTATGATATAATTGCGCGATTCCAGGGAGGACCTAATGCAGGACATACACTCGAATTTGAAGGAATAAAACACGTTTTACATACCATTCCTTCTGGAATTTTTCATCCGAAGGCAGTGAATCTTATTGGGAATGGAGTTGTGATTGATCCAGTTGTCTTTAAACGGGAATTGGACAACCTTGCTCCATACAAAATCAATTACTCCGAGAAATTGTTAATCTCAAAGAAAGCGCATCTAATTTTACCTACCCACAGACTTTTGGATGCCGCTTCTGAAGCCTCTAAAGGAAAAGCAAAAATTGGCTCTACGCTTAAAGGTATCGGACCAACCTATATGGATAAGACAGGAAGAAACGGTATTAGAGTAGGTGATATTGTTTCTAAAGTCTGGAAAGAAAAATACAAGTCATTGGTCGACAAGCACTTAAAAATGTTAGACTTTTACGATAGTAATATCGAATATGACCTTCCTTTACTCGAAGAAGAATTTTTCGAAGGAATTAAGGTTCTTAAAGAATGTCAGTTTGTGGATAGCGAAAACTATCTTCAAAAAGCACAGGAGGCTGGAAAAAATATTCTAGCAGAAGGAGCCCAAGGATCCCTTTTAGATATTGACTTTGGTACCTATCCTTTTGTAACCTCCTCAACAACAACAGCGGCAGGAGCATGCACAGGATTGGGGATTGCACCTAATAAAATAAAAGAAGTCTATGGAATTTTCAAGGCTTATGCTACCCGTGTAGGAAGCGGACCTTTTCCGACTGAATTATTTGATCATGACGGAAAAAGAATGGCCAAACTAGGTAATGAATTTGGGTCGACTACTGGAAGACCAAGAAGATGTGGCTGGATTGATTTGGTCGCTTTAAAATATGCCATTAAGGTTAATGGTGTTACCCAATTAATGATGATGAAAGGTGATGTGCTTTCAGGCTTTAAAAAAATTAAAATCTGTAACAGCTACAAAACCGCAGAAGGGTCAATAGACTTTTTTCCTTATGATATTTCTCCAGAATTAGTCACTCCAGAGTACATTGAAATGGAAGGGTGGAAGGAGGATTTAACACAAATGACCTCAGAAAACCAGTTTCCAAAATCATTTTCTGATTATATCGAATTTCTTGAAAAAGAACTTCAAACACCTATTAAAATTGTATCCTTGGGGCCCGATAGAAAACAGACTATTTTCAGATAGTTTTCTAACACCGCTCCATCAATATTTTTATTTTGAAATCAATTAAAAAGTATACTGTACTGACACTGATAAGTGCAATGACTTTTACATCCTCATTTGGCCAGGAAGCACCTAAAATAATTGAAATCATTCAAGCCGGTGGATCTACCCAAGATCAGGCAAAATTCCCAGGGGCTAACATATTGGTGAAAAGAAAGGATGTAAGAGTTCACCTGTTACACGAAGGAGCATTGATTAAATCGGATCTGTCTTATTTCTATCCCAAAAAAAACTTTTTTAAAGCAAAAGGAAGTGTAGTTTTCACACAAGGAGATACCCTTAAGATGACTTGTGATTATTTAGAATATGATGGTAATTTAAAATTAGCGACTGCTTGGGGTGAGGTTTTTCTCGAAAGACCCGACATGAACCTAAAGACAGACACATTGTACTTGGACCGCCTAAATTCAAAAGCCTATTACAATACGCAAGGAGTAATTTTAGATGAAAAAAGCAAGCTCACCAGTAATCGTGGAATTTATTTCATGGATCAGAAAAAATATCGATTCATTTCTAATGTGAAAATCGAAAATCCTGAATATGACTTAAAATCCCAACAACTAGATTATTTCACGGAGCTCAACAAGGCATATTTTTATGGACCGACCACCATAATTGGTAAGGATTATGATATTTATTGCGAAAAAGGCGCCTATGAAACTAAAATTCAAAAAGGGAATTTTCAAAAAAATGCAATAATATTATACAATAATAAAGAAATTAGAGGAGACAGTCTTTATTTTGAAAACGAAAAGAATTATGCCGCAGGGACAAACAATGTAAGTATCATTGACACCCTAAATAAGTCGGTGATTAATGGACATTACGGAGAGATTTTTAAAGCCAAAGACTCTGCAATCATTACCCGAAAAGCTATCGCAAGAAAGATGATTGAGAACGACCCTCTGTTCATTCATGCTGATACTCTAATTGCAACCGGCCCAGACGAGGAAAGAATTTTGAGGGCTTATTACGGTGTGAAAATTTTTAAATCTGACTTACGTGGGAAGTCGGATTCCTTACACCTGAATCAAAAAACAGGTTTAATTAAATTACTCAAAATACCACTTTCTAAAATAGAAAAAAGAACCTTTAACATCAGTCAAAAAAACGGGAGAAACCCTATTTTATGGTTTGGAAGAAGTCAAATGTCAGGAAATGAAATATTCCTAACTTCTAATATTAATACGAAAAAACTAGACTCCTTAAAAATTATTGGAAACAGCTGGATTATAGAAAAAGACTCCATTAGCGACGAAGGCTTCAATCAAATAAAAGGGGGGATTCTGAACGGAAGCTTTACCGACGGAAAGTTAAAAGACATTGAAATCATTAAGAATACAGAAGTGATTTATTATATGTACTCTGATGATAAATCTGAACTGATTGGCATTAATCAAACAACATGTAGTAGATTGACGATGGTAACGGAAAACAATCAAATTGTAGACATTGCCTTTTACGTGAGTCCTGATGGAGACTTATTTCCAGAAAAAGACCTACTCCAAAACGAACGAATTTTAGAAGGATTTATTTGGAGAGAAGAGGAACGCCCCAATGAAATTGATGATTTATTCAGCGAGGAAGACAATCTTTATGTACCTCGAGAAATCAATACAATAGAAACTCCTGAAGATTTTTTACCTGAAATTTTAAAACCATAGCCTTGCTTAATGATTTTTTAAAATATCAAGCGAAAACGACTCCTTACCCACTGGGTTTAGAAATAGAAAGTGCAAAAGGTTCGTATATTTATGATACCCAGGGGAAAAAATATTTAGATTTTATTGCAGGAGTTTCGGCTTGTGCACTGGGACATTCTCACCCTAAGATTATTGAAGCCGTTAAAAAGCAAGTGTCGAAATACATGCACGTAATGGTTTATGGCGAATTTGCTCAAGAACCTGCTGTTAAACTTTGTAAACTGATCATTGATTTACTCCCTCAAAACCATGAGGTTGTTTATTTAACAAATTCGGGAACGGAAGCAATCGAAGGGGCTATGAAATTGGCGAAGCGAGTGACGGGAAGATCAGGACTCATTGGCGCAAAAAACTCTTACCATGGCAGTACCCATGGTGCTTTAAGTCTATTAGGAGACGAAAATCAAAAAATGGCCTACCGTCCTTTGTTACCTGGAATAGATTTTATTGTTTTTAATAATGAAAAGGATTTAGAAAAAATCAATGAATCAACTGCTGCTGTTGTTCTTGAAACCATTCAAGGTGGAGCTGGATTTATTTTGCCTGAAAATAATTATCTAAAAAAGGTCAAAAAAAGATGTGAAGAAAAAGGAGCGCTTTTAATTCTTGATGAAATTCAGCCTGGGTTTGGAAGAACTGGTAAAATGTTTGGTTTTGAACACTTTGGGATCTCCCCAGACATCGTCGTCCTAGGGAAAGCCTTGGGAGGCGGTATGCCAATTGGCGCTTTTTCAGCAGCTTCTGCTTTAATGAAAGTACTTGAAGAAAACCCGAAATTGGGCCACATCACTACTTTTGGAGGAAACCCAGTAATTGCCGCTGCAGCACTTGCGAATGTTGAAGAAATCATCAATTCACAACTTATTGATGACATAAAAAGCAAGGAAGAACTTTTTAGAGAACACCTACAACATCCTAAAATCAAGCAAATCAACGGAACTGGACTAATGCTTGCGCCAATATTTGAAGAGGAAGAAATTCCAACTCAATTGGTCCATCGTTGTTTAAAAAAAGGGCTGTTACTTTTCTGGCTTTTGTGGGAGAAAAATGCCATCAGAATATCACCTCCACTCAATATTTCTGAACAAGAAATCATCACAGGATGTGAATTAATTTGTCAAACACTCGATGAACTCTAAAAATGTTAATATATTGTTGACAACAATAAATTGCTATACCATATCAGTGCCCCTAACTTATCTATTTTTATTAATGTATTATTAGTATTTTATGTTCGATCAATTTTCGGAAGATAACAACCCCTCAATAACCAAGTTTGAGCAAATGCTCAAGACCAACCAAGTACTGTTTTTTGATGCACTTGAGTTTGAAAGTATCATTCACCACTATATTGATTTTTCTCAATTTAAGCTGGCTCGAAAGGCTCTTAAAATGGCAATGGCGCAACATCCAAAAAACGTAGAGTTGATGCTCTTGGAAAGCGAACTTTTACTTTTCGATGGTTCTTTTGATGAAGCGGAATCATTATTGCTTGAAATTGAGCAACTGTCGCCTTACCACGAAGAGGTTTTCTTACAGCGGGCAAGTATTTTTTCCAAGAAAAAAAACCACACCTTGGCCATTGAATTGTTAGAAAAAGCCCTTGACCTGACGGATGACGAAGTTGAAGTTTGGAATTTAATAGGAATGGAATACCTTTTTTTAGAAGATTACTTTAGAGCTAAAAACTATTTTCTTAAATGCGTAGAGGAAAACCCTTACGACTATCAATCTTTATACAACCTATTGTATTGTTACGAGCAACTTGAAGAAGATATTGAAGCCATTGTTACCTTAAATAATATCCTTGAAACAAACCCTTACAGTGAAATTGCTTGGCATCAGTTGGGTAAATTGTATGTTAATATCGAAAAACATGAAGAGGCCTTATCTGCTTTTGAATTTGCCATAATCAGTGATGACTCTTTCACTGGAGCTTACATAGAAAAAGGGAAGCTTCTAGAAAAGATGGGGCGGATCAATGAAGCCATTGACAACTATGAGATATCATTACAACTCAACGACCCCAATGCTTATGTAAATCATCGGATTGGCAAGTCGCATTTAAAACTTGGCAATGATGATCTAGCAGTTCAGTTTTTTAAAAAATCGATTAAGCTCGAACCAAATCATGAAAAAAGCTGGATTTCTTTAGTTGATTTCTTTATAAAGAAAAAAGAATACCTAAAAGCACAATATTATGTGCGGAAATCAATATTAGCAAACGGAGACAGTGCAGACTTATGGCGAAAAAGTGGAGAAATACACTTTGAAATGAATTTCTATGAAGAAGCTGCTTTGGCATGTGAAAATCAAGTAAATCTTGATCAACACGACTTAAAAACTTGGGTCATTTGGATGGATTCTCTTATTCATCTTAAAGAATGGGATCAAGCCATAGAAGTTGGCGAAAAAGCATTAGAGCATCATAACAACAAAGCTTCTTTTCTTTACAGATTGGCAGGATGTAAAATACGAATTGGGATGAAAAAAGAGGGCTTAAAGCTTTTTGAAAAAGCAAAACAAAATCTTCCTTTGCCTTCAAAAATAAATTCTCTTTTTCCTGAATTTAAAAATATCTAATTCCGTAAATCAACATATTTTTGGGCACAAAAAAATCAAAAAATACTGTCCTGTTTTTAAAAGGTATGGCCATGGGATTGGCGGACCTGGTTCCAGGGGTCTCTGGTGGAACCATTGCTCTAATTGCTGGGATATACGAGGAATTGATTCAATCTATCGCCAAATTTAATGTTGAAAATTTAAAGTTATTATTAAATAACAATCCAAAACAGTTTTGGGTAAACATCAACGGAAAATTTTTAGCTACTGTTTTTTCAGGAATTTTAAGCAGCATAATATTTCTTTCTTTTTTCATCAAATGGCTGATTGAAAATCAACCGATTGCGATTTGGTCGTTTTTCTTTGGACTATTGACAGCCAGTATTTTTATATTAAAAAAAGAAGTTTTACACTGGAACACAAATAGATTTCTATTGCTTTTCGTTGGGATAATTCTCTCTTTTTCGCTGACTCAGTTTTCCCCTAATACCCAAGAAATAAGTTTATTCTATCTCTTTATCTGTGGGATGATTGGAGTCATAGCAATGATTCTTCCAGGGATTTCTGGTGCCTACCTTCTCTTGATTCTTGGCGCCTATACAACTGTACTCACCATTCTTCAGGATGCCATTAGGATTTGGTCTAACTTTCAATTTGATGCTTTCATCACTACATATACCAAACTGCTGGTTTTTTGCATGGGAGCAATCATTGGTTTGCGATCTTTTGCTACAGTATTAAAATGGATGCTTTCAAAGCACAATGACAAAACAATGGCCCTATTAATCGGGTTAATGATCGGAGCTCTTCACAAAATATGGCCGTGGCAACAAACAAAAATGATTACTTTGAGTGAAAAAACAAAAACTTTAACCCAAGCCATAATGCCTCAGAATTATGGTAGCGATCCTCAAATTTTCATTGCAATTTTATTATTTATTGTTGGCGGTTTTTCTATCTTAATGCTTGAAAGAAATAAAAACCGAAAAATCAATTCATGAATTTATTTTCATCCACCATTAAAAAAAACATTTTATTGGTGTTTAAGGGAATCGCAATGGGAGCTGCAAATAAAGTTCCAGGGGTTTCTGGAGGGGTGGTAGCATTTGTCGCTGGCTTTTACGAAGAACTCATTTATTCTCTCCAAAAAATAAATTTAAAAGCATTTACCATTTTGGTTAATCGCGGCTGGAAACCCTTTGTTCAGTATATCAATGGTAGATTTTTAGGTCTTCTATTCTTAGGTGTTGCCATCAGTTATTTTAGCGTCTCACTGTTGCTTGACTTCCTTATAAATAACTTTGAAACTGAAGTTTTTGGACTTTTTTTTGGAATGATTCTCTCTTCCCTATATTTCATTTATCACGATGTTAAAAAATGGAATTACAAAACCATTGGTTTTTTTTTAATAGGTCTTGGCTGTGGTTTGTTGATAATGTTCACCAAACCCACGACCGAAAACGACTACCTTCCTTTTGTATTCTTCTGTGGTTTCATAGGCGTTTCCGGAATGACATTGCCAGGGCTTTCAGGTTCCTTTTTACTTCTTTTGTTGGGTAATTATTCACTGCTATTGGTAGATGCTGTAAATGCACTCTATTTTACCATTGCTGAGCTATTGCAGTTTAATCTTAAGTTTGTAAATGATCCGGAAAGAGTTCGCCTTTTAATTTTAGTATTGGTCTTTACTTTAGGATCTATTACGGGTCTTATTGTTTTTTCTAATGCATTGAGTTGGGTACTTAAAAAGTATAAAGAGAATACAACAGCAACCATCATTGGTTTTATTGCTGGATCATTAGGCGTGATATGGCCATGGAAAAACAAGATTTATAAAATTGATTCTTTTAATGAAATACTTTACAATGCGGTTGGCAATCCAATTATTGCATATTATGATTATTTCTTACCTAATTTTAGAGAAAGTAGCTTCTGGATCGTTTTAATCTTCATAATTTTAGGTGGAATTACAGTCGCACTTCTAGAAAGATATGGCGGCTCAAAAAAATGAAATGAAAAAATTTGGATTGGTCGGAAAGAATATAGATTATTCTTTCTCTAGGGGATATTTTGCGGATAAGTTTAAAAAAAATGGATTACTCGATTGCAGCTATGAAAACTTTGATATACAAGAAATCAAGGGAATCAAAAGTGTTTTCAAAACTCATGGCCTCAATGGACTCAACGTAACCATTCCTTACAAAAAAGAAGTAATTCCTTTTTTGGATAAACTCTCACCACAATCTAAAAAAATAGGAGCAGTAAACACCATTTCATTTAATGAAAATGGTGAAACAACGGGACATAATACTGATGCGTATGGATTTCAAAAATCATTGTTAGAAATTACAGAAAAACTCCCTGTATCTGCACTGATTTTGGGAACAGGAGGTGCCTCAGCAGCAATTGCCTTTGCACTTGAAACTCTAAAGGTCCAATTCAATTTTGTTTCGAGAAATCCAAAACAAGGCCAACTTTCCTATGAGGCTGTTGACGCTGAAATTTTAAAGTACAATCAACTCATCATAAACACCTCTCCTGTTGGAACTTTTCCCAACACAGATAAATGTCCTTCTATTCCTTACAATGAGTTAAACGCATCCCATACTCTTTTTGACCTTATCTATAATCCGCTTGAGACCTTGTTCTTGAGAAAAGGTAAAGAAATGGGCTGTAAAGTTTCTAATGGACTAAAAATGCTTGAGTTTCAAGCAGAAAAATCATGGGAAATATGGAATGAATAGGTTCGATCCTATTTTTTTTTGTAAATTTTAACCACAAATTTTAATTAAAAAAAGAAAAATGGCCAAAATAAATAGTAAAGCCAACGATCCTCATGAGGAAAAAAAAGAGGAGGTTCTCGGAGCTGCTCTTCCTTTAGAAGGTGATTCGAAAGTAGTTGTTGAAACTAAAACAATTACTGAGGAAAAAAAGTCCGATAAAACGGAGGAGGCTAGCAAAGATTCTGAAGACATTTCCCACGAAGTAAAAGAGGAAATTGATTATAGAACGTATGAAATTCCAAAACTTCTCGCTGAGTTAGAAAAATCGTGTAAAGCTGAAAATTGGAATTCACAGAACAAAAAGATTCAAGAAGTAATCCATCAGTTTGAATTGAAGTTTAAAACTGAACTTCAGAAGAAAAAAGACGAATTCATAAAAGAAGGAGGTAATGAAATTGATTTTTATTACCGCCCAAAACACAAAGTAGATTTTGATGTTATCGTCAAAGAATACAAACAAAATAAACGCAAGTTTTTTCAAGAAAGAGAACAGTCGCAAAAGCTAAATCTTGATCGGAAGCTGGAAATAATAGAAAGCCTCAAAGAGCTTATTAATGTCGATGAAAACATAAACACAACCTACAAAAGGTTTAAAGAGTTACAAGAAAGCTGGCACAAGGCAGGTCCCGTTCCAAGAGCACAGAGCAACAATCTCTGGCAGACTTACAAGCACCACACGGAGATCTTCTACGACTTTCTTCATCTCAATCGTGAACTTAGAGAACTTGATTTTAAACACAACTACCAAGAAAAAATTAAAATAATTGAAGAAGCTGAATCACTCTCCAAAATAGGTGATGTTTTAAAAGCTTCTAGGGATCTAAATACGCTCCACCGTCTTTGGAAAAACGACTTAGGCCCTGTGGGTAAAGAGCATGGAGACGAACTTTGGAAGCGATTTCAGGAAGCAAGCCATATTATCCACACTAGAAGGCAAGAGTTTGACAAAGAATATGACAATATACTAGAGGACAATCTAAAAAAGAAAAAGGCTATTCTTGAAAAAATGGAAGGCATCAGAGACAACTTGCCTAAAAACCATAATGAGTGGCGCAATACAATCAATTTATTCAATAAAATCAGGCAAGAATTTCAAGACATTGGACAAGTCCCTAAAGCTGACAGCAAGTCCTCTTGGAATAAATTCCGAACGGTTAGTCGAGAAATAAATCATCAAAAAAATATTTTTTATAAATCTCAAAAAGCTGAGCAAAAAAACAACATTGATCTTAAGAAAAATTTAATCAAAGAGGTCAAAGATATTCTAGAGAAAGAAAACTGGAAAGACTTCAATGACCGGATGAAAAGCATTCAAAAGGACTGGAGAGACATTGGATTTGTTCCTCGGAAATTCTCGAACGTTTTGTGGGAAGAGTTTAAAGCCGTTTGTAATCTTTATTTCGATCGGATCAAGTCAGGCTATCAGAAAATAAATGAGGCCGAAGCTGCTGTATATAATAAGAAAAATGAGTTTATAGAAAATCTTAAAAAATTGAGTTTACCCACTGAAATTGAAGCGGTTAAAATATTTTACAGTGGGCACTGGAAACAGTTCAACGATTTAGGAGCTTTATCAGGAAGTGCAGAGAAAAAATTATTGGCAGATTTAAGTAACGTTTTTGCTTCTTTAATTGAAAAATCAAAATTAGAGGAAAGCGATAGAGAGGAGAGCAAGACTTATGTTAGATTACTTCTAATTGAAAACAATGAAGATGAATTGAATCAAGAAATTCAAAACATTAGAAGAAAGACTGATGAGATCAATGCTGAAATACGTCAGCTTGAAAATAATTTAGAATTTTTCTCAAATAAAAGTAGTGACAACCCTTTGTTCAAAGAAGTCTCTTCGAAAATAGCACAACTTAAAAACAGAAATGAATTTTGGGAAAATCGTCTTATTAGCACACGACAAATCAAAAGAAAGTTAAAGGCAAAACCAGAGGAAGAAGCTACTAAGGAAAATCAATCGGAAAGAACAGAATAACTAAGCTATGTCTTTTGCTTTATTCCAGAAAACTTCCATCTGATCAAGTGTCAATTCATTGATTACTTTTCCTTCGTTTTTGGCTGATTCTTCGATGTATTTAAAACGCTTGATGAATTTTTTATTGGTTCTTTCTAGCGCTGATTCTGGGTTAATCTTAAGATATCTGGCATAATTAATTAAAGAGAAAATAACATCACCAAATTCATCCTCCATTTTGTCATTATTTTTATTCTCAATTTCTTGATTGAATTCGGTTATTTCTTCTTTTACTTTATCTAAAACATCCTCTGCATTATCCCACTCGAATCCGACTCCAGCGGCTTTTTCTTGTATTCTAAAAGCTTTGACCAAAGCAGGAAGGCTCTTGGGAACTCCTTCCAAGACACTGTTTCTCCCTTCTTTGATCTTTATTGATTCCCAGTTTTTAATTACCTGATCGACTCCATCAACTTTGGTGTCCCCATAAATATGGGGATGTCTATTAATTAGCTTATCACAAATCTCGTTGGCTACGTCTCCAATATCAAAAGTATTTTGTTCGCTTCCAATCTTAGCGTAGAAAACGATATGGAGCAATAGATCGCCCAACTCTTTCTTAATCTCTTGTAAATCATTATCTAAAATCGCATCACCGAGTTCGTAGGTTTCTTCGATGGTCAAGTGTCGCAGTGACTCGAAGGTTTGTTTGTTGTCCCAAGGGCATTGTTCCCTAAGTTCGTCCATGATATCGAGCAAACGCTCAAAAGCAGATAATTGTTGGGAACGTTTCATGTTAAACAGATTCTTTGGGAAGTTCTTTCGCTGAATTTTCAGCACTAACCTCAGCTTCAAACTTTAATATTCCTTCGGAAAGTAATAGGTTGTACCATTGGATAATTTTTTTAATATCACTCGCATAAACACGATCTTCATCATAATCTTGAAAAACTTCAAAGAAATAAGCCTCCAGTTCATCCTTCTTTGCTTTTGGAATAATTCTTGTACTTTCTCCTTTTTCATAAACAAAAATCTTATGAAACACCTCTTCTAATGACACTTCACCTTTAATTCCATAAATCTGAATTTCAGTTAGAACGTTGATTTGTTCTCTTGGGTTGGTGACTGTTTTTTTACCATCAATTAGCGAAGTTGCAATTACACCTGTTCTGGTTTGAGATAACATTCTAAATAATCCTGGTTTGCCAGAAATGACAATTATTTTTTCTAACATATTTTCACTCATCTTCTTTTTTTTGTATCGGGAAAACGCATGTGATATTCAGGCGATATTTTTCCTTTGGAGATATCACTTAATTTTCCTTTGATTAATTTTCTTTTAAATGGACTCAGTTTGTCTGTAAACAAAACCCCTTCTATGTGATCGTATTCGTGCTGTATGATTCGCGCCACCAAACCACTGTATTCCTGGGTGTGTTCTTTTAAATTTTCATCAAAAAAATTAATTTTGACATGTTCTTTTCGCAATACCTCTTCTCTAATTTCGGGGATACTGAGGCAACCCTCTTTAAAGTACCATGAGTCTCCAGTTTCTTCTATTATTGTGGGGTTAATAAATACTTGTTTAAAGTCGGCCAATTCAGCAGCTTGGTTAGCATCCAATTCTTCATCCTCAGAAAAAGGAGAAGCATCTACAACAAACAAACGAATAGATTTTCCAATTTGAGGAGCGGCAAGCCCTACTCCACTAGCAGCATACATGGTTTCCCACATGTTCTCAACTAAGGTTTCTAATTCTGCGAAATCCTCAGCAATAGGAATTGCTTTTTTCTTTAGGACTGGATAGCCGTAAGCAACAATGGGTAATATCATATTAATTTATTTGATTGTGACTCTAAATAAGATTGCAAGATAAGGGTCGCGCTAATTTGATCCACTAAACTTTTATTTTGTCTTTTTTTCTTTCCAACTCCACTTTCCAGAAGTGTATTAATGGCAATTTTGGAGGTATAACGTTCGTCATATCGCTCAATGGAAATATCAGCAAATTTATTCTTTAGCTTTTTTATAAACTTGAGAACACTTTGTTCAACCTCAGAAACCGAACCATCTTTTTGTTTGGGTTCACCAACAACAAACTTGTCAACAGGCTGTTTTAGAACATATTCCTCAAGAAAAGTCATTACATCTTTTGTCGGAACAGTGGTTAAGCCACTGGCAATGATCTTTCCTGGATCTGTGATGGCTATCCCCGTTCTCTTTTGACCAAAATCTATCCCTATCAAAATGCCCATTATTTTTTCACAAATATAATTTATTTGTAAAGACATTCATAAAAATAGAAATAGAACAAAGAATCAAAAGAAATCAATCCACAATTAGACATAAACAAAATAATATTTTGAATACGGTTTTGTCGCTCAAAACTATTGAATTCAGTATTTTTGAAAAAAAATAAGAATGCAAAATATTATAGAATCAGCATGGGAAGATCGTTCCCTCCTAGAGAACAAAGCTACACAAGACACCATTAGAGAGGTTGTTAATCAATTAGATGCGGGAATCCTAAGAGTTGCGAGCCCAATTGAAGGAGGATGGCAAGTCAATGAATGGATAAAAAAAGCAGTCGTGCTTTATTTTCCTATTCAAAAGATGGAAACTTTCGAAGCTGGTCCTATGGAGTTTCATGACAAGATGCCTTTAAAAAGCGGTTATAAAGAAAAAGGAATTCGTGTTGTCCCCCATGCGGTGGCACGACATGGTGCTTACATTTCAAGGGGGGTAATTCTAATGCCAAGTTATGTAAACATCGGTGCTTATGTTGATGAAGGATCTATGGTGGATACTTGGGCAACGGTGGGGAGTTGCGCTCAAATTGGAAAAAATGTTCACCTCAGTGGTGGTGTGGGTATCGGAGGCGTGCTCGAACCCCTTCAAGCGGCTCCAGTTATAATCGAAGACAACGCATTTGTGGGTTCTCGCTGTATCGTAGTCGAAGGAGTTAGAGTAGGAAAAGAAGCTGTATTAGGTGCCAATGTTGTACTTACTGCTTCTACAAAGATAATTGATGTATCAGGTGCTAGTCCAATAGAATATAAAGGTGAAGTACCTGATCGTTCTGTCGTTATTCCTGGAACCTATACCAAAACTTTCCCTGCAGGCGATTATCAAGTGCCTTGTGCGCTTATCATTGGTAAAAGAAAAGAAAGTACTGATAAGAAAACATCTTTAAATAACGCGCTTCGAGAGCACAATGTTGCAGTTTAAAAAAAGCTATATATTCCTTTTAGAGGTGAATAATATATAAATTAAAGACCTGTTGATCTATCGAGAAATGGGTTCGAAGAATCATAAATTTTTACTTTTGTAGGATATATGGATACAGATCAGGCTGTCAATTATTTAAAGGAGGGTAAACTAATTCTTTCTGCAACGGATACCATCTGGGGCATCATGTGTGATGCTACCTCTGAAAAAGCAGTCGAAAAAGTTTATCAATTAAAAAATAGATCGGAGACTAAATCGATGGTTTGCATGGTGTCAGATCTCAATATGCTGGATCAGTTTCTTGAAAAAAAAATAGAGATTCCTGAGGAACTTATAAATGATAAAAGAGCAACTACCATTATTTATCCTAATCCAAAAGGAATTGCAAAAAATGTAATTTCTTCAGACAATACTGTAGCAATTAGAATCGTAAACCATTATTTTTGTACTTCATTAATTGCTGCATTTGGAAAGCCAGTAGTTTCTACATCTGCTAATATTAGTGGTCAGGCACATCCAAAAAAATTCGATGAAATCTGCGATGAAATAATTAAGGGTGTTGATTTGATAATCGATTTAGATAAAAACCTAATCAGCAATAATCCATCGAGAATTATAAAAATCACTCCCTCGGGAGCACTAATCACACTAAGGGAATAATATGCTAAACAAAGATTTTAGCCAAATATTAGAACAAGCGATTTTTCAGGTACTCATTGCTTGTGTCGCAGAAACAAAAATAGAAAGCTATGTTGTTGGTGGTTTTGTGAGAGACCATTTGTTGGGAAGAAAATTTGGATCGGACATCGATATCGTTTCGGTTGGATCTGGAATTGACCTTGCTAAAGCCGTACAGAGAAAACTTCCTGGAGCACGACCTGTTCAAGTTTTTAAATCCTATGGCACCGCAATGGTTCAGTGGAACGACATCACGTTGGAGTTTGTAGGTGCCCGAAAAGAATCTTACAATGAGGAAAGCAGAAATCCAGAAGTAACTTCTGGTTCTTTAGAAGACGATCAAAACCGAAGAGATTTTACGATTAACGCACTCGCGATAAGCTTAAACGAGAACAATACTGGAGAATTATTAGACCCTTTTAATGGTGCAGAAGATTTAAAAAACGGCATCATTAAAACACCGCTTGATCCTTCAATTACATATTCCGATGATCCACTTCGAATGCTTCGTGCCATTCGTTTTGCTTCTCAATTAAATTTTAAAATCGAAAGCAGATCCTTGAATGCAATTAAGGAAAATGCCGAACGTATTGACATCATTACCAACGAGCGCATCGTTGAAGAATTAAATAAAATATTATTAACATCGGTGCCTTCTAAGGGTTTTCTATTGTTAGAAGAAAATGGTTTGTTGGAAAATATCCTACCCGAATTGACCGAACTTAAAGGAATAGAGGAAGTAGAAGGCCAAAGACATAAAGATAACTTTTACCACACCCTAGAGGTTGTGGATAACATCTGTCCAAAAACAGATAATCTTTGGTTAAGGTGGGCTGCATTGCTTCATGACATCGGGAAAGCTCCAACAAAGAAATTTAGCAAAAAAGTAGGATGGACTTTTCATTCACATGAATTTGTGGGTTCAAAAATGGTTTACCGTTTGTTCAAAAGACTTAAAATGCCATTGAATGAGAAAATGAAATACGTTCAAAGGTTGGTTCTCATGAGTTCGCGTCCTATTATTATTTCAGAGGATATCGTCACTGATGCAGCCATTCGCAGGCTTATCTTTGATGCAGGAACGATTCTCGAAGACCTCATCACACTTTGCGAAGCAGACATTACGACTAAAAACCCCATACGTTTTCAACGGTATCACGATAATTTTAAAGTCGTTAGAAAAAAGATTGTTGAAGTAGAGGAACGTGATCGAGTAAGGAATTTTCAACCGCCAATTACGGGTGAAATTATCATGGGACATTTCAATTTAAACCCCTGTAAAGAAATTGGGATTATTAAAGAAACCATTAAAGAAGCCATCTTGGAGGGTGAAATTCCCAACGAATACGAAGCGGCATTTAATTTAATGCTTGAAAAAGGAAACGAAATAGGACTCAAACCAAATGAAAAATAACCTTATAACATTAATTAAAATATCATTGATACTCGTCTACCTCGTCATTGCTGCGGGTGCCATTGTCAGAATGACTGGAAGCGGAATGGGCTGTCCAGATTGGCCAAAATGTTTTGGTTATTGGATTCCTCCAACTGAAAGAGCCCAACTAGATTGGAAAGCAGATCATTTCTACGAAAAGGAAAAGATTATTATCGTTGATGAAAGCTTAAGAGTAGCCAAACAAGATTTTACCTCTTCAGGTCAATTCAACCCCAACCATTGGGAGCTATATACCCAACACGATTATGCACTTTTTAACCCCTACCACACCTGGATTGAGTACATCAACAGACTGTTTGGTGCACTTGCTGGTTTAGCCACTTTATTGCTAGCCGCTGCATCGTTGTGGAGTTGGAAAAAAAACAAAACCATCACACTCATTTCTTTTGCAATTGTTTTAGGGATGGGATTTCAGGCTTGGTTGGGCAAGGTTGTTGTAGATTCAAATTTGATGCCCCATAAAATCACAGTACACATGGGCATGGCTTTGCTTATTGTTCTGGGATTAGTAATTCTACTATTTATAACTTCTCGAAAAAATAACACAATTGAAATAAGACCCTTTTTAAAATACGTTTCTTTAGGTGCCGTATTACTGACTTTGTTCCAAATCGGATTGGGAACTCAGGTCAGGCAATATATTGACTTAAAAATGCATCTCTCGTCAAGCGGATGGCTTGATCAGGCCCCAATTAAATTCTATGCTCACAGGAGTTTGTCTCTTTTGGTTGTTGGAATACACCTTTATCTTTTATTTAAACTAAGGCAATTAAAAATTAATCTAGGTGTTTTCAAAACCATCCTATTTCTAATTGGTCTTGAAATCATAACTGGTATTTTGATGTATTATTTCGACTTTCCTTTTAGTTCTCAACCCCTTCACTTAATTATTGCTACACTATTATTTGGTGCGCAATCATTTTTTATTTTACAACTAAATTCAAAAAAAACGACCCGATGATTTATAGAATGAGAATTATTCTAGATGTTGAAGATGATGTAATTCGAGACATCGAAATCGAAGAGAAAGCAACGCTGGAACAGCTACACGATACCATCTCTCAATCATTTGGATTCATCGGCGATGAAATGGCATCTTTTTATAAATCCGATGCCAATTGGGAGCAAGGAGAAGAACTTCCTTTGATGGACATGGGCATTGGTGATCTTCCAATGAATAACACTCTTCTATCCGAAATATTCATTGAAGGAACTCAACATTTAATTTATGTATATGATTTTTTAAACCTTTGGACATTTTTTGTTGAAGTGATTGAAAACTCTGAAAACGAAAGCAACAAAGACTATCCTGCTATGATTTTCTCACATGGAGAAGTCCCTGAAGCCCCACCAATAAAAGAATTTAATTCAGAAGAAGGTTTAGACGATGATTTAGAAGATGATTTAGAAGATGAAATTGATCCTGATAGTTTTTATTAAAGCAGGTCTCTCAAACTGACATTCTCATAATTTCTTCTTGTATAATCAAATGCGGCTTGCATTAAATCTCCCATAGATTTACTTTCTTTAAAGGCAGCATCCTTGGTGAAAATATAGATTTCGTTTTTTAACCTTTCTAAATTCTCTTCCAAAGAAAGCACATCACCTTTCATGATTTCTATTAAATATTCAATACGATTTCCTGAATTAATCAATCTTCGGGAGACCGTAGAACGCTCTTCAATTTTGTATTGACATATGGAGTCATGGCTCAGCTTTTCCCTGATGACGGTCATCAAGGGGAAGTTCTCTTTAAAAAACTGAGGTCGATAGACTGAAAATCTCCCTTCAAAGGATTGTTGGTCAAAATCAATTGCTCGGATTTTATAGATGACATGATCAAAATCATGAATTGGAATCACGACATAATTATAGGCACGCATATCACCCAACAATCGAATCATACAGCGTTCAATAAACTTCACATATTCTTTTGCGATTTGAGCTTTTTCAGCAGCCGTACATTTGGGTAAAAATTCTTTGATAAACACATCTCCAGGAATTCCCGCAATATGCTCTTCAATCAAAGTGGTATTGTTGGTTAAAAAATTTATATTGTATGGGGAAAGCATATGCTCAAATTCAAGACCATAGACCCGAGAAGCATCGGCTTTTTTCACATAGAAATATGTGAAATTATCATTGAGTATGTTACGAATTTTAATTCGAAAAGGTTTCGAATTCCCAAACGTACAATAATCAATGGCATCTATATTCAAATCGGGAATCGAAGAAGAATTCCCATCAGAGTGGAGCAAAGTGTATAAGGTTTTTAAAAATGAATCTATTTCCTTTCTTTCAGTGTCGGAATAATAAACACTTACCCACAAGCTATCTTTGTCATTTTTGTCAAAAACCGTAACAGAACCAGTGAAGCGAAGCAAGTCATCATATCCTATGTTTGACTCCATCCAACGGTCGTACTTTTTAAGAAAATGTTTGAGGTTATCGGAGATCGGATAAAATGGTTTCTTTTTAGAAATTAATTTTTCCTCCATATTGTTGCTTTTACCAAAAATACTATCTTTTTTAAAACAAATCTTATTTTTATAGCTAGAACCTACTTAAATAAAACCTACCAAAACATGCCTTTTAAATTGCGTGTAGCAGATTTTAACTTTAATTTCGTGGGATGGATTTTAAGATACAATCCGATTTCGTTCCGACAGGAGATCAACCCAAAGCCATAAAACAAATTACGGATGGTTTTGCTGCAGGTGACTCTTTTATTACACTTCAAGGGGTTACGGGATCGGGAAAAACTTTCACGGTGGCTAATGCCATTCAGGAATTGCAGCGCCCTACCTTGGTTTTGGCGCACAACAAAACTCTTGCAGCACAATTATATTCAGAGTTCAAGCAATTTTTTCCTGATAATGCCGTGGAATATTTTGTTTCCTATTATGATTATTATCAGCCTGAGGCTTACATCCCATCCAGTGGGCTTTACATCGAAAAGGATCTTTCCATCAATGAAGAAATAGAAAAACTCAGATTGAGCACAACCTCCTCCCTCCTCTCTGGAAGAAGAGATGTTTTGGTGATTGCTTCGGTTTCCTGTTTGTATGGTATTGGGAATCCCGTTGAGTTTCAAAAGAATGTGATTGAAGTTGAAAAAAATCAGGTGATTTCAAGAACGCAATTGCTACATAGTTTGGTGCAGAGTCTTTATTCCAGAACAACTGCTGAATTTGGACGTGGTAATTTCAGGGTAAACGGAGACATTATTGATGTTTTTCCTGGTTATGCTGACATCGCTTACAAACTACATTTCTTTGGTGATGAGATCGAGGAAATAGAATCCTTTGATCCCATCGAAAACACAATACTCGAAAAATTCGATAAAGTGAATTTCTTCCCAGCAAACATGTTTGTCACCTCTCCTGACATTCTACAAAATGCCATCCATTCCATTCAAGAAGACTTGGTAAAACAAGTTGATTATTTTACGGAAATGGGGAGTTTTTTAGAAGCCAAAAGGCTACAAGAAAGAACAGAATTTGACTTGGAAATGATTCGTGAATTGGGCTATTGTTCAGGGATTGAAAACTATTCTCGTTATTTGGATGGCCGCGCCCCGGGATCACGTCCTTTCTGTTTACTTGATTATTTTCCAGAAGACTTTTTAATGGTGGTTGACGAAAGCCATGTTACCCTATCTCAGGTTCATGCAATGTATGGTGGGGACAGAAGTCGTAAAGAAAACCTAGTTAATTATGGTTTTAGACTTCCCGCAGCCATGGACAATCGGCCATTAAAATTTGAAGAGTTTGAGGGAATTGTCAACCAAGTGCTCTATGTCAGTGCAACTCCTTCTGATTATGAACTTAAAAAAACGGAAGGTGTTTTTGTTGAACAAATCATTCGCCCAACGGGTTTACTTGATCCCATCATCGAAGTGCGCCCAAGTCTCAATCAAATTGATGATTTAATCGAAGAAATACAAATCCGTGTTGAAAAAGACGAACGTACTTTGGTCACCACATTGACCAAAAGAATGGCGGAAGAACTTACAAAATATTTAAGTCGGGTCAACATTCGTTGTCGCTACATTCACAGTGATGTCGATACTTTAGAGCGTGTTGAGATCATGCAAGATTTACGAAAGGGGGTTTTTGACGTATTGGTAGGGGTGAACTTATTGAGAGAAGGTTTAGATTTGCCCGAGGTATCTTTGGTTGCCATTCTAGATGCAGACAAAGAAGGATTCCTTAGAAGTCACCGCTCCCTGACACAAACTGTGGGCAGGGCTGCGAGAAATCTCAACGGTAGGGCCATTCTGTATGCTGATGTTATTACCAAAAGCATGCAAAAGACGATGGACGAAACTGACTACAGAAGAAACAAGCAACATGCCTACAATGTTGAAAATAACTTAAAGCCAGAAGCCCTAAATAAGTCCTTGAATAACGCTTTATCAAAAAACTCTGTTGCCACCTATGCGCAGGAATTAATCGATAGAAAAGCTGCCGAAGCCAAGAATCGTTATTTGAGTAAAGAAGAAATTGAAAAGAAAATCAGGCTGACAAGAAAAGCCATGGAAGCTGCCGCAATAGAGCTCGATTTCCTACAGGCGGCTCAATTGAGGGATGAGATAAAAATACTACAGGAAAGTCTATAATTAAACGTAAGTGCAATGGAAAACCAACTTATCGCTCTCAAAATCATTGGAATCGAATTTGAAAACCGAATCATAAAACTCAGTAAACAGCTTAATTATAAAATTGAAGAAAAAGTCCTTATAAGAAGATTTCATCAAATGATTGAGATGGAAAATTATCACTGTTTTGGATTGTTCGAAGATTCAAAATTGATTGGTATTTCTAATGGCTGGACCACCAACCGCTTCTACTGCGGAAAACAATTGGAAATTGATAATTTGGTGATCGATGAAGAAAAAAGATCCCGAGGTTATGGTGATTTATTTATAAAATATCTTGAAAACTGGTGTAAACAAGGGAATTATGAAACCATTGAATTAAACAGTTACGTTAGAAATTCAAAGTCGCATAAGTTTTATTTCAACCATGGTTTTAAAATCATTGGGCATCATTTTTTTAAGGAACTTTAAAAAGCGGCTTCCTAAGAAGCCGCTTTCTTAAACAAAACAATTATTTAATCGCAATCAACTTTTTGGGCTGAGGCAATGACTCTTTCACTTTGGGTAATGTCACTGTTAAAATCCCACTTTTATACTCCGCTTTAATTTTATCAATCGCAACGGTGTCTGGCAATTTAAACGCACGTTTAAAGTTGCTAAAAACAAACTCACGAAGGGTGTAATTTTCTTCTTTATTGTTTTCAGGAGTTTCATTTTCGGTGGCAATCGACATTACTCCTTCGTCCAGTTCGATTGTAAAATCCTCTTTGTTTTTTCCCGGTGCGACAAGCTGTAATCTATAATCGATATCCGATTCAATTACATTAACGGATGGGGTATCAACAGGGTTGGAATGGGAGGTGTATCCGCTCCTATTATTTAATACTAAATCATCAAATATTGATGAAAATATGGGTCTTTGTGTTTTTAATAAATGCATAATATAAATTTTTAATTAAACAAAATTTTCAAATAGTTCAATTCAAATTCAATACCAATCGCATATAGGTGACAATATGTCTCTTTTTATTGGAAAAATGCTGACAAGTTGTCTTAAATCACTTCTTGTACCATTCTTGCCGCTTCTTCAAAAGCAATTGCAGAAAGTACATTTAGCCCTGAATCGTCGATAAGTTTTTTGGCAATGTCCGCATTGGTTCCTTGAAGTCTAACAATAATGGGCACTTTGATGGTGTCTCCCATATTTTTGTATGCATCAACGATTCCTTGTGCCACACGGTCACAACGAACGATTCCACCAAAAATATTAACCAGAATAGCCTCAACAGCAGGGTCTTTTAATATCAAACGAAAAGCAGCTTCAACACGAGCGGCGTCTGCTGTACCACCAACATCTAGGAAATTGGCAGGAGAACCTCCCGATTGCTTGATCAAGTCCATGGTGGCCATTGCCAAACCAGCTCCATTAACCATACAGCCAACATTTCCATCCAAATCAACATAATTTAATCCCACTTCGCGGGCTTCTACCTCCACAGGATTTTCCTCAGCCAAATCACGCAATATTTCGTAGTCTTTATGTCTAAACAGTGCGTTTTCGTCCAAAGTTACTTTGGCATCCACCGCAATGATTTTGTCATCAGATGTTTTCAAAACTGGGTTGATCTCAAAAAGAGAAGCATCGGCACCAACATAAGCTTTGTATAATGAAGTAATAAATTTCGTCATTCCTTTAAACGCAGCGCCATTCAACCCAAGGTTAAAAGCAATATTTCGAGCCTGAAAAGGTAACAATCCAAAAGCAGGATCAATTTCCTCCGTAAAAATTAAATGGGGTGTGTTTTCGGCAACCGTCTCAATGTCCATTCCACCTTCGGTAGAATACATGATCATGTTTTTGCCAGAATTTCTGTTTAATAAAACCGATACATAGAATTCCTTCAATTCAGATTCTCCAGGATAATAAACATCCTCAGCGATCAATACTTTGTTGACCTTTTTCCCTTCAGGTGGGGTTTGGGGGGTGATCAACTGCATTCCGATAATTTGATTTGCAACTGTTCTTAACTCTTCAAGGCTCTTGGCCACCTTAACACCGCCTCCTTTTCCGCGTCCTCCTGCATGAATTTGCGCTTTGATGACGTGCCATGAAGTGCCAGTATCTTCGGTTAAAGTTTTTGCTGCGGCTACTGCCTCATCGGCTGTACTTGCAACTATTCCACGTTGAATGGCTACACCGAAGCTTGCCAGTATGTCTTTTCCTTGATATTCGTGTAAATTCATTTATATCGAAATTTTAAGTCCCAAAAATAATAAAAGATGCTTGAAACTAAAGCACTAAATCAAAATGATAATGTTTTATTTATAACATTTTGTTTAATATTTATAATAAATCAGTCTTTTGGAGTAATTATCCTGTGAGAGCAGCTAAATTTGAATTCAATTAAAGAATTAACAAAGTGAACAATAGCAACTTAATCGATATCGCATCAGAATTTGGAAAGCCCGTGTATGTTTATGACTCGGAAAAAATTGCGGAACAATACCACCGCTTGACTGCAGCTTTTTCAAAGGTAAAGAATTTGAGAATCAATTATGCCACCAAGGCATTGTCAAACATTTCGATTCTGAAATTTATGAAGGAACTGGGATCTGGATTGGATACGGTTTCCATACAAGAAGTTAAATTGGGACTGGCTGCTGGTTTCTCACCCGAGGCGATCCTCTATACGCCCAATGGTGTTTCTTTAAAGGAAATAGAGGACGTTACAAAAATGGGGGTTCAAATTAACATTGACAACCTTTCGTTGTTGGAACAATTTGGAGCGAGACATCCAAAAATCCCTGTTTGTATAAGAATCAATCCGCATGTGATGGCAGGGGGAAACAGTAATATTTCTGTGGGACACATCGATTCAAAATTTGGGATTTCCATTCATCAAATTCCACATCTTTTGCGTATTGTTGAAAACACAGCAATGAATATTAACGGAATTCACATGCACACTGGGAGTGACATTCTGGACATAGGAGTTTTCTTACATGCTGCTGAGATATTATTTGATACTGCTAAAAACTTTAAAGATTTGGAATTTTTGGATTTCGGAAGTGGTTTTAAAGTTCCTTACCACGCCAATGACATTGACACAAATATAGAGGATTTAGGAGAGCAATTGACAGAAAGATTTGTCGATTTTTGTGCAGAATATGGTCGTGATTTGCAATTAATTTTTGAACCTGGAAAGTTTTTAGTCAGCCGTGCAGGACATTTTGTGACGCAAGTGAATGTCGTAAAACAAACCACCTCTACGGTCTTCGCGCAAGTGGACAGCGGCTTCAATCACCTCATTCGTCCAATGCTTTACGGATCGCACCACGACATAGAAAACCTCACCAATCCCAATGGAAAAGAGCGCTTTTACTCTGTCGTGGGTTACATTTGTGAGACGGATACTTTTGGTAACAACCGTAAAATTGCAGAGCTTACCGAAGGGGATCTTTTGGTTTTTAGAAATGCTGGTGCCTATTGTTTTTCCATGGCGAGCAATTACAATTCTCGTTACCGTCCCGCCGAAGTTTTGTGGCACAACAATCAAGCGCACCTGATTCGTAAAAGAGAGACTTTTGAAGACCTTCTCAATAACCAAATTGAAGTCGATTTTAATCCGGTTACCACCCTAGAATAAACGCTCTTTTTGGCACTTCCCTAAACCCCTCCAAGTGGAGAGGTTTTTTTTTTGTAGCTTTATCAAACCCAAATCCTACTACTGCCATGAAAAATAAAATTCATTAAATAATAACATTTGAAAAGTTATGAGTTCAACAATACATGCCGAATTGGTATGTATTGTTGAACAAAAATAAAATATGAAGGAAATAAACACACCTGAAGGTGCATATATACACTAGTTGGCAACAATATGAAAAAAACAATCCTATTAATATTTTTGACCTTTTTCGGTTACAGTTTTCTGACTGCTCAACAGACCATTTCCGAAACTGAAAAATTAGCCTCACTTGGGAAAATTTATGGGTTCCTAAAGTATTATCATCCCGAAGTTGCAAAAGGTAAATTCGATTGGGACAAAGAACTTATCAAAAATCTTCCAGAAATTCTAAACGCTACTGACAAGAAATCACTTTCACAAGTTTATATCACTTGGATTGAAAGTTTAGGGAATATTGAAAATTGTAAAAAATGTGAATCAGAAAAAACATATTTTGACAATAATTTTGATTTGTCTTGGACACAAGACTCAACACTTTTCAGCAAAGAACTTTCATCAAGACTAAAATTTATTGAGAATAATAGAAATCAAGAAGAGAATTTTTACGCAACAAATGAAGCCGTTGGCAAAATAAAAATAACGAACGAACCAACCTACAAAGATTTTGATTATCCAATTGAAGAATACCGACTATTAGGACTTTTCAAATATTGGAATATCATTGAATATTTTTATCCATATAAATATCTTACCGACCAAAATTGGGATTCAGTATTAAAAGAAATGATTCCAAAGATTAGAAACGCGTCAAATAAAAGCGAATATCAATCAACAGTAAAAGAGCTCATTGCAAAATTGGATGACACTCACGCTTGGATAAGTTTCTCTGAAGAAAAACCGAAATATCTTCCTGTCAAAATTTCACACATAGAAAATAAGGCTGTTATTTCAGGTTTTTACAATGATTCGCTTGCCATTCTCAACAACTTAAAATTGGGAGATATCATTATAAAAATTAATGATGTAGATGTAAAAACAGAAATGGAGAAAAAGCAAAAATTTGTTGCTGGTTCTAATACAAATATCAAAATCAAATACACTTACAATAAGATATTTAGTGGTATAGATACTACAGTATATCTATCTATCCAAAGAGACGGACAAATTGAACAAATCAAAGTGAATAGATATGACTTTAATGATTTCAAATATTGGGACAATCCCAATAGTATTAAATCAAAATCCATTAATGATAGTATAGGCTATATAAATATGGCAAGTGTTAAATTCAAAGATGTTTCTGATATTTTTAAATCTTTTGAGAACAAAAAGAGCATAATAATTGACTTGAGAAATTATCCCGCTTTTATTTATAAATATTTTACTCGCTTTATAAATTCAGAAAGGAGAGATTTTAGTAAAATTTATTGCCCAAACATAAATTATCCTTCAAGATTTAGTTTCAAAGACAATTTAAAAACAAGCAGAAGTAAGAAAGCGTTCAAAGGAAAAATCATATTGTTGGTGAACGAAGAATCGTTAAGCAGGTCTGAATTTACGGCTATGGCTTTTCAAACTGCTGACAATGTAATTACCGTTGGAAATCAAACAGCAGGTGCCGATGGAGATGTCACGGTTTTTGAATATATTGGTGGTTACAGAACAGCTATTTCTGGCAATGGAATTCTTTACCCAAATGGCACAGTAGCTCAAAGAAAAGGAGTTAAAATTGATATAAAAATAAAACCAACAATAAACGGATTGAGAAATGGACGAGATGAAGTTTTAGAAAAAGCTATTGAGATCGCCGATAAGTAAAATACTGTTGCCAACAATGGCTAAAATTCATAGCTGCCCTGCGGGACAGCAACGCTTCTTAGCCGAGACCGTTGTAAACAATACTGACTGAACGAACTCAAAATGAGTATTATAAATAAATATTAACTTTAAATTTTAAAAAATGATTAAAAAAACAATGAAAATGATGACAGTAGTATTTGCTGCATCAATGCTATTAACTTCTTGTTATTCTTACACAAGTGTAGTTGGAAAAGGAGCTCAAGGAAATAGTCAAACAACAAAATGGAATCATTATGTGATTTATGGACTTGCACCTGTTGGAGTTTCGGACTCAAAGCAAATGGCTGACGGAGCAGAAAACTACACAGTTCATACAAGACAATCTTTTGTGAACGGATTAGTTTCTTCGTTAACTTTTGGAATCTATACACCGACTACAACGACTGTAACTAAATAAAAATAACTAATAAAGAGAGTTTGTTTTATTTAGCAAACTCTCTTTCTCTAAATTTTATGAAAAAAATACTCTTTTATATCTCAATAGCGATTACGATTATTATATTAATAAACATAATAAATATTTTAGTAACTGATTTCAATCGACTAACAGAATATGGATATGGCTATTTAGTAGGTAAAGTAATTTTATTATTGATTTTTGGCACGATTTTACTTTTGACAAGAAAACATAAAACCGAATCTAAAAAAGAACTTTAAAAAGTACTGTTTACAACACTGGCTATAAGTAATTGCTTGTTCTCGCCTACTTCTGAAAATCCTCCCACTCCAAGGCGTGGCAGGTCGGATTTTCAATTTGGTGTGTACTTGCAAAGTTAAGTGCTAACCCACGCAACTACTCATAGCCGAGACCGTTGTTAGGCGAAAGGGGAGCTGCAGGAAACCACATTAGAATTGTGACTACATCAACGCCTATAGCTAAGTCTAAAGAACTATTTAATACTTTAACAAAGCATGCTATATCGAAAATAACCCAAACAAATGGAACTATTGTTGCTAATATGGGAAACGGGAATAAAATCATATATAGAACAAGCTCTAGCTCTGGATTCCCCGCTACAATTGATTTAGATTTTAAAGCAGCTGGAATTTGGACTAAAACCAGAAGTATTAAATTTCAATAGACATGAGTTTTAACATATTTGACAAGACAAACATACTCCTATACGAGCCTTATGACGGAGTAGAAATGATTTATCGTATTTTAGAAAATATTAATCATCTAGAATATACCACTAAAAACGCTCGAAGAGATGGTCTAAGAGTCATTAATAAACTCTTTGAATTAGAGTTAATAGAAGTGTTTCATTGGGGCAGTTATGAAAATGAACTAAGAGGCAAGAAATTATCAATTTTTGAAAAAATGATGTACTTACAAGAACTTTGGTTTATTGGGGCAGATTTTGGTGATTTAGCAAGTATGCCTATGTTTAAGTATAAAGATTGGTATGTAAAAAATCTTGAAAACCTAGGACTAACACATTATACAGATTGGAAAGTCTTTGTAGAAGAAAAAATAGGAGATATTGAAAAATGGATTGAAAAAAATAGACCAAAAGAATAAATACTGCCTACAACCATGTATATAAAAAATAGCAGTTAAGAGCTAAACCAAAAGTTTAGTTCTTTTCGCTATCTTTATTTTCAAGCTGAAAAATAGCGCATATAAATCTGCTACTTTTCATACACAAAACCGTTGTGGTGCATATGCGAAAAACGACATTCATAATATTAATAACAATGATTTTTAATTCAGTAAATGGACAAAATTTGAGCGGAACTTGGCTAATGATTAAAGATGGACATACTTATGCAGACCCAATGTTTATTGAATTTAAAAATGACGAAATCTTACATTACGAAATTTCTAAAAAGTCAGAGAACGGGATTTTAGAAAAAAAGTTGGTTTACAGTGAAAAATTTTCAGTAACAAAAAATGAATTCGTGAATGAAAATCGGATTAGACTATACAGAATGGGAAAAACTCATACAGTAATAAGCGAAACTGAATCCAACTCAGAAGATACCGAGTTTGCTATAGATTACGAACGAATTGAACCCACAAAAACTGATTTGACAAAAACAGAAATTGAAGAATCAGAATTTAACGTAGAATGGAATAATGAAAAAATTAGATTTGTTTTTAATAAAGATTTAAGCAGTCCAACTATTCAAGAAATTAATAAACGAAGGAAAAGAGAAGGTCGAAAATTGATTTTAGAAAAACTTAATGAAACTTATTTTGGAGCAATTTATGATAATAAAACAAGAGAAACCTTAATCCCTATTCGTGAAATTAATGCTGAAAAAATAACATTATATGGATTTCCGAAAAAACCTTATGAAATAACGACGAATTGAAAAAATACGACACCACAACAACGTATAAACTTTATTGCTTTTTATTGGCTTACTTGCGAAAGTCCTCGCAGACTTTCTTGGTCAGTAATTATTTAGTAACTTTACTGCTAAACCAACGCAACAAAGCTTATACAACAACGTTAACCACCATTCAGGAAGATGAGCGACATGCTATTCATTGTTTTTAACTTAAGTGTATTTTACTTTAGGTGAAAATATTTTTATCCTTGTCGTTTACGATATCTGGTAGGTGACATCCCCATTACTTTGTGAAACACTCGTGAGAAATAATACTGATCGTCAAAACCAGCCTCACGGGCAACATCAACAATCATCCAACCTGAATTATCGAGCAAACGACAAGCAAGCTGAATTTTCAGCTGTATAAAATAATCAATTGGAGAGTGTCCGGTTTTGGCGTGGAACAAACGTGAGTAATACGATGCTGATAATCCAACCTCAGTTGCAACATCTTTCAAGTACAATTTTCTATTGAGGTTTTCGAGCATGTAGTAAATACTTTGAGCCAAAGGATCATTTTCATTCACATTTCTAATTTCTCGATATTGGCTTAAATAAGTAAACGATGCCAACAGCGAAGACAAGCAAAGATTTGAATATTCAAGTGTTTCAACACTAAAACCTTGCTCCAGATTTCGAAATATATCAGAAAATAAATTGAGTCTATCGTTTATCCTAGATGTTTTCCCCTGTTCTATTGGAAAAACCTGACGCGAAAATCGGGAAAATAAATCAGCCTTGGTTCCAGTAAAATGGATCCAGTATATCGACCACGGTTCCTTTAGGTCGGAACAATAGGAATGAGAATTTTTGGATGGAATAATAATAAAACTGTTTGCTGTAATCTCATAAATAGTCTTATTTATGCGAATCTCCCCTTTCCCTTCAGTACAATAAATCAAGATAAATTGATCACTGCCATCAGTCCGTTCTCTATAGTGATAACGGGCATGTCCATAATAACCAATGTCAGTCATATATAGATCTGATATCAGTGGGTTTTCTTTTATCATTTCAATTATTTTTTCAGGAAGAACAAAACTGATCTGGTCAGAAAATCCATCTTTTTTAATCATTTGGTAAAATCTTTAATTAAGCTATATAATCAATATTATAAAAAATAAAAAATTATAAAATACTAGTAGTCATTGATTATAGTTCCATTTTTATTGACGTGGTAAAAGTAGATAAAAGATAAGATAATCCATAAAATAATTATTTATTACATTGTATAGTAGAAGGTATAACTATAATTTTGACAGTATTAAATATTATATTAAATGGATAGTATAAAAATTAATAAACGCTTTATTTTAGGAATTACACTGGTTTCGGCCATGGGTGGGCTTTTATTTGGTTACGACTGGGTTGTAATTGGTGGTGCCAAACCATTTTACGAACGTTTTTTTGATATTTCCAACATGCCTTATCTGCAAGGTTGGGCCATGAGCAGCGCACTAATTGGCTGTCTTTTTGGAGCTTTGCTCTCCGGTTGGTTTACAGATCGCTATGGACGTAAACTTCCTCTAATTGGAGCAGCAGCTCTTTTTACCATATCTGCTATTGGCACCGGTGGTGCAAATCTACTTACTCCTTTTATTATTTACCGATTGATTGGAGGTTTAGGGATAGGATTAGCTTCGGCCATTTCGCCTATGTACATTGCCGAAATTTCGCCAGCGCAAATGCGTGGACGATTGGTCTCGGTAAACCAATTAACAATAGTGATTGGGATTTTGGCGGCGCAAACGGTTAATTTTCTGATTGCTGAAAATATTTCGGAAAATGCTACTGATCTTGAAATTCTTCAATCGTGGAATGGACAAACAGGATGGCGCTGGATGTTTTGGGCTGAAATAATTCCTGCTTTTTCTTTTTTTGTATTAGCCTTTTTTATCCCTGAAAGCCCTCGTTTTCTTGCAAAATCAGGAAAATGGGATGCTTCCTTGAAAATTCTGGAACGAATTGGAGGTCACGAATATGGCCTTCAGGAGCAAAAGCAAATCTCTGAAACACTAAGTGGAACTGATAACAAAATTGATTGGAATGCTTTACGTTCAAAAAAAGTTCGTCCGATGCTGGTAATTGGTATTGTTCTGGCAGTTTTTCAGCAATGGTGCGGAATTAACGTAATTTTCAACTATGCAGAAGAAATTTTCACATCGGCTGGTTATTCCGTTGGTGATATGCTTTTCAATATTGTAATTACGGGTGCTGTTAATCTTGTTTTTACCCTTTTTGCTATGCGGATGGTTGATAACTGGGGTCGTCGTAAATTAATGCTACTGGGTTCTATTGGCTTGGCTGTTATTTATTTCATACTAGGAACAAGCTACTTCTTTCAACTTAAAGGCGTTGCTATTTTAGTATTGGTACTGCTGTCCATAGCAACTTATGCAATGACATTGGCACCTATCACTTGGGTAGTGTTATCAGAAATTTTCCCAAATAAAATACGTGGTGCTGCCATGGCCGTTGCAACAACTGGACTCTGGATTGCTTGTTTTGTACTCACTTATACTTTTCCAATTTTGAATAAGCTGCTAAATGCCAGTGGAACATTTTGGTTATATGGATTTATTTGCCTCTCTGGATTTTTGTTTATCCTAAAAAAACTACCCGAAACCAAAGGCAAAAGTCTGGAAGAAATTGAAAAAATGTATTAAACATCGCTATAAAATTTAAACATAAAAAACATAACTAAAAAGCGAATATTATGAAACTCAAATTGATATTTGTAGCAGCATAAGCTACTTAATTACTTGTGTTAAATAAACCACTATGGGCTAAAAATGCCCTAGATTTAAAGGATTAATGAAATTCATGTGCCAAAAACACAAGTAATTTGATATGAGTAATGGGATAGAAAGTGATTAAAAAAAAGATCTCATTACTCGAATCCAATACGTTTATAATTTTTCAGAAACTAAAGTATTTGCAATAAAATTGCAGAGCCTGCACTGGAAACAATTTAGAGGTTGTAACTGTATGATTAATAATTAAATAGAAATGAAAGTTAAAGCTTGGTACGAAAACGTAAGCATCCCCACATATGGAATCAAGAAACCTGAAAAAAACCCTATGTTTTTAGAGAAACGTGTTTATCAGGGTAGTAGTGGTGTAGTTTATCCCCATCCGGTAATAGAGAAACTTGAAGATATAAAAAAGGATGTGGAATGGAATGCTATATATCTTGAAAATGAATATCTAAAAATAATGATTTTGCCACAATTAGGTGGACGTGTGCAAATGGCGTACGACAAAACCAAACAGCGTCATTTCATTTATTATAATCAGGTAATAAAACCTGCACTAGTTGGCTTAACGGGGCCATGGATTTCAGGAGGGCTGGAATTTAATTGGCCACAACATCATCGTCCATCAACATATGATGCTGTTGATCATTGCATTGAAGAAAACGCTGATGGCAGCGTAACCGTATGGTGCAGTGAAGTAGAACGTATGTTTCGAACACGAGGAATGGCTGGTTTTACTTTGCATCCCGACAAGGCATATCTTGAAATAAAGGTGAAATTATATAATCGTACAAATCATCCGCAAACATTTTTGTGGTGGGCAAATCCGGCAGTAAAAGTTAACGACCATTACCAATCAGTTTTTCCGCCCGATGTTCATGCTGTTTTTGATCATGGGAAACGTGATGTTTCAGAGTTTCCGATTGCTAAGGGAACCTATTATAAGGTAGATTATTCGCCAGGAACTGACATTTCGCGCTATAAAAATATTCCGGTACCCACTTCGTACATGGCCATTAATTCGAATTACAATTTTGTTGGCGGGTACGAGAACGATAGTAAAAGTGGTTTACTTCATGTGGCCAACCATCATGTTTCGCCCGGAAAGAAACAGTGGACTTGGGGGCAGAGTGATTTTGGCCTTGCTTGGGATCGCAACCTAACCGACGAAGATGGTCCGTATATCGAACTAATGTGTGGCGTTTATACCGATAATCAACCTGATTTTTCGTGGCTTATGCCAGGTGAGGAAAAAACATTTTCTCAGTATTTTATGCCTTACCGCGATTTGGGAGTGGTAAAAAATGCCACGAAAGAGGCTATGGTTAATCTGGAAATTGAAAACGGAAAAGCTACGGTTAAAGCTTATACGCTAGCTTCATATCCCTCGGGAAAAATAATCTTAAAGTCAGGGAATAAGCTTATTTTAGATGATACTTTCGATTTTCATCCGGCAACTTCCTACGATAAACTGATTGATATTAAGGGAGTAGATCCAAAATCACTTGAAATTGCCATTCTGACATCAACAGGTTTAGTTTTGGTTGACTGGAAACCTGAGCCTGATGAAAAGAAACCTATTCCAGAGGCAGCGAAAGCCGCTAAAATGCCTAGTGAAATAGATAGTATTGACCAATTGTACCTCACCGGCCTGCATTTGGAGCAATATCGTCATGCCACTTACGATCCGCGCGACTATTACCTGGAAGCATTAAAACGTTCGCCTCAAGATAGCCGTTGTAATAATGCACTTGGTCTGTGGTATTTGCGACGTGGAAATTTTACAAAAGCAGAAAAGTATTTCAAAACCGCAATTGAAACGCTTACCCACTACAATCCGAACCCAATTGATGGGGAACCTTTTTTTAATTTGGGATTAACTTTGCGTTTGCTGGGAAGAGAGGATGAAGCATTTGATGCTTTTTATAAATCAGTTTGGAATGCTGCCTGGATGGACAGTGGGTATTTTCAGCTTTCACAAATTGCTGCGAAAAAGCATAAGTGGGAAGAATCTCTGGAACTGATTGACCGTTCACTGATCCGAAATTGGCACAACCATAAAGCCAGACAGTTAAAGGTGAGCATTCTCCGCAAATTAGGGCAGAATTCTCAAGCCATTTCTTTGATAAAAGAATCGCTAGAAATTGATAAATTTAACTTTGGAGTATTATTTGAAAAATATCTTTTAAGTGGAGATAAAGAATCCTATTCAGAAGATTTACAAGTAATGAAGAAGCTACTTCGTGCAAACATCCATACCTATATTGAATTTTCGCTCGATTTTGCTTTTGCTGGATTCTTCCATGAGGCAATCGAACTTATCAGTATCGGAATATCAGAACAAGCAGATTGTACAATTTTCCCATTGGCATATTATTACAAGGCTTGGTTTGAAGAACAAATTGGCGATCACAAAATGTCTACAAAAACACTTCATGAGGCCGCTAATGCTTGTCCTGACTATTGTTTCCCGAATCAAACTGAGGCGGTAATGGTGTTGGAATGGACCAAGCAGCAAAATCCAACGGATTCAAAAGCCCCGTATTATCTAGGTAATTTCTGGTACAATGCTCGTCAATACAATGAAGCTATTAGCAATTGGGAACTGTCGGTAGAATTGGATAATACCTTTGCAACCCCTCACCGAAATCTGGCACTGGCCTATTTCAACAAACTAAATATGCCGAAAAAGGCGTTAGCCAAACTTGAAAAAGCTTTTGCATTAGACGAAAGTGATTCGCGTATTCTAATGGAATTGGATCAGCTATACAAACGCCTGAATTTTTCTCCAGAAGATCGCCTGCAAAAATTAGAAAGATATCCCTATTTAGTAGCAGACAGAGATGATTTGTACCTTGAAAGGATTGTTTTATTAAATCAAATGGGGCAGCATGAGAAAGCGTATGAGTTGATTATGAGCCGTAAATTCCATCCTTGGGAAGGTGGTGAAGGTAAAGTAATAGGGCAATATACTTATAGTCTTACAAAAATGGCCTGTTTGGCGATTGAGGAAAAACAATATAAACAGGCAATTCGTTTGCTTACCAAAGCACAAGTCTATCCTGAAAATCTTGGAGAAGGGAAACTTTACGGAGCACAAGAAAATGCCATTTTTTACTTCCTTGGAAATGCCCATTCAGAAATAGGAGAAGCAGAAAAGGCTATTCATTACTGGCAAATGGCTTCGTCGGGAATCAGTGAACCCGTTCCGGCTATTTTTTATAACGATCAGCAACCCGATACTATTTTTTATCAGGGCTTAGCGCTTATTAAGCTTCAAAGAATTGAAGAAGCCAAAGATCGTTTTATTAGATTGATTGATTTTGGTAAAACACACTTGAACGACGAATTCAAACTCGACTATTTTGCAGTTTCATTGCCCGATTTATTAATATGGGAAGATGATTTAATCAAACGTAACCACCAAAACTGTTTGAATTTGATAGAACTGGGAGAATTGGGAATGTCTGAGTTATTGAAAACTAAGCAATCATAATTGTATATATAATAAAACGGTGGTTAACATGCAATATACGTAAGCCGGGGGATGTAGGTCTTTTAAACTTTTATTCATTTATTAAAAATTGTAACGGTTTGACAAGTTGGAGCTTCGAAATCCCGGCCTCCGCATATTGCCGTCCGTTGTAACCACTTTTAGTTTTTTTTGTACATTTATGTAATACAGCACCCAAATCTGTTTTCTACCCATGAAGAACCTACGGCTTATGCCCGACTTTGACAGACAACAAGCCATTGAAAATCCAACTTTCGCTGGGTTTTCTCTACAGCTGTTGTATCCTAGTTTTGCCACTCACCTGATAGATAAAGGTACCGATATCCGCTTTATACAGGAATTATTAGGACATAAATTCTACCAAAACTACACAACGTTATGCCCATGTTTCACAGCCTATGTTGAAACGGGTTGAAAGTCCTATTGATCGAATTTTTAAGAATAAAAAACCTGATAATCAGCATGTTAAAAATAAATAAAAACAAAAACACAAAAGGAAATGATTCATCCAAATACTGAATTAAAGTTTATCTGCAATGAAGTAGGATATGGAGTTGTAGCAACTCAATTTATCCCTGCCGGAACAATTACTTGGGTTCTTGATAAGTTAGACAGGGAATTTAGTCCAATAGAATTTCAGAATATGGAAGCTCTCTATCAAGAAATACTTGACACCTACACTTTCCGAAACAATAATGGGAATTTAGTCCTCTGTTGGGATAACGGGAGATTTGTAAACCACAGTTTCAATTCAAATTGTCTCACAACCGCATATGACTTTGAAATAGCAATTCGAGATATTCAAGTGGGCGAACAACTAACAGATGATTACGGATACCTGAACATTTCTAAGCCTTTCAGGGGGATTGAGGAAGGCACCAAAAGAAAAATAGTTTATCCAAATGACCTGGCAAATTACCACACAATTTGGGACAAAAAAATCAAAAAGGTCTTTCCGAAAATAACAAAAGTCAATCAACCCCTTAGGTCAATATTGAATGAAGAAACTTGGAATAGAATTGAAAGAATTTTGACAGGAGAAGAACAATTGGAATCCATTTTGGCAAATTATTTTGATGAAGAAAACCACACACAACAAGGTATATAGTGCATGGCTTCCTAACGTCAGCCACGACACCATATACAAACCGTTGTGCAGCATACAAGAAAAGCCAACGCTCAAAAAACCAAAAGAGCTGTTTTTTGCCAACGCTCAGACAGAAATTGAATGAATCAATGACATTAGGACAATATCTTGACAACTTAGACAAAAGGTACAGACTCGGAAATGCAACCGAACATACTTTTCGTGGTGACTTACAGCAACTTTTAGAAAGTTTAGTCCCTGAAGTTAGGGCGACCAACGAACCGAAAAGACAAAGTTGCGGAGCACCTGACTATATTTTGACTAAAAAAGATATTCCTGTTGGGTTTATTGAAGCAAAAGACATTGGCGACAAAGACCTTGATGGAACGAAGAAAACAGGAAACAAAGAACAGTTTGACCGCTACAAAGCTTCGTTAAACAATTTGATTTTTACGGACTACATCAACTTTCATCTTTACCGAGAAGGCGAATTCATTACCAAAAT
>JAFMCL010000043.1 GCA_017857815.1 Flavobacteriaceae bacterium | reverse complement strand
TTAGGAGGAGGTCTTCCCGTGGGAGCTTTTGCCGCCAAAAATGAAATCATGCAATACCTTGCTCCGGAAGGACCGGTATATCAAGCAGGAACTTTAAGTGGAAATCCATTGGCAATGGCGGCAGGTTTAGCCATGTTATCTGAATTAAATCAAAATCCATCAATCTTTTCAAGCTTGGAAGCTAAAACCAAAACCTTACACGAGGGTATGGAAAGTATTCTTTTGAGAAAAGGAATGCCATTTCAGATTAACCGTTTTGGTTCGATGATTTCGCTTCATTTCACTGCAGAAGAAGTCGTTGACTTCGAAACTGCTGCTTTAGGAAACAATGTTTTTTTTAAGAAATACTTTCATGGCATGTTGGATGAAGGAATTTACTTACCTCCAAGTGCTTTTGAAAGTTACTTTTTAAATGATGCACTATCAATGGAAGACATTGATTTTACACTGAAAGCGTTTGAAAAAACAATAAAGAAGATTTAAGCTATTCTTTTTTTAAATATTAGTAAGATAACCTAATCTTATTAATCATGAAAAAAAACTACGTACTGATTCTTGCCCTATTTAGTGTTTATTCTCTATCAAGTCAAGAGTACTTTACAAGCCTCCCTGAAAATCCAGATCCTGGTAAATGTTTTGCCAAATGTATTTTACCAGATGAATTTAAAGATGAAATTGTCAAGATTGAAACAGAACCAGAACATGAAATATTAAAAGTAATCCCTGCTTCATTTGAAATTCGTTATGAAGATTTTGTTCTTGCTCCTGCCTCGAAAAAATATATTTATGAGCCTGCAGAATATACTACTACAATAGACACACTTTGGGTTAAGGATCCATATAACGAGCTTTCAGTTATACCCGCTAGTTTTAGTTCGGACACCGAAGAAATAGAAGTAAAACCTGCTATTGGCAATTGGGTTGCTGGAGATAAAGATCCAGAATGTCCTTCTATTAATCCTGTAGATTGCCGAGTTTTTCATTATGTAGAAAACCCTGCTGTTATTAGAACAATTCCTAAGCGAAAATTAATTGAGGGGCCAAATACCAACAAAAGAAGAATTACGGGTCAGTATAAATTGATTGAAAGAAAAGTTGAAACTAAAGCTGCTCGAACAAGGGAAGTTTTAATTCCTGCAATTACAAAGCAATATAAAAAGAAAGTGCTCGTAAAAGACGAATCTACTGAATCAGTTACCGTTCCTGCTAAATTTGTGGAAGTAGTAAAAAAAGTATTGATTAAAAAAGGGGGAACTACCGCTTGGAGGGAAGTTCCTTGTAACATTCCTGAAAAAGGAAAAATCTTACCAATACATTATGCGTTAGGAAGTGCAGCACTAACAAATGATTCTAAAAGGATTATTGATAAACATATCCTTAGTTTATTGAAAAGTGATAGTACTACTATTGTAGAAATAGGTTCGCACACTGATGCTAGAGGAGATGATAATTTAAACCAAAAGTTGTCCGAAAGAAGAGCAAAATCTGTTGTTGATTATCTAATTTCAAGGGGTGTCGCATCAAGTAGATTAATTGCAGTCGGATATGGAGAAACAAAGCTTTTGAATGATTGCAAAGATGGTATGGAATGTTCAGAAAGAAAGCATCAGCAAAATAGACGAACTGAATTTAAAGCTTTTTAATTTTAGTCCCTCTAAAAAAAAGCTGTCTTTTGGGACAGCTTTTTTTCTTTAAAATAAATCTTAAACAAGCGTTACAAATAACCCTTCCTCATTTTTAAAAACTTTTGCAAGCTTACTCTTGGTCAATCCTTTGATGGAAGTGTCCCACTTTTTATTACTCAGTCCACTTTTTTCCTTTAAAACACTTAGAACAACAGGGTTTCCTGACTTAAGCAAATCGAAAATAATTTTTTCTTCCTCTGAAAGCACAGCTGCTTTTTGTTCGGGTTTCATTTGAGGGAAAAACAACACCTCTTGTATGGAGCTATTATTGGTCATCAACATCACCAAACGGTCAATTCCGATTCCAATTCCTGAAGTAGGAGGCATTCCGTATTCTAACGCTCTGAGAAAATCTTGATCTATAAACATGGCTTCGTCATCTCCTTTTTCGCTGAGACGCATTTGCTCTTCGAATCGTTCCCTTTGATCGATGGGGTCATTCAATTCGGAATAAGCATTGGCTAGTTCTTTACCATTAACCATCAACTCAAACCTTTCGGTAAGTTTAGGATTCGAACGATGTTCTTTTGTTAAAGGACTCATTGATTTAGGATAATCCGTAATGAAAGTTGGCTGAATGAAATGGTGTTCGCATTTTTCACCAAAAATTTCGTCGATTAGCTTTCCCTCTCCCATAGACTCATCAACTTCAAGTCCCATGTCTTTTGCTGCTTCCCGCAGTTGATTTTCATCCATTTCTGAAACATCAACACCCGTATGAATTTTGATGGCTTCAAGAATGGGGATTCGAGGATAAGGAGCCTTAAAATCAATGCTGTTGTCACCAACCGTCACAGAAGAACTTCCGTTGGAATCTAAAGCTACTTTCTCAAGAAGAGCTTCGGTAGTGTCCATCATCCAGAAATAATCTTTATAGGCAACATAGAGCTCCATCACCGTAAATTCAGGGTTGTGGGTTCTGTCCATCCCCTCATTTCTAAAGTCTTTTGAGAATTCATATACTCCATCAAATCCACCTACGATGAGCCGTTTGAGGTAGAGCTCGTTGGCGACTCTTAAATAAAGAGGCATGTTGAGGGCATTGTGATGCGTTATAAAGGGACGAGCTGCTGCTCCTCCAGGAATGGGTTGAAGTACCGGAGTTTCAACTTCTAAGTATTCTTTTTCGTTAAAAAAAGTTCTAATGCTATTCGTTATTTTTGTACGCTTTAGAAAGGTCTCCTTAACTTTTGGATTCACGATTAAATCAACATAGCGTTGACGGTATCTAAGTTCAGGGTCGTTAAATTCATCATAAACATTGCCTTCTGCATCTGTTTTGGGGAGTGGAAGTGGGCGTAAAGTTTTGTTTAATATTTCAAATTCCTTAACCATAACCGTTTTTTCACCAACCTGAGTCGTGAATAGCTTTCCTTTGATACCGATGATGTCGCCAATGTCTAAAAGCTTTTTATAAACCTCATTATAAAGTGTTTTGTCTTCACTGGTGCAGATTTCATCTCTGTTAAAATAGACCTGAATTCTCCCCTGACTGTCTTGTAATTCGGCAAAACTTGCTTTTCCCTGAATTCTTCGCGACATTAACCTACCAGCGATAATGACATCCTTTTCTTCCTCAAAATCTTCTTTTATATTTGAAGAATTAGTATTGATTGGGTAAAGTGGAGCAGGATAGGGGTTTATACCTAGGTTTTTTAAAGCTTCAAGCTTTTCTCTTCTGACTTGTTCTTGTTCTGACAGTTGCGACATCTTACATTTCAATTTTTGCAAAGATAAGTAGTCTTACGAAATAGGGGGGATCAAATTTTATATCTTTGCTTAAACAAATAAAGTAGTGAGTATTTTTCGTGTTTTATTATCAATTTTCTTCCCTCCGCTTGCAGTAATCGACCAAGGCTGTGGATCAGTAATCATTGTATTGCTTCTGACTCTTTGTGGTTGGGTGCCTGGCGTAATCGCTGCATTGGTCATCTTAAATAACACGAATCGTTTTAATGGATATTAAAAACAAAATAATAACTGTTGAGGATTTGGGACTTCTTTCGTTTGCTGCAGCTTTGGAGGTTCAAGAAGATTATTTTTATAAAATCATTTCTGAAAAGAAAGCGAATCGCCAGAAAGAGCAGCCCACACCAACGGATAACTTCTTGCTTTTTGTTGAACATAAACCAGTTTACACTCTAGGTAAAAGTGGAGATATTCAGCATTTGTTGCTTGACCAGAACGGTCTAAAAGAAAAAAAAATTGAATTCTATAAGACGAATCGTGGTGGTGACATTACTTTCCATGGATTGGGTCAGATCGTTGGATACCCCATTTTAGATTTAGAGAATTTCTTTACAGACATTCACAAATACTTGAGGTTTTTAGAAGAAATTATAATTAAAACTCTAGCCGAATATGGACTTACAGCCACAAGAAGCAAGGGAGAAACAGGAGTTTGGCTTGACGCTGAAACTCCCTTTGCAAGAAAGATTTGCGCCTTGGGCGTTCGGGCGAGTCGATGGGTGACCATGCACGGGTTTGCATTAAATGTAAATACGGATTTGACTTATTTTGAACACATTGTTCCCTGTGGAATTAAGGGAAAAGGAGTCACTTCTTTAAAAGCAGAATTAGGAAAGGAAATTTTTTTAGATGAAGTTAAAGAAAAATTGGTTAAACATTTTTTAGATTTGTTCGAAGCGGAGCTAAATTAATTCTTAGTTGAATTCGTAAATCAGCACCTCTTTATTTTCAGATCGAACACTCAATTCAACCGCCGAATCTTTGTCAATATTCGAAAGATCAGCTGCTGAACTTCCATAGACTGGGAATCCCTCCACCGCTGTTCCATTGCTATAATAAACATAGACTTTCTGAGCCTCCAGATCTGTGGTGGTGATGTATAGGATGTTGTTAATATAAAAGATTTTAGGTTGGGTATAAGCTCCAAAAGGAAGTGTAACCGGAATCCCCTTGATCGTTAGAATGTTATCAGAAATGGAGGCCATTGACTTTGAGGTTGCATCAATTTTATGACCTTGGGCGAGGCTTAATGGAGTTTTAACAACATTCCCCTTGGTGTCAACCTGAATTAAATTTCCAGCTTGGTCTGTGGTCGCGAAGGTGTTGAGGTAGGAATAAATTTGATTCCCACTAAAGGCAATTTTTCCTTTAACTTTAACCCTGTTTTCACCAGTTCTTGAAACGATTTTCAGGGTATTGTCTTCTAATGGTAACAATAGATAATCTTTACTTTTTATGCGAATATGCTTTGGAGCAGCTAAAAGATTGCTCGAAAGTTTATTAAGCTTAAATCCACTGAGTTTCTTCCCTTTGTTGTCATACATGGAAAGTAAATTATCCTGGCCTAATAAAAACCGATAGTTTCGATTAAGATCATAATCAAAAACGGCAAGTGGTTGTGGGTTTTGACTTTTAGGTAGTTTTATGTCAAAAGGTTTAACAATATTTCCGTTGCGATCTAAAACCATAAAGCGATCCCTCGTTCTGAATGCCATTTGTAGTCTTTTGTTTTTATACAAATCGACTTGCTGAATGGAACCAATTATTTTCCCTGGCAATTGTTTTTTCCAATACAAGCTTCCATTATTTGAAAACAGGTATAATTGATGTGATTCATCCTGAATCGCAAGATCCATTCCCTTGCTTCTGTGGTTTTTGAGCCACTGAGGGTTCGTCGCTGCAGCCATGTCTAGATTGATGTTGAATTCGGTTTTCACACCTTTCCCTATATTCTTTGGCAAGTTTTTTTGAGCCCTTAGGTGGAGGTGTGTGAATTTTTTCTCCCCAACACCTTGAAATGAAATCAAAGGATAATCGGAGGAAGAAATATTATCTAAAGCCTCATTTTTTAATCCTTTTTTCTTCCAGAGGTCAAATATCTTTTCGGTGTTCGCAATCCATAAAAAAGAACTGTTACTTGCCAGTTGGTCTTGAAGTTCTTTGAAAGCAAGATTGTTGGCCAGGGTATTTCCGTCAACAAAGTTCCCCAAGATGTTTTTCATCAAAGCTTCTTCTTCTGTGAAAATCAAGTAGTCCTCTAAAGGAGCCGCCCACTTGACATTAACTTTATCACCAAACTGAGCCGTCATTTCAATTATTTCAACGGGAAGTTTAATTGGGTAGTAAGAAATTGAACGGTACTTTTTCCCTTCCGTTTCAAATGATAGTAAGGGAAACTGGTTTTCCGTATTGTTTAGATGAAAAATCAATGCTTTTTTTTCGTTTTGAAAAACCCACCCCATTTCATCTACGGAACTGATCGACGAGAAATCAATATTATTTAAGGGAATATTGGTTTTTCTGCTGAAGTTTTTAAAGTTATCCTCCAATTGTTGGATGTTTTCAATCGATAAACCAAGATAGCTGGTAAAGCCTATAGGAACTGTGTTTGGGATGTGTAGTTTTCTAGGGCTCAAATTTTTTATTAAACTCAAAGCATCGGGGAGAGAGTCATTTAAAAAGGCCGCCCCATTGAGTGAAAAAGATTCTCCATCTATGTCGAGATCTAATTCCAACCAATGTTTGCTCGTTTTCGGGAAAAGCGGTGCTGTAGGAAATATTTCCCCCAATATTTTTTTTGCAGAGGGATTAAGGAAAAAATTAAGAGGTAAATCTTTATCCATACTTTCGGCCAATTGATAAAACTCATTATTTATAATTCCTCTTTGGCTATTCTGGAAATTACGAATGGAGTTTTCTAAAACCAATTGAGATTCTGAAATCATTTTGAAGTCCCCCATTTTGGCGGTATAAAACACCTCACCTTGTTTTTTGGTGATATCTATTTTAATGTCATTATAAGAAATGTTGTTTTTTGCAATATTAAGAGTATCCATAGCACTCAACTTAGTTATTAAGCTTACGGCATTTTTGTTTTTCCCAATTGGAGTGATGCAATACAGAGCGGGGAGTTCAATATTTTTTGGCCTTATGTTCTCAAAACTATTTTTGTATTTTTTGTTTAAATTGTAAACCTTAGCCAAGATTTTGGATGACTTCAGAGCTACGGTGTCATTAAGTTGAATGACAAAAACCGTGTTTTGAGGGACATAATCAATCAGTTGAAGCGTTCCACTGATTTTGGGTTTACACCCAATTATTAAAACTGCAAAAAAGAATCCAATTGTTTTTCTCATAATATAGATCAAAAATAAAAAACTCCTAACCGTTATACTATATCCTAAAGATTAAATTCAATCAATTTTTCAACAATTCAATTAAGGCTTAATCTATCCAATTTACAATTGTTTTGGGAGCAGCTGAAAAGTCATTCTGTGGTGTGGTGATATTCCGAATTTTCTGATGGCGTCTCTGTGTGCTTTTGTTGGATATCCTTTGTTTTTATTCCAGCAGTAATGTGGATACTCTTGGTGCAGTGTTTCCATAAAATCATCTCGGTAAGTTTTTGCTAAAACTGATGCCGCAGCGATGTTTAAATATTTTCCATCTCCTTTTATGATACATTCATGCGGGATTTTAGGAAAAGGATGAAAGCGATTTCCGTCAACTGCAATAAATTCAGGAGTCTTTGAAAGTTGTTTTATCGCCAAATGCATGGCCTTAATACTGGCATTAAGAATATTAATTTCGTCAATTTCTTTGGGATAAACATGGGCATAAGCAAAAGCTAAAGCTTGCTTTTCAATTTGAGGCCTAAGAGAATTCCTTCGTGTCTCGGTTAATTTTTTAGAGTCGTTGAGGTAGCGGAGATCAATTTTTTTAGGAAGTATGACAGCAGCAGCAGTTACAGGTCCGGCCAAACACCCCCTGCCTGCTTCATCGGTTCCGGCTTCTATAGCCAAAGAGAATTGGCGTTTTAACAACTTATTGTTTTCATGCAACTTAATAAATACAATTTAAGGACATTTATTTTAACTTCGCATCAAATTGAATTTTTAATGCATCGTCAGTTCCTATTATTTCTTATCTTTTTTTCGTTGATATCCCATGCACAAGAAGCGGAAGGATATCAAGTAAAAGACACCTTAAAGATAAGTACTGGAGAGTTCGAGCAACAGCTCGATTCTATGACGAAACCCAATGATAGTCTTTTTGACAATAAAGTTTATAAAACAAGTACGTCGGACAGTATTTCCTTCATTGCGGACAGCATTCCAGAAGTAGAGAAAATTAAGATAAGCGCACAAGATTCCTTAATGTTCTTAACCTTCCAATTACCAAAACCGAGGGTTCTGAAAAATATTGTTTTGGATACGGTAACGTTGAAGAATGACACCCTACCCGAAATGAAAAGTGAGTTGTCGGGATTTATAGAATCTTTCTCCTTAGATCATAACAGTAAATTATTGATGGGTAAAATGATCATTAGCCTTTTGGACACCTTTTCATTGGAAAGAACGAACTATGAAAAGCGACTCGTTCGTAAAAGAGAAATTGCCCAGATGCCTATTAAAGAAATGAACGAAATCACTATTGAGGACTATAAAATATTTTACTCAGACGGAAGAGAAACTTTTCTCGATACGACTCTAAATATCAACAAGGATTATCGATTTAATTATTTAAGAAAGGATTATTTTGAACTTTTGCCTTTTCCCAACACAGCGGAAACGTACAATAAGATGGGGTATGATTTTCAGGATCAGAAATTAACTCCACAAATAGGTGCAAGAGCAAAACACTTTGGTTATCAAGAAGAGGAAGAAATCCCTTATTTTGAAGTGCCCTCTCCGGTAACAGAACTGTTTTTCAAAACTGTTTTTGAGCAAGGACAAATGGTAGATGTTTTGATCACTGTAAATCCCTCACCGAGATTTAACTTTACTTTGGCCCACAAGGCCTATCGTTCTTTGGGAAACTATATAAATACGAGAAGTGGTGGAACCCACGTAACTTTTGCCAGTCAATATACCTCTAGGAATTACAGATACAGACAGCGCTCGCACTATGTTGCTCAAAATTTACAGAATCAAATCAATGGAGGTTTAAATTCGCAAAGTGTTTATCATTTTGAAAAAGCCATTTCTGAATTAGACTACGATGGGTTTTTAGATCGCTCAAGGTTAACCAATAATATTAATGCGGATAACTCCTTAACAGGGAGGCGATATTATTTAGATCAAACCTATGTATTGGTTTTATCAGGCACCGAAAAGCAAAAGAACTATGAGAAACGAAAAGTATTAACGATTGGACATAAATTAAATTACGAAATAAAAAAGTTTAAATACCTCAATTCTGAAAGGACGAGTTTCTTTGGGGTGGTCTCGGGGACCACTAATTTTGAAGATCAAACCAATTTAGATGTATTAGAAAATGAGTTTTATACCGTCTATAACGATAAAATATTTGGAGAAATCAAAGCTGGATTGAAATTTATTAATTGGGATTATTTTATGGTTTTCCCAGAACCAAAAGATGATGAGGAGGTGCCTGTTATTGATCCAGTTCCAAGAGCGATCAAAGCCAATCAATTTGCACTATCATCTTATTGGAAAAAAACCTTTTTAGATTATAATTTTAAAGCAACAGCCTATTTTTCATTAATTAAAGAATTTTCAACACAGCAGATCACAGGAGAAATAAGTAAAGACTTCAAAAACTTCTGGTCTGCCAGAGCTAAGCTTAGTCTTAGATCACAGGCTCCAAATTTCAATTTCTTTTTACACCGAAGTAATTTCGTTTCTTATGACTGGAATCAACCCGAATATAAGAATCAGCTGATTAATTCTTTAAACCTCGAGTTTGGTCATCCAAAATGGGGTAAAATCAATGCCAACTATGAGGTGTTAAACAATCACGCCTATTTTAAAAATATCTTGCCTGAAAAAAATGAAATTGCAGAGGAGTTAATTGTAGCTCCAACACAATTTGAAGGAACAATAAACTATTTAAAAATTCGGTTGGTTCAAAATTTAGATTTTTGGAAATTTTCTTTAATCAATACAATCCAGTATCAAAATGTTGATCAAACATCAGAGGAAGGCGGATTTCAGGTTGTTAATGTTCCGGAATGGATCGGACGAAGTTCTTTGACCTTTTCCAGTCAGCTTTTTAACAAGGCCCTTTTTCTTCAAACAGGAGTAACGGCTCAGTACTTCACAAACTACTATGCAGATCGATACAGTGCGCCTATTGGAGAGTTCGTCGCTCAAAACCACACTTTGATAGGCGAGTTTCCAAGAATTGATTTTTTCGTTAATGCAAAAGTGCAACAAACCCGTATTTTCTTCAAATATGAGCATGTAAATAGCGATAGAACAGGATACAATTTTTATTCTGCGCCGTTTACACCCTACCGCGATTCAATAATTCGCTTCGGAATCGTTTGGAATTTCTTTCAATAACCCCTCCAATTTACTTTATTTGAGAGGTTTATGGATTAATAATAAATAAA
>JAFMCL010000042.1 GCA_017857815.1 Flavobacteriaceae bacterium | reverse complement strand
ACATTTTGCCCAACTTGAAAAGCATCTAATAAGTCACACTTGTCTTGAATAAATTCAACCAAAATATGTTGAGGATATTGTTCTTCCGTTGTAACAACTACTTCTCTCTTTCGGAAACCATTGCTTCCATATTCTTTGGTTTCATCTAACCACTTTACTTTTCCTACTAATTCCATTTTTTAGTTATTTATACGGTTAAAACAAAAATATAAAAAGTTTTTTGGCAATTATAACTAGTTAACACTTTTCTTTTATTTAGAGTATCTTCGTGAACAGAGTCTTTATAGTTTGTTCGACAATATTAAACATAGATTTAAAAACGGTTGGCTTTTAGGAGCCTTTGCTATCGTTGCACTCATTTTGTGGAACACCAATGTTTTATTTCAAAATCTCAAGAAAGAAGAACGTGCTAAGATGGAATTATGGGCAATGGCCCAACAGGAATTCATCGAAAATAGTGTTTTAAGTAAGCTTACTTTTAAAATACTGCAACAAACTTGGAATAATCCAATGGTTTTGGTGAATGGTTCTGGGGAAATCATTGGACATAAAAATTTAGATTGGGAGCCGGAAACTGAAGATTCTCTTAAAATCTTTAAGCTTTTAAAAAATATTAAGAAAGAAAATAATCCAATTTTCATCAGATACCAGGATAGTATTTTGGACATCAACCAAAAACTATATTATGGGGATTCGATCTTATTAAAAAAATTACAATACTATCCTCTGGCATTGTTGTTAATTATATTTCTATTCGGTGCAGTGCTTTATTTTATTTTTAAAACCTCCAAAATATCGGACCAAAACAGATTATGGGCGGGGATGGCAAAGGAAACTGCACACCAAATAGGAACACCACTCTCTTCAATGATTGGCTGGATAACATTGATGAAGGAACAGGAAAGAGACCTTGGTCCTTTGTTGGAGATGGAAAAAGATGTAGAGCGTTTACAGACAATCACCGAGCGGTTTTCGAAAGTAGGCTCGCTACCAGAATTAGAATCTGTTGCGCTGATTTACACTGCCCGTAAAACCATTCAGTATCTCGAGAAAAGAACTTCAGATTTGGTTGCGTTTAAAATCGAATTCCCTAAAGAGGAAATATACATTCCCTTAAACCCTCAATTGTTCAGTTGGACACTCGAAAACTTAATTAAAAATGGAATTGATGCCATGAAGGGCAAAGGGGAAATAACTCTTAAAATATTTGAAAAGGAGGATGAAGTCTCACTAGAGATTAGTGATACAGGATCGGGCATTAAAAAGGAATTTTACAAAAAGATTTTTACACCAGGTTTTACTTCTAAAAAAAGAGGCTGGGGCTTGGGGCTTTCATTAGCCAAAAGAATTATCACAGACTACCACAAAGGTAAAATAGGTGTAAAGAATTCTAGGTTTGGAAAGGGAACTACTTTTGAAATAATCCTTAAGAAAACTGCTTAAAAGCAACTTTGAATTTTTTTTGCAATTTCTTCAAATTCCTCAGGTGTTAGCTTTACCTTTTTTTGAAAAGTAGCTTCTGCCATTTTTTGTAGTGGAATTAGATGAACATGCACATGGGGTACTTCAAGTCCAATAACGCTCATGCCAATTCGCTTGCATGGAATTGCTTTTCGTAGTGCTAAGGCAACTTTTCTTGAAAAATTCATTAATTGGTTGTAGTCTTCTTCTGACAGATCAAATATTTTATCCACCTCTTTTTTGGGAACACACAAGGTGTGTCCTAATGCATTTGGATTGACATCAAGAAAAGCATAGTGATTTTCGTCTTCATAAACTTTATGAGAAGAAATTTCGCCTGCAATTATCTTAGAAAAAATACCTGGCATAATTAATCTCTGCTTATTGAAATAATTTCCAATTTTATGATGCCATTGGGGACGGAAATCTCAGCGATTTCTCCGGTCTTTTTCCCTAAAAGACCTTTGCCAATGGGGGAATCAACCGAAATCTTACCCGTTTTTATGTCTGCCTCGCTTTGTGCAACCAACTTGTATTTCATTAGCGCTCCGTTGCTTTTGTTTTTAACTTCCACATTAGAATGGATCAAAACTTTAGAAGTATCCAGTTGAGATTCGTCTATTAACCTTGCATTGGATAAAGTCTCTTCCATTTTAGAGATATGAAGTTCAAGTAGGCCTTGTGCTTCTTTGGCTGCGTCATATTCTGCATTTTCGCTGAGGTCTCCCTTATCTCTTGCCTCGGCAATTGCTTGGGATGCTTTTGGTCGCTCAATGTCCTTTAGATAATTGAGTTCCTCACGAAGCTTTTTTAAACCTTCTTCTGTATAATAGGATACTTTACTCACTTTTTTTGCGTTTCTTTAAAAAGAAAATACCCTTTGTATTTAAGGGTATTTTACCAAATATAGACATTTGATGGCTTTTTGTAAAATATTCATTCTTAAAATATCATTGATTCTTTTTCTACTGAATTCTTGTAGTTCAGAAAAAATGGAAAGAAATCCTTATTTGTCAAACGTTAAATTCAATTTACAAATTAATTTGAATCTACCCTCCTATGATCTCTTGCGTTTTGCTGGCGGAAGCATGCGGTTGAATCAGGGGGGCGTCAATGGTGTATTAGTGTTTAATCTTAATGGTAATGATTATCTGGCTTGGGATGCCTCTTGTCCAAATCATGCGCTTAAAGATTGTTCTAAACTGGAAATCTTTGGTGTACTTGCAGAATGTAGTTGTGAAGATTATCAATACAGCCTTGCCACGGGTCAGCTTCTAAATCCTGAAGAAGAAACAAAAAGTCCCTACCCCATGTTGTATTATAGCGTAAGAAGTTCAAACAATCAATTGTTTATTTCTAATTAAATTTTCCGGTAAATGAGAAGATTTTTATTTATCCTGCTTTTCCTTTATACTCTCTTCTCACAAGCGCAACTTCTTGAACTTGATTATTGGTCACCTTCCAAAAAGGAAAGTGTTTTTAAAGTTACTCTTTTCAAAGAATTCATGTTAAGTGCTAATACTTTAGGACATTTGGACAGTAGTACTGAAGCAATTAAAATAAAATATGGTTCAAAAAAGGGGATTGTCTTTACGCTCTCTGTCGTTGGAACTCAATCTTTAATCACTGGAAATAAAAATGACAAATTAAACACCCTATCTCACCTCTTAAACCCACTAGGTGGAAGAGTCAATGGAAGTTTTTTTATTGGCATTCCGATCAAGCAAAAAGACAAATCCTCCTACAGGCTCGCCATCAGAGCAGGTAAAAAATTAATTCAAGCGGTTCCATTAAAAGGCTTGGAAAACAACTTCTTAACAAACTATGGTCAGTTGGGTGGAGTTTATCAAAACTTGATTTTTGAAGATGCTCTTGAAAATGAAAGTATCGATCTCTGGATTTATCCCCACGTGGTCTTTAATCATACCAATGAAAAAGATTTGTCTACTTTTTTTGAAGAAGACCTTAAATCAATCGCTTATGGTTATGGAATTCAGGCAGGATTGGAATTTAATCGTAAAGTGAAGGCAATTTTACTGTTGAATCAGTTTTTAAACACAAATGTTCCATATCCTGTTGGAAAAGCGGTTTTAAGATTTACTATTAGTTATCGGTTTTAATTTATTAAAAACAATTGCCAAATAATAAGCTTGTTTTTATTTGTTTTCCACTGCCAAAGTTGCACAATGATCTTTGTTCAAAATAAAATCAAGAGAAAATTTACGAAGTTCGCCACCCATCCTAACTTCAGCATTACCTTTGGTTTGATCTGTCTGAAAAGGAGTTATAAATAATTGTTTTGAGAATGAAATCCCAGGAATATTTAATGCTTTATATAGCGCTTCTTTAGCTGTCCAAATTCTGGTTAATGTTTTAATAGGGTTAAGGGATTCAATGGCATAATACTCATCTTTGTGTAAGAATTTTGGGGCTATATTTTGGATTTTAAGGTGATACTCCTCAATATCAAATCCCAAAGAATGATCTCCAACGGCAATTCCAGCTTGAGTTTTAGAATGGGCTATGGAGAGGTGCTTGCCAGAGTCTAAAAAAGGAGCACCAAATGTATTATACTTTACGGAACCTGAATCGATTCCAGCATGCAAAATCAATTTTCGAGTCGCTAAAAATCCTTTTTGATGGTGCACACTTTTTCTCAAATTTAGCCTTTCCTGATCTACTGTAGAAAGCAGTATATTGGACTTTAAATCTTCCAAAGTTTCCTCGATCTGCCAGGTAAAAACTTGAATGTTTCCATCTAAAAAAATATGATCCCTTAAAGGCATTTGAATTTAATTTTAAAGTACGTATTTTTGGATCCTAAATCGTTCAAAGATACAACTATGGAAACAAAAACTTCAGCTGCATACCAACCTTACAAAGTAAAAGACATCACTTTGGCTGACTGGGGGAGAAAAGAAATTCAATTGGCAGAAGCTGAAATGCCAGGTTTAATGGCTTTGAGGCGTGAATATGGCCCTTCTCAACCCCTAAAAGGCGCCAGAATTGCAGGTTGTCTTCACATGACCATTCAAACTGCTGTTTTGATTGAAACCCTAATTGCTTTGGGAGCCGATGTTACTTGGAGTTCTTGTAATATTTTTTCTACTCAAGATCATGCTGCTGCTGCAATTGCAGCCGCTGGAATTCCTGTTTATGCATGGAAAGGAATGAATGAAGAAGAATTCGAATGGTGTATTGAGCAAACGCTTTTCTTCGGAGAAGATCGCAAGCCTTTGAACATGATTTTAGATGATGGAGGAGATCTTACCAATATGGTTTTGGATCTTTTTCCTGAATTAATAGATGAAATTAAAGGATTGTCTGAAGAGACAACAACAGGAGTTCACCGTCTTTATGAACGAATGAAAAATGGAACACTTCCAATGCCTGCGATCAACGTTAATGATTCTGTCACTAAATCTAAATTTGACAACAAATATGGTTGTAAAGAAAGTGCGGTTGATGCAATCAGAAGAGCTACTGATGTAATGCTCGCTGGTAAACGTGTAGTTGTAGCTGGTTATGGAGATGTTGGAAAAGGCACTGCTGCTTCTTTTAAAGGAGCTGGCGCGATTGTTACCATTACTGAAATCGATCCAATCTGTGCCCTTCAGGCTGCAATGGATGGTTTTGAGGTTAAAAAATTAGCCACTGTCATCGGAAATGCTGATATCGTTGTTACTGCTACCGGAAATAAAGACATTCTCAAGAAAGAAAATTTCTTGGCAATGAAAGACAAAGCCATCGTTGCTAACATTGGACATTTTGACAATGAAATTGACATGACTTGGTTAAACGACACCTATGGAGACTCTAAGGTTGAAATAAAGCCACAAGTAGACCTATACACCCTTGAGGATGGAAAAGAAGTAATCGTTTTGGCTGAAGGCCGTTTGGTAAATTTAGGATGTGCTACGGGACACCCTAGTTTTGTGATGAGTAACTCGTTTACAAACCAAACACTGGCACAACTTGAATTGTGGTTGCATACTGACAAGTATGAAAACAAAGTATACATGTTACCTAAGCATCTTGATGAAAAAGTGGCTGCTTTGCACCTAGATCATTTGGGTGTTGAATTAGAGTCATTATCAACAGATCAGGCTGAGTACATTGGCGTAACCGTAGAGGGGCCTTACAAGCCAGAATATTACAGGTACTAAAAAATAAATTTTAATGATTTTATAAGCCAGTTAAAAACTGGCTTATTTTATTTTAGGGAATCTGTTTATAACTTATTTATCTAATTATGCGCTTTCATAGTTTTATCTATTCTCTTTTATCTCTTTTGAGTTTTACTACTTGTAACCTAAGCGCAACAAAACACCAACAAAGCTTTGACACAAAAAAAATAGCTGAACTCAAACATTTTATTTCAAAAGAAATAACAGCAGGGAAAATAGCAGGTGCAGAAGTATTAATCTCCAAAGACAATAAAATCGTATTCCATGAAGCTCAAGGGTTTGCGAATATTACAAAACAAAAAGAGTTAGCAAAAAACAGTATTTATTACATTCAATCCATGACCAAGCCAATCATCAGTACGGCCATCATGCAATTGCATGAAAAAGGATTGCTTTCCCTAGAAGATGTTGTGTCAAGGTTTATACCAGAAATTGAAACCCTTAGGGTTACAATTGATCCTGAGCAAGGTATGGAAGGTTCTACTATGCCCCTGGAAAAAAGCTTGACAATTAAGCATTTACTTACCCACACCTCTGGACTTTCTCATGGGTTGGGAGACAATAAGTTGGAGTCACAACTTTATCAATTGCTTTATGGTCAACCTGAGGATTACAAAATACATGAAAATATAGAAAGTCGTGTTGCAGCATTGTTGTCGGTTCCATTGATTGGACAGCCAGATAAACAATGGCATTACAGTGCTGGTGGTGATCTTTTGGCACTCATTATAAAGCGTGTTTCTAAACAAAACATTCAAGACTATCTTCAAGAAAACATCTTCGATCCTCTTGAAATGAAGGATACTGGATATAATATTCCAGAAAAGGAAAGTGGTCGAGTTGTGTCCTTACACGTGTTTAACGAAAATGGTAAATTGGAAACCAGTAAAATACAAGTTCCTAAAACAGGAAACACAATATTCGGAGGGACCCATGGTCTTTATTCTACAGCAAAGGACTATTTAAACTTTTGTCAAATGTTTTTAAACAAAGGGACTTGGAAAGAACATCAGGTTTTAAAACCTGAAACGGTTTCTTTAATGGCACAAAACCATGTAGGTGATTTGTATCAAAGTTCAGGAAAAGGTTTTGGATTAGGGTTTGAGGTAATTTTAGACGCTGACAAAGCGGAAGGATCAGGAAACAATGGTCAATTGTCTTGGGGAGGCTATTTTAGAACTCACTTTTTCATTGATCCAAAGCAACAATTAATAGGGCTTTGGATGACGCAAATGTTGCCTCATAGTAATTATTATGGAAATGCACTTCGAGAAAATATTTACGGTGCATTATTAAACCCATAAAAAAACCTATAGTTTTCACTATAGGTTTTATATCGTTGTCATTGAACTATCTAAGCCTTAAAAGGCTCAATAGATACATAAGACTTATTGTTTTTCTTTTTGGTAAACTTAACCAAACCATCCACTCTTGCATGAAGGGTGTGGTCTTTACCTAAATAAACATTTTCTCCTGGGTTATGTGCCGTACCTCTTTGGCGAATAATGATATTACCTGCTCTAGCAGCTTGACCTCCAAAAATCTTTACGCCTAGGCGTTTAGATTCTGACTCTCTACCGTTTTTAGAACTACCAACTCCTTTTTTATGTGCCATGGTATATAATTTTTATTTTTTAGTCGTTGTTGTTTTTTGCTGGTGCTTTCTTTGCAGCTGGTTTTTTCTCAGCTGTAGTCGCTTTTTTGGGAGCAGCCTTTTTAGCAGGTGCTTCTTTTTTAGCGGCTGGTTTAGCAGCAGCTGCCTTGGTTGCAACCTTTTTCTCAGCAACAGGCTTTTCAACTTTTGTCGCTGGTGCTTTCTTTGCAGCTGGTTTTTCGTTGATTTGCTCAACAACCAGTTGGGTTAAAGATTGACGGTGTCCGTTTTTCACACGGTATCCTTTTCGTCGTTTCTTCTTAAAAACGATTACTTTATCACCTTTGAGGTGACCTAAAACTTTTGCTTCTACTGAAGCTCCAGTTATAGCCGGGGCGCCTACAGTTACTTTTTTTCCATCATCTAACAAAAAGACTTTATCGAAAGAAACCTTCGCTCCTTCTTTGTCTTGTAAACGATGTACAAAAAGCCTTTGGTCTTTTGCAACTTTAAATTGCTGCCCTGCTATCTCTACAATTGCGTACATAGTATATATTTTTCGAACCGCAAAGGTAATTAATTTAAATATATAAACAAGTGATGCTTATTTTTATATTTGACCTTTGTGCTAATCTATTTCTTAAAGCGTATGACTCTTTTAATAAAAATAATGACTTATAATTTCAGATAACTTCGGACGGTTTTGTCTAGACCTTCCTTAAAATTTGTTTTGGGTGTCCACCCCAATTCATTTTCTAGCTTTGAAGCGTCAATCGCATAACGATAGTCGTGTCCAAGTCGATCCGTAACAAACTCAATAAGTTTTTCTGAACTCCCTTTGGCGCGATTCAATTGACGGTCGCATACCTCAATGAGTTGGTTGACAATTTCAATGTTTCGAATTTCGTTATTCCCTCCCACGTTGTAAGTTTCTCCAATTTTCCCTTTATTAAAAATCAAATCGATCGCTTCCGCGTGATCTTCTACATAAAGCCAATCCCTTATGTTCTGACCGTCTCCATAAACTGGAAGTGAACTTTCATTCACAATATTTTTTATAATTAACGGAATTAATTTTTCAGGAAATTGGTTTGGCCCATAATTATTAGAACAATTAGAAATTACAACGGGCAGTCCATAGGTGTGATAATAAGCGCGAACAAAATGATCTGATGCTGCCTTTGAAGCAGCGTAAGGTGAACGAGGATCATAAGGTGTGGTTTCTTCAAACAACCCTTCTTCCCCCAAGCTTCCATAGACCTCATCAGTAGACACATGGTAGAATAATTTCCCTTCCATCTCTGGTTTCCACGCTTGTTTTGCAACTTCCAACATCTTCAAAGTACCCATGACGTTGGTTTGGGCAAAATTCAAAGGGTCTTTTATCGATAGATCAACATGAGATTCCGCAGCGAGGTGGATCACTCCATCAAAATGGTATTCCTTAAAAAGAGATTTTAAAAGTGAGGAATCTAAAATATCTCCTTCGACAAACTGATAGTTTTTCAGACCGGAAACATCTTCTAGTTTCTTTAAGTCTCCTGCGTAGGTCAATGCATCAAGATTGACAAAGTCACTATTAGGATATCGGTTAACTAATCTTCTAATAAGATGTGAGCCAATGAAGCCTGCTCCCCCAGTTATTAAAACTGATTTTCTCATGATTCAGATTTTATTTTTTTTAAACAATCCGCCAAAACCCATTCCCAAGATCTTGATTTTATTTTAAATTCCTTTTTAAACTTTTCAATGCTTAAAACAGAATATTTTGGACGTTTGGCCAAAGTAGGGTAATCCTCAGTAGCTACGGGTTTAATTTCACAGTCTGAATTAATTAATTCCTTGATTTTCAAGGCAAACTCGTGCCAAGTAGTGATGCCTTCGTTTGTAATGTGATAAACACTTGTTTTTTTGCCGAAAGATCTTTGCGCTAAGGCTTCTAAAACCGACTTTGCAAGGTCAATGGCATAGGTGGGTGCTCCCGTTTGATCGGCAACTACATTAATTTCTGTTTTGTTTTGAAGTAATGAAAAAATCGTTTTGACAAAGTTTTTACCATAAGGGCTAAAAAGCCAAGAAGTACGAACTATCCAAGCATCAATGTCGGCATTTAATATGGCCTGCTCACCTTTGGATTTTGAAACTCCATAAACACTTTGTGGAGCATGTGGATGGGTCTCTTTGTAGGGGTTTTCATTTGTGCCATCAAAGACATAATCGGTTGAAAAATGAACGAGTCTAAATCTGTGTTTTTTTGCCAATTCACATAATTTTTTAACCGCCAATTCATTCAATTTGTGCGCAAGTACTATTTCTTCTTCTGCTTTGTCAACTTCTGTGTATGCTGCACAATTGAAAACATAATCGGTAGTGTTTTTTTCAAAATAATGGGTAAGCTGTAAGTCATTGGTTAGATCCAATTCCGGAAGGTCAGAAAAAGTAAATTCAAACTTCGGAAACCGAGATGCCCAATAACGAAATGATTGCCCCAATTGACCGTTGGCTCCTGTAACTAATACTTTAATCATAGAGTGGGTGATTAAAATCAAAACATTGTGCTTGATCTAAATTTGGATGTAGCCTGTCTTTTTCAGATATCAAAAAAGTGGAGGGGTCCAGCATCCAATCAATGCCCAATTTGGGATCGTCATAGGCAATACTCGCCTCTGATTCTTTATTATAGTAATTGTCTACTTTATAGGAAAAAATAGAAGATTCACTTAGCGTAATGTATCCATGAGCAAAACCTCTTGGAATAAAAATTTGTAATTGATTTTCAGCACTTAATTCACAGCTGTAGTGCTGCCCAAAAGTGGGCGATCCTTTTCGAACATCAACAATTATATCTAAAACCTTTCCTTCAATTACCCGAACCAACTTTGATTGACTAAAGGGCGGTAATTGGTAATGCAATCCGCGCAAAACACCTTTTTTGGAGCGCGTCTCATTGTCTTGGCAAAAATTTATTTTTAACCCAGTAGCTTTTTCAAATTGAATTGCATTAAAACTCTCCATGAATGAACCTCTTTCATCCAAATGAACACTTGGCTTTAAAATAAAAACCTCTTTAAAAGAAGTTAAAATGATATTCATGTTTGCAAATTTACTTAAGATGAAATTTTATCTAAGAACTGTATCGTTTGATTAGGTAGGCTCCATATTCGGTTTGCTTTAATTTTTCTGCGCTTGCTAATAGCTGCTCTTTCGAAATAAATCCTTTTTCATAGGCAA
>JAFMCL010000041.1 GCA_017857815.1 Flavobacteriaceae bacterium | reverse complement strand
GCAGCCCATCCGCCACTGATTCCTGTTCCAACGACAATTGCATCATATGTGTTTTCCATAGATTGAATTATTAGATTTATTTAAGAAAGTTATAAACACTTATCTTAAGAGTATGTGTTTATATTGCCCTTCATTAAACATAAAAAAAAATAGATTCCCATTGAGGTTATAAATAAATATATTAAATCCCGAGTTTGGGTTGCCTCCACATTTCAAGAATTTAATTAGTCTTAAAAGAGTTTTTTTTAAATACAGTTGATTTCTTAGGAGATTAAATTTCCATCATCATCCCAAACGGCTTGATCATTACGTTTGGATTGATCAATAAATTTTGGCAACCAAGATTCATCATAAATCATTCCATGATCTTTAAGAACATCTTCAGGAACACCATCCCATACATTGGGCTGATTTCCTTTATATCCGAGTTCTTTTATTCCAATAGCCGAAGTGAAATATCCAGTCATTACGAGATTTCTCATCAATGAAAAGAATTGAACCTCTTGCTTTTGCGAACTTGCTTTAAGATCAGGAAAAGCTATTTGATCTAAAACCTCATGTTGTTGGTCTTCGGTACATTTAATAAAGTCCATTCCATAGGTTCTGTTTGAATGACTATCCAGCCACATCAATCCACCTCTTAAAGGGGTTTGAAGTCCAGGAAAATCTTTTACCATAAACTCAATAAACGGAGGGACACCTGCTTCCTCAATTGTTCCCTCTGGGGTAGGAGGTAGGATCAGGTTTGCCAAACGGGTAATCTTATTTAACTCGGTATTTTCAAAATACTGAGAGGCCAAAAGTTTCTCGTCATAAGCAGCTTCTTTGGGAGTTCTCCCATATTGATATTGCCAAATTTTTTCATTTATAACTTCTTCTGGAGCTGACACACAACTTTCGAGTGCTAATCCTCCGGCCATGCTTCCTAAAAACAAGGAACGTATACTGTCTCTTCTATTCATGACTATATGTTTTGTTTTTTTAATTGTTCTATAATAAAATCTGAGGTTCTCCATGAAAGCGCCATAATCGTCCATGTTGGATTTTTGTCAGCTTGAGATACAAAGGGACCTGCATCTACGATAAATACATTGTCTACATCATGTAATTGTTCAAACTCATTTACAACTGATTTTGTAGGATCACTTCCCATTCGAGTGGTACCTACCTCATGAATAATTCGCCCTGGATTCAACAAGCCATAATCTTTATCTTTTCCGGGTTTATCACCTAAAACTACACCCCCCATATTGTGAATGATTTCCTCAAAAGTCTCGTGCATGTGACGTGCTTGTTTACGCTCATAATCTGACCAGCTGTAGTTGAATCGCAATACAGGAATTCCAAATTCATCAACAGTAGTTGGATCAATTTCACAATAGTTGTTTATACTAGCTATTGACTCTCCACGTCCAGACATACCCATCACGGAGCCATAGAATTTTTTCACATCATCTCGGAGTCCATTTCCATAACCTCCCACTTTGAGTCCTAAATACTTATTTAAGCTGTTAGGATCAAATCCACTTCCATAACTTGGCATTCCCAATCCACCCCATACTTCAATGTGATAGCCTCTGGGAAAATCTAATTTTTTGTTATCTAACCACCAAGGAGAATATAAATGCATTCCACCAACGCCATCTTCGTTGTAACGTTTTCTATTCATCATTTCAGGTACAAAAGCCATACGATCACTTCCTGTGGAATCATGGACATATTTTCCAACCATATTACTACTGTTTCCAAGGCCATTTGGGTGCTGAGCACTTTTGGAGTTTAATAAAATTCGAGCAGTACTACAGGCAGAAGCAGCAAGAACAACTACTTTCCCAGAAATACGATATTCTTTACGGTCTTCTTTATTAATATATAAAACACCGGTGGCTTTTCCTTCATCGTTTGTAGTAACTTCTCGCACCATACTGTTTACATATAGATCAACTTGACCTCCAGATTTTTGAGCTGGAAAAATCAAACATGAACCGGCAGAAAAATCTCCATACACAGAACAGGAGCGACTACATTGGTTACAATAAAAACAAATTCCTCGTTCATTGTTGATTCGTTTTGTTAAAATAGAAAGTCTTGAGGGCATTACTTTTACGCCCGCTTTTTCAGCCCCTTTTTTATAATATAATTCATGTAGTCTGGGTTTGGGAGCGGGTAAAAAATACCCATCAGGTTCGTTATACATTCCTTCTTTACTTCCAAAAACTCCGATTAACTTGTCTACTTTGTCATAATAAGGTTTAACATCTTCATATCCAATCGGCCAGTTTTCTCCAAGGCCGTCCCGATCTTTTCCTTTAAAGTCTCGTGGTCCAAACCGCAATGAAATTCTACCCCAGTGATTGGTTCTTCCTCCTAACATACGAGATCTAAACCAGTCAAATTGGGAGTCACCAACTTGATTATAGGGCTCTCCATCAATTTCCCAGCCACCATAGGCCATATCAAATTCGCCAAAAGCACGAGTGGTTCCAGCTCCTCTTCTAGGAGACTCATGTGGCCATTTCAATTGGGTTTGTTGTGCTGGATTGGCTGGATCAAAATAAGGTCCCGCTTCAACTGCAGCAACTTTTAATCCTGCATCAGCAAGAACTTTTGTTGCCATACCACCTCCTGCACCAGAACCAACAATAATAACATCATATTGTTTTTTATTTTCAATTATTTGCATAATAATTATTACTATTCAACATTATAAGTTTTTCCAATTTTCCTTACTTGAATTTATCATATAAAACAAGAGAGAGGTAAAGTTTTCCTCTCTCTTAAAGTCCGATACTAAATTTCCCCATAATTAAAAAATAAAGGAATTTATTATCAAGATTTTATTATTTAGAAAATGATATTTTTAAAATTTAAAAGTGAAAATATAATTGAATTATGTAAAAGAAACATATTATATTCAACCATACTTTCACTTTAAAAAAACTAAGATTAATTTCTAATTATCGGATTATTAATACCCTGGATTTTGAATAAGCTTCGGGTTTTGATCCAAAGCATTTTGAGGTATTGGATTCATATATTGTTTTAGATTAAAAATGGCATCATCCAACTCATCTTCCTCTACACTATAAATCCAATCACCCGAATTATCCGATGGAGATGAATTACGAATTACCATATTGTGAATTCTTTTATTCATTACATCTTCAGCAATTTTTAAACGCTTGAGGTCCCAAAATCTTTTATTTTCGAAAGAAAGTTCAACTCTTCTTTCTGAGTATATCGCTTTACGCATCTGGTCTTGTGTAAGACTTTCCGGTAAATCAGGTAAATCTGATCGGTTTCGAACTTTATTAATTGCTTCGTGAACAGATGCATCGGGTCCAACAGCTTCATTTTGCGCTTCTGCATAATTAAGCAATACCTCAGCATATCTATAAAAGACATCGTTTTGCCCACTGGCATCCCCCGCCGGAGCAGCATCAGGATTCATTCTCTTCTTTTGATAATATCCTGAATCACCAACATCAGATGAACCTGAAAGATCAATTTGGTTGAGATTCTCTTTGGTTTCATCTATACGAGTATAAATAGTATCAGCTGTTTTCATCCAATCCAATTTATATGGTGCGCCGTCATAAACTATAAAATCGTAAAAGCGTTTTTCTCTATTAGCATATGGTGCTTGTGGATCATATCCTGAAGTAGGATCAGTAATTTCTTTTCCATTAGCCATTTTAAATTGGTCTACGACTTCTTGGGTAGGGTTATAATTTCCCCAACATCTGATTTGGCCCAAGACATATGTTACTCCTCCTCTAGTTTCATAATCAATCCCCATATAAGGAACATTTGCTACCGCCTGTCTGTCCCATATAATTTCTGAATTGTACTCATTTGAAACTCTCCATAAATTAGCAAGATCATCAAAGAGATCGTAGTAGCCACCTCCATATAAATCTATAAACTTTTTGTTTGAAGCCGCTGCATTAGCCCAACGATTTGGATCTGAAGTTGTAAAATGCACATAATTTCCAGGATCACCTAGATATGCTGAACCACTATTGAAAAGAGGGCTTGCACCAAAAAGTTCAATCCAACCTTTCAAGGCAAGAGCAGCACCCAAAGTAGCTCTTCCAGCATCTTCATTGCCAGAAGAATATTTTATAGATAAGTTTTCATTCTTTACAACAGCATCTAATTCACTTACAATAAAATTGAAAGTTTCTTCGAAGGTTGATCTCGGTGTTAGTAAATCATCTGACTTTGTAGTGCTTCGATCTAAAGCAGTTGTAATAATTGGTAAACCACCAACATGCATAAAGAATTCACTATAAAAATACGCTCTTAAAAATCTAATTTCATCAGTTCTCTTATTCAAAAATTCTTCTGAGTAATTTTCAGCATTTGAGTCCAGCTTTTCGAGAGCAGTATTTACCATTCTTAATCTTTTGAAAAAAGAGTCCCAAGTAAAGCCATGAGTAGGACCGTGGGTTCCGAACCATGGATGTGACCAACTTTCTGGTGGAACTTGACAAACACCACTTCTCCACTGGTAACCTGTATAATAGTGACTTATATTATAATCGTCAGTGAAATAATCTAACTGCTCGGTAAAGGCACCTTGCCTTGGCAATTCATTGTATAGATCGTTGATGTATATGTCAGCATTAGCTTCTGAAGCCCACTGAGTTGCGTCGTTAAGCTTCGATTTATCTGTATTCTCGAGGAAATCATCTGTATTGCAAGATAAAGTCGCTAAGGTGAGTGATAAGAAACTTACCACTCTAAATTTTATATTTTTTGTTATTATTTTCATGATAAACTTTTAAATAAATATTATAAATTAACTTTCACTCCAAAGGATATTGTTCTTTGCACAGGATAAGCATTTTCACGCTCATAATATCCTAACTCAGGATCAACAAAATCAAGTCCACTCAGAGTGAATAGATTTTGAGCTGAAAGATTTAGTCTAACTGAGGATAAATCTAAACGATCACTAATCTTTTGTGGTAGAGTATAGCCTAACACAAGAGTCTTTAAACGAATATAGCTGGTGTCTTCCATCCAAAAATCTGAGTCTTGAGTATTGTTAGAGTCAGGAGCTGTAGTTGCCCTTGGATAACGTGCATCTTGAGTATCAGGTGTCCAACGGTTATTAAAGTATTCATAAGAGAAATTACTTCCGTTATTATAGAAAGGTACTGTCAGGAAAGTCTGCATATTGATACTAGACCCTGATACTCCCTGAAAAAAGAGAGCCAAATCAAAACCCTTGTATTCAAAAGCTGTATTTATTCCATACGTTATTGAAGGATAGGTTGGATCTCCAATTGATGTTTCATCATTTACATCAATTACACCGTCAGGTACTCCATTTGGACCACTTAAATCTGCATATTTAACATCTCCTGGATTAAGTACACCAAACTGTTGTACGTTATAGCCGTCCGTTGAATCAATCACACCATCATTGTTGGTGTCATCGGCTGTACTAAATAAACCTAAAGATTTATAACCAAATGGCGTTTGGTAGGGCTTCCCAACTGTTGTTCTATTTGGATTTAAACGTTGAGCATCAGTTTGAAAGTCTTGAATTATTTCATTTTTTGAATAACTGAAGTTAGCATTGACTAACATTTGAAGACCATTTTCAAATTCTTTACTCGTCCCTAGAGAAATTTCAAAACCTTTATTTTTCATTGAACCCCTATTCTCTTGCGATAGTGCCAAACCGTATTCTACAGGCACAGTTACTTGTGGAGCCAATAACATATCTATTCTTTTTTCTTGGAAATAGTCAAACTCTACGTTTAATAATCCTTTCCACATATTAAGATCGAAGCCAATATCAGTTTTTTCAGATGTTTCCCATGTAATATTAGGATTAGCTTCTGACAATTGTCTAGATCCTTGAACTAAATCCCCAGTACCAAAAGCGTATTTACCACCTCTTAAGTCATAAGCACTCAGATATTGATAGTCTGCAATTCTTGACGAACCATCGTCGTTTATAAAGTAGGGTAAATTACCTGATTTCCCCCAAGACGCTCTTAGTTTAAGATTATCAACATTGCTGAACTGATCCATGAATTTTTCCTCCGATAATCGCCAAGCTCCAGAAAATGCTGGAAAAAATCCCCATCTATTGTCTTGACCAAAAGAATAATGTCCATCATATCTACCAGAGATGTCAATGATGTATTTATTATTATAATTATAACCTAATCGGTATACATAGCCAATTTCACTTGAGCTCCCAGAAGATCCATTGTTTGTGGAATCTGCTAATACTGAACTTCCAAAATCAAGCTCATCTATATCTAGTGTGAAGTTTTCTCTTCGAGCACTAAAAAAATCAGATGTGCGATTTGTTGCTTCAGCTACAAAAAGAGCTGTTATAGAATGATCTCCAAAACTTCTGTTATAGTTAAGGTAACCTTGATACGTATACGTTCTCATACGTCTGTTTTCCTGTTCTAACCAAGTAAATAATTTACCATTACCCTCTTGGGCTGAAACAGCATCAGTAAATGTATAAGGCTGAGAGTTTAAATCAATGTTTTGGTATATAAAAGGGACATGATAACTTTTGTAATAATTAACAGTAGGATCGTAACCAAAAACACCCTTTACGCTTAAACCTTTTACAAAAGGTATATCCTGTTCAAGAGTGATCGCGGTTAACATTGTATTATCCTCATCCTTTCGATATCCATCAGAGTTCAAAACACCTAATGGAGAATTGTTGGCAGACTGACCCCATTTATCACCACCAGGGTATGCCAAAGATTGAGTTGGAATAAATTTGTAAAAACTTCTGAACAGGTGAGGAAGATTTTCATTACCATCAATACCGTCAGTATCCTCGACAGAACCGAAAAGAGACATGCTTAACTTTGTCGTTTTTGTCAACTGCGCTTCTAATGCAAGGCTAAAATTATATCTTTGGTATCCAATAGGATCAAAAACTCCTTCTTGTTTAAAGTACCCCAAAGAACCTCTATATTTAATTAAATCATTACCACCACTTATTTCTAAGTTAGTTGAATAAACTGGAGTGTTTTTTCTGTAGTGGTCAACAAAGTTGGAATCAGGATATAAATAAGGATCACTAGCATTCAAAGAAGCATATTGACTTATAGATTCAGAAGTATTAGGAGGCGAAGCTCCGTTGGGTGTATTGTTAAAATATCCTTCGTTTTGAACTCTCATATAATCAGCGGCATTTACCATATCGGGGAGATAGGTGGGATTTTGAAAACCTATAGATGAATTAATGCTAATCATAGGCTTGCCAAGTTCCCCCTTCTTGGTAGTAATCAATATAACACCATTAGCTCCTCCCATACCAAAAGGTGCAACTGCAGCCGCATCTTTTAAGATCGATATGGTTTCTATTGAATTCGGATCAATTTGTTGGATATTATCCCTGCGAATACCATCAACAACTACAAGAGGTTTTGAGTTACCGGTTGTAACTATACCTCTAATATTGATTTCAGGATTGTCGTCTCCTGGTGCTCCACCATTAGGTCTCATATTAACACCAGCAAGTCGTCCTGCAATACTTTGTGTAATATTAGAAAGAGGAAGATCAGCAACATCATCGGCTTTCATAGTACTGATAGCACCAGTTATGGTAAGCTTTTTCTGACTACTGTATCCTGTAATAATTACCTCGTCTAATTTAGCCAAGTCCTCTTTTAAGGTTACATTAATTGTAGATTGGCCATCAGTGGCTATTTCTGTAGAGATGAATCCAATATAAGAAACAACGAATATCGCATTTTCATTGCTAACTGTTAATGAAAAATTACCATCAAAATCGGTCACTGTTCCTTTAATAGTTCCTTTTTCAAGAATACTTGCTCCGGGCAATGGGTTTCCATCTTCGTCTGTAACGATCCCAGAAACTTGTAGTTTCTGTATATTAATTTCCTCTTTTATCGTTACTGGGATTTCTTCAATAATGATAATCTTATTTTTACGAGTAAAACTAAAACTATACTTGTCGCTAGAAAAACTTTTCTCTAATAGTTCGTTGGCCTTAATTGTTCCTTTTTCAAGATGTACCTTAGGAATATTTTTAAAAAGGTCTTCTTGATAGATAAACGTATATTTCGTTTGCTCTCTGAATAGATCAAAAATCTCATCGATTGTAACATCTTTATCCTCATTGATTACGATTTTATCATTTTGACTAAATACTTCGTTAGCAGAAAAACTGAAAACTGTTGAACAAAACAATAGCATAAAGGCTCTCATGATAAATTTTAATTTATTTTTCTTTTTGCAGAAAAATTTATTTATAGTTTTAAATTGCATAAATTGCGTATTAATTGGTTAGTTAAATTTTTAATTAATTAATAATCTTAAGGGGATAAAGTGTTTTACTGTCTAGGTATAACTTTGTTCCCTTTCTTTCTTACTTAATAATAATTTTCTTATCTTTTATATCATAGGCATTAATAAATTTTGTTTTCATAATTACAGTTAGTATTTCTTCTATAGAATCGTTTTTACTTAGTACTCCGTTAAATTTAATAGCTTTGTGTTCAATATTTTCGAATACAACTTCAACATCGTACCAACGAGCTAAAACAATCATTATCTCGTTTAAAGGCTTACTCTTAAAACTAAACAGCCCATCTCTCCAAGATACCTCACTATAAACATCAACCTCATCAATTGTTAAAACCTTGTTTTTAATGTTTATTTTGGACTGCTGATTTGGCAATAAGATTTCTTTATGAGTAGCATTATTTACAACTACTTTCCCTTCAACCAATGTGGTGTAAACCATGGCTTCGTCTAAATATGCTTTTATGTTAAATTCTGTCCCAAGGACCTCAACTTCTTGACTTTTGTTTAGCACCTTAAATTTAGCCCCCTGATGATCTGTGCTTGGCGACACATCAAAGTAAGCTTCACCATAAATGAGCTCTACCTGACGGGTTTCATTTTCTCTAAAACTCACTGGATATTTTAACTGAGATTCAGAATTCAACCATACTTCTGTTCCATCAGATAGTTTTAGAGAGAATTGGCCACCTCTAGGAATGGTTAGATAATTATATTTAATTGATGATGGGTTGCTTTTTGCATTTTGATACACAATTTTTTCACCATTACTATTTGCATTTTTTGTTTTAAAAGAAGCTCCTTTTTCTAAAACTACTAAAGAACCATTTTCTAATGTAAGTGTTGCTTTGTCTGTTCCAATTTCAATTTTATTGGTATCATGTGCAATAGTTGGATTTGTAACCGCTGTTTTACTTTTTTGATCAAAAATAAAATTGATAGCTATTAAAAGGGCAATAGATGCCGCTACTCCATATTTCCAATAGTTTATTTTTTTAACTGGAGTTTTGAAACTTGCTTCAATATGTTCCCATAGCAAGGAATCATCTTGACCTTCACTTTTCAATTGCTCAATAGTAAAATTCAAAGCAATATAATCCTTAAAGATTTTTTTGTTCTTTCCTACTCCAATCCAAGTAGTAAGTTCTTGCAACTCACTATTTGATAGATCACCTGAACAATATTTCGCTACTAATGTTTCAATTCTTATTTCTTTTTTCATATACTAGTTATACGTATGAGTATTAAAAAAACCCTATTAATTAGACTTAATTTTTTTTTATACATTAGCACTCACTATTAAATGAAAAAAACAAAACAAAACAACTTGCAACTAGTAATTTCCCTTAAAAAAGGTGATGAAAGCGTATTTAAAGTTATTTACGATACTAATATAAAGGCGTTGACTGCATTCATTAATAGTTACACTAAAAACCAACCTGAAACAAAGGACATTGTACAGGATGCCTTTATTAAGTTATGGACGGCACGAAATGCTTTGGATGAAAATAAATCCATAGTCAATTTTTTATATACAACAGCGTATAATGGATTTATTGATAAGTATAGAAAAAATAAACGAGAACAAACGATGCTCGATGGTTGGTTATACAAAAGATTAGTACTCTGGGCAAATGAAGATGAAGATGTAAAATTAAGAAAAATAATACTTGTAAAAATAGCTATTGAAAAACTCCCCCCTAAATGTAAAGAAATTTTTATACTGAGTAAATTTGAGCAACTAAAGTACAGTGAAATTGCTAACAAACTTGATATATCTATTAAAACCGTGGAAAATCAAATGGGCAAAGCTTTTTCAATAATCCGTAAAGAAGTTAAAGAAAAAAACATATTAAATTTATTCTTATGTTTTATGAAAAAATCTTTTGCGACAAATTAGTGACTCCTCATAAGAAAACTTCTTCACTCTAGAATTTATACTTTTTTTAGTACTAAACAAAAATCCATTCAAATAAAAATAATTATTCCATGAACACATGAAACGATTAGTGCAATGCCAATTGCACTTGGCAAATGATCCCTCAAAACAGCCTGACTGGGATGGTGCTGCTTGTCCTCCTTAATTCAGGCATATTATCTTAAATAAGTCAAACTAACTTTTATAAGCCAAAGAATTCTATGAGTCATATATCTCTAAACCACCTATTTCACTGGGGATAGCTGGGTTCTAATTACCTACTTTTATTT
>JAFMCL010000040.1 GCA_017857815.1 Flavobacteriaceae bacterium | reverse complement strand
TTATTATCCAGAATTGAAACTCTAAAAAAAATGCAAACTGAGGGACAAATTGACAAAGCACCTCCGTTGATCATGGACAGTAGAGATTTTGGTATTGGAGCGCAAATTCTTCATGATCTTAAAATTAAAAAACTCACCGTAATTAGCAACTCTTCCAATAAACCACGAATCGGGATTACTGGTTATGGATTAGAAATCACTGGCTACATTAATTATTAGTCAAAAAACCAAAGTTTGATGCTGATCGCGATTACCATGATTAGCATCATAATTCTTATCACACGATCCCCTTTTTTTACAGACCAACGACTTGACCACCACGCCCCTATAGCGGTTCCAAGCGACATCCAAAGACCTACTATCCAATCGACTTTTCCGTTGTAGGCAAAAAGTGCGAGCGCCAGAGAAGTGTAAACTGCAATCAGTGCAACCTTGGTGGCATTTGTTTTAATTAATGATATCCGATTAAAGCCATTCAAGAAGATAATTATTACAAACCCAATTCCAGCATTGATGAACCCTCCATAAATTCCGATAAAAAAAAATGCAATGATCGATAAATATAAATATTTTCCAGTCACACGTTCTTCAATAACTTGAACTGTATTTTTATTTTTAACAATGGTTAGCAAACCAACAACAACCAAAATGATTGCAAGTATTCTATTAAAAGTTTCTCCTTTAATATCAACTGCTATTTTAGCGCCAATCAATGCACCAACTGAGGCAGAAATACCCAAATAAAGGCTAAAAGGGTAAGAAGAGATTCCTTTACTTTTATAACCCGCCGTACCAACAAGTGCCTGCGTTAGGATTACAATTCTGTTGGTACCATTGGCAATCACTGGAGGTAAACCCAAGAATATCAATACCGGTAGGGTGAGAAGTGACCCCCCTCCGGCTAGTGTGTTGATAAATCCAACAACAAAGCCAACTCCAATAAGTGTAAAGTAATAAAAGAAGTCCTCCATATGAGAGAAAATACAAATGTACAAAATTGAATTATTTATAATTTTTCTATGGTTTGAAAATAAATAATAATACTACATTTGCAACCGCCAAGGAGAAATGGCAGAGTGGTCGAATGCGGCAGTCTTGAAAACTGTTGAGGGTCACACCTCCGGGGGTTCGAATCCCTCTTTCTCCGCATAATAGCCCTGAAGACCAAGTGTTTTTAGGGCTTCTTTTTTTAGTTGCCTCTAATGTTGCCTTTTCCTCTGTTTTACAACCTTCATTCTAATATCTAAAATTTAACAGTTTTATTATTGAGTATCTTGAAGTATTCAAATAGAAATCTAATTCAATTAATATTATGTATATAATAACCAGGCATTGACAGCCTTAATCTCTGCTATTGCCTAAATCTAAAAACCTTGAATTTAAAAACAGAATACTTTAACTTCCTCCAACAGTTGAATTTGAACTACTTCACCACTTGAAGAAAACCTTACAAGATCTATACAATGGCGTTAAGAAACTGGATTATTAAACTTCTAAAGACCTCGAACAAAGTTGAGAATGTCTGATCATCCCCCAAAAATAGAACAGTAAGTTGAGTTCAAAAAAGAATCTTAAATTTACTATTATGACCTGAAGAAAATTCACCTCAAAGTTTAAAACTAAATTAGTTTTAGAATCACCAAAAGAATGAGAGACGATAAAGTCTTTAGCACAGAAATTTGAAATCACTCATCAACATATTAAATTAAGGAAGTGAGAGTTTCTATCTCAAGCTGAAAAGGTATTTACTAAAGGGATCAAATCAAAGAAGAGTGAGGCAGAACTCAAAAGAGGAATGATTATTAAAAGTAATTGGACAACAAAAAGTGGAGCTTGATTTTTTAAAGAATGCCTTGCGATGAAATCCATTAAAGAAAAAAGAACAATTGTAAGCAGGGATCATTCTAAACTAAGGGTTAACATATAAATCAAATTACTACAGCTACATCGCTCTGGTCTTTAATTATTATCCTATAGGCAAGAGAGGATTAAATTTAGAGCTTATGCGTTTAATGGATGAACATGCTACCGATCATTGTTTTAAAGGAGCCAAACGTATGCATACTTGGCTTTCTATAGACAAAAGATGCGTTTAACAATAAATGAAAAGAGCGCTTATATTATGATGTAATGGGTCTTCAAGCCATTGTGCCAGAAAACACACTTCAAGAAGGAATAAAGAGTATAAAGTATATCATATCTACTTTGTAACTTAAAGATAGACCATCCAAATAAGGTTTGGGCAACCGATATTACTTATATCCCAATGCGAAAATGTTTTATCTACTTGATGGCTATTATTAATTTCCTCATGAATAATGATTAAAATCAGAAGAAATAGCTTTTTTTAACACATTGATATTTAAACTTAATAAATTTTAAAATTCATTTAAAAACTATATTTACGTTATTAAAATTTGGTAACTTTGATGAATAATGAAGCAGGTTATCCATAAAATAGCGTCCTTATTTATGGCCTTTGTAGTTCTATTTTCTACAATGTCATTCACCGTTGATATGCACTATTGTGGAGATACTTTGGTAGACATAACTATCTTTCACAAAGTTAAAACCTGTGGAATGGAAACGCTAACGCCATCAAATACTGATGAGTGCGCCATTACCAAAAATAATTGCTGTAGTGACCAACAAATCTCTGTTGAGGGTCAAGATGAGTTACAACTGTCTTTTAGCACAGTTTCTCTTGAACAACAAAAAATTGTTACTTCTTTTGTTTCCATAAATCTAAACCTTTTTGAAATTGGTGAAAAAGAGGTAAATTCTTACACAGATTACACCCCTCCTTTGGTCGTCAGGCAACTCTTTAAGCTTGATGAGACCTATTTAATTTGATTTTTAAACAATAGATGATTGTCCTAGGAACATACTTTAGGATAATTTCTTGTATGCTGTAGTTTCTAAACTACCAATGTATCACTGTTTAAAAAATAAATCCATGCTCAATAAAAGCATCAAATTTTTAATAGAAAACAAACTCGTATCCGTTTTAATGTTGCTCCTTTTTATAGGATGGGGAACGGTTAGTGCACCTTTCAATTGGGATACTGGTTTCTTACCAACTAATTCAGTTGCTGTAGATGCTATACCAGATATAGGCGAAAATCAACAAATTGTATTTACTAAATGGGATGGTCATTCTCCACAAGATATTGAAGACCAAATAACCTATCCCCTTACCACTTCCCTTTTGGGAATTCCTGGTGTAAAAACCATACGCAGTTCGTCTATGTTTGGTTTTTCAAGTATCTATATCATTTTTGAAGAAGACATAGAGTTTTATTGGAGTCGCAGTCGTATACTCGAAAAACTTAATTCCTTACCAAGTGGTTTATTGCCTGATGGTGTTAAACCTGCTTTGGGTCCAGATGCGACAGGCTTAGGGCAAATATTTTGGTATACTCTTGAAGGTCGTGATGAAAAGGGAAGTGTTACTGGGGGTTGGGATTTACATGAATTACGGAGCATACAAGACTATTATGTAAAGTATGCCCTTTCCTCTGCAAGTGGCGTTTCTGAAGTTGCATCTATTGGTGGCTATGTTCAAGAATATCAAGTGGATGTAAATCCTGAATTGATGCGTCAATATAATATTGGATTGCATCAGGTCGTAAAAGCAGTTAAAGAAAGTAATCAAGACATTGGAGCACAAACTATTGAAATTAATAATGCTGAATATTTAGTACGTGGTTTGGGTTATGTTAAGTCCATTGCCGACATTGAAAATGCTGTAGTTACATCAGAAGATTATACTTCAATACGAATCAAGGATATTGGAAAAGTCTCATTAGGTCCTAAAACAAGACGAGGCTTGTTAGATAAAGAAGGTGCAGAAGTTGTAGGTGCTGTTGTCGTAGCTCGTTATAATGCAAACCCAATGGATGTTATTAATAATGTAAAAGAGAAAATTAACGAATTAAGTACAGGATTACCTACAAAAGTCTTATCAGATGGTAGAACATCAAAAGTAACCATTGTCCCATTTTACGATAGAACAGAGTTAATTCAAGAAACCTTAGACACGCTTAATGAAGCATTGACTTTAGAAATTCTTATTACCATTTTGGTTATTATCATTATGGTATTTAATCTTCGAGCTTCGATATTAATCTCTGGCTTATTGCCTGTTGCGGTTTTAATGGTTTTTATAGCCATGAAGTTATTTGGAATAGATGCAAACATTGTCGCTTTATCAGGTATCGCTATTGCTATTGGTACAATGGTTGATGTTGGCGTTATACTTTCAGAAAATATTATTAGGCACTTGGATGAAGATGATGGAACACAATCCATTAATACATTAGTTTATAATGCCACAGCAGAAGTGTCTGGTGCAATCGTTACCGCAGTTTTGACAACAATCATAAGTTTTATTCCTGTGTTTACGATGATTGGTGCAGAGGGCAAATTATTTAGACCATTAGCTTTTACAAAAACCTTTGCGTTGACTGCATCAATTATTATCGCCTTATTTTTAATTCCTCCCTTTGCAGCGTTTTTATTTAGAAAGAAAAGTATTAAAAACACTTTTAAGTATGTTTTAAATGGTGTTTTAATAGTCTCAGGTATCTCAGCAGTAGGTTATGGTTATTGGATAGGATTGATTTTAATAGCTTTTGGAATTACAGCACTTCTCAATCTTCAAAATAAGATAGCGGACAAACAAACTAATCTTGTCAATATCATTATTTCAGCATCAGCGATCGTATATCTTTTAGCCGAATATTGGCGACCATTAGGCGCTAATAAAAGCATCTTCTTGAATCTCATTTTTGTAAGTATTATTTGCTTTGGTTTATTGGGTATTTTTTCGCTATTCATTAAATACTATACGTGTATTTTAAGGTGGTGCTTAGATAATAAATTATTGTTTTTGTCTATTCCTACTGCGATTGTTATAGCAGGGTTTTTCATTATGAAAAATACAGGCAAAGAGTTTATGCCTTCCTTAAATGAAGGCTCGTTTCTACTAATGCCAACCTCTATGCCTCATTCTGGTGTAGAGGAAAATAAAAGAGTTTTACAACAATTAGATATGGCGGTAGCCAGTATTCCTGAGATTGAAACGGTAGTTGGTAAGGCAGGGAGAACAGAATCAGCTTTAGACCCAGCGCCACTATCAATGTATGAAAATATGATTCAGTACAAACCAGAATATATGCTGAATGCAGATGGTGAAAGACAACGCTACAAAGTCAATGAGGAGGGTTGGTTTGAGTTAAAAGATGGTCTTTTTATTTCAAATCCTAATAATTCCGAAAATGTTGCTTATGGCAAAGTAAAAAGGGCTCAACTAATCGAAGATGACGATGGCGAATACTATCGTAACTGGCGACCAGAAATACAGTCTCCAGACGATATTTGGAATGAAATTGTTAGAGTTACCAAATTACCAGGTATTACGTCTGCACCAAAACTACAACCCATTGAAACCCGATTGGTGATGCTTCAAACAGGAATGCGAGCCCCTATGGGAATTAAAGTAAAAGGTAACGATTTAAATCAAATTGAAGCGTTTGGTGTGCAATTAGAAAACATCATCAAGGAAGCTGAAGGTGTTAAAAAAGAAGCTGTTTTTGCAGACCGTATTGTTGGTAAACCCTATTTGTTAATTGATATTAATAGAGAGAAAATTGCACGTTATGGAATCTCTATACAAGATGTTCAAGATGTTTTAAAAGTCGCAGTTGGAGGTATGGTTTTAACAGAAACGGTGGAAGGTCGAGAGCGATACGGTGTTCGTGTGCGATACCCAAGAGAATTAAGAGCAAATCCAACAGACTTACAACAAATTTATGTGCCCGATGAAAAGGGTAGTCCTGTGCCTTTAGGCGAATTGGTAACCCTTCGTTACGAACAAGGCCCACAAGTCATTAAAAGTGAAGACACCTTCTTAGTCGGTTATGTACTTTTCGATAAAGTAGATGGTTTTGCAGAAGTTAGCGTTGTAGAAAATGCACAAGCATTGATTCAACAAAAGATAGATTCTGGTGAATTGGTAGTTCCAAAAGGCATCAATTATGTATTTACAGGAACTTATGAAAATCAATTACGAGCTGAAAAAACCTTATCAGTGGTTGTGCCATTAGCCTTGCTAATTATCTTTTTAATTCTATATTTCCAATTCCGTTCTGTAGGGACATCACTAATGGTATTCACAGGTATAGCAGTAGCGTTTGCAGGGGGTTTTATAATGATATGGCTCTATGGTCAAAGTTGGTTTTTAAACTTCAATTTATTTGGGGAAAACATGCGAGGCTTATTCCAGATGCATCCTATTAATTTAAGTGTTGCGGTTTGGGTTGGGTTCATCGCACTATTTGGTATTGCTACAGATGATGGTGTAGTAATGGCAACCTATTTGACGCAAACCTTCGATAAAAACACACCCGAAAATAGAACGGAAATTAGAGCATCCATAGTAGAAGCAGGAGAAAAACGCATTAGACCTTGTTTAATGACAACAGCAACCACCCTTTTAGCATTGTTGCCAATATTGACATCAACCGGACGAGGAAGCGATATTATGATTCCCATGGCAATTCCAAGTTTTGGTGGAATGCTTATAGCCTTAATAACCTTATTTGTAGTTCCAGTATTATACAGCTGGAAAGCGGAATTTCAACTTAAAAGAACTGTAAAATGAAACAGATAAAATCACACATAAAAATAGTCTTTATTCTTTGTACGTTATTCTTTGTACTCATTGGAAATGCACAACAGTTAGAAACACTTATAGATGAAGCCTTAACAAACAACCCAGAAATTCAAAAATTTGAGTTACAATACAAAAGAGTTTCTGAAAAAGTAAACGAATTAAATACCATTCCAAATACAGAATTTGGTGTTGGTTACTTTGTAAGTGAACCGGAAACCAGAACAGGTGCACAACGATTTAAGGTATCTGCTAGACAAATGATACCTTGGTTTGGAACCATCACATCGAGAGAAAACTATGTGAGTTCATTGGCAGATGCCAAATATGAGGACATTGTTATCGCTAAGCGAAAACTAATGGCTTTGGTATCACAATCCTATTATAATCTATACGCCAACAAAGCAAAGCAAGAAGTCTTAACTGAAAACATCAAACTATTAGAAACTTATGAGACGTTGGCATTAACTTCTGTTGAGGTTGGTAAAGCATCCGCAGTAGATGTGTTGCGATTGCAAATGCGTCAAAACGAAACACAACAATTAAAAGATGTATTGCAACAACAATTTTTAGCAGAACAAACTAACTTCAATAATCTATTGAATAGAGATAATGATATTATCGTGAATGTGGTAGATCGTTTAATGATACCTTCTGAAGACTTTGAAATTAATTCTGAAAGTTTAGCGTTGCATCCTGAATTATTAAAGTATGATAAACTCTACCAATCCATAGAAAAATCAGAATTGCTAAACCAAAAAGAAAGCAGTCCTATGATTGGTTTTGGATTAGATTATATAAATGTTTCCGAAAGACCAAATGTGAATTTCTCGGATAACGGTAAAGACATAGTGATGTCCATGGTTGCGTTATCAATCCCAATCTTTAATAAAAAACATAAATCTCAAACCAAGCAAAATGAGTTAGAACAGCAAGAAATAATAGTTCAAAAACGGGAGCGATTGAACTCTTTGGAAATACTTTTAAGTAAAGCGATTACTGAACGTTTTTCGGCAAGAATAAGCTACACCACCCAAACGAAAAATTTAAAACAAGCCAAAGATGCAGAGCAAATTTTAATCAAGAGCTACGAAACAGGAACGATTGATTTTAATGATATTTTGGATGTTCAAGAACTACAATTAAAGTTTCAAATGAATTTGGTGGAAGCTGTAAAAATGTATTACGTCCAAACTTCGGTTATCAATTATTTAACAAATTAAAGACATGAAAAAATATATAATTTACATCGGAATATTAGCTGTTGGATTCTTATTCGGATGGGTTCTTTCTGGAAATACCTCAAACGAAGAAACAGCAAACAATCCCGCAGAAATGGCTGAAACAAATCAAATGTGGACCTGCTCAATGCATCCACAAATTATGCAACCCGAACCAGGCGATTGCCCTATTTGTGGTATGGATTTAATTCCTGCCGAAACTAGTGCAATGGGTTTAGCGGCAGATCAGTTTAAGTTAACCGAAAACGCCATGGCGTTGGCCAACATCCAAACCGCTGTGGTTAGTGAAGGGGCTAATAGAAATACTGAGGTGAAATTATCAGGAACCATTGTTGAAAATGAAGAAGCCAATGCGGTTCAAGTAAGTTATTTCTCTGGAAGGATTGAAAAGCTGAATATAAATTTTACGGGGGAAAAAGTACAAAAAGGGCAGTTATTAGCAACGGTCTACTCTCCAGAATTGTACGCTGCTCAGCAGGAACTCATCACGGCAGTTTCATTGAAAGAAATCCAGCCAGCATTATATAACGCAGTGCGAAATAAACTAAAACTATGGAAACTTTCTGATACTCAAATCAATCAAATTGAGAATACCAAAAAAGTGCAAGAAAACGTGCCAATTTACGCGACGTTTACTGGAACGGTTTCTGAAAAATTAGTAGCACAAGGTGACTATATTAAAGAAGGACAAGCTCTATTAAAAATAGCCAATCTCAATACAGTTTGGGCCAATTTTGATGTGTATGAAAATCAAATTGATTTATTTAAAAAAGGTCAAGAAATTTCTATAACTACCCATTCGAATCTAAATAAGACGTTCAAAACGAAGGTTGATTTTATAGATCCTGTTCTAAATGCAAACACAAGAACTGTAAAATTAAGAGCCGTTTTAAACAACAGTGACCAGGTCTTTAAGCCAGGCATGTTTGTGGAAGGCGTCGTTAAGCGAACGCAGGTTTTGGAAATGAAAAAAGTGTTGAAAATTCCAGCATCTGCTGTGTTGTGGACAGGTGAACGTTCTGTCGTCTATTTAAAAACCAATCCGGACCAACCCGTTTTTGAAATGCATGAAGTTGTTTTGGCCAATCAAATCGGTAATGAATATGAAGTTATTGAAGGTTTAAATCTTGGAGATGAGATCGTGACAAATGGTGCTTTTACCGTTGATGCTGCAGCACAGCTGCAAGGTAAAAAGTCGATGATGAATAAAGATGGTGGTAAAGTAATGACTGGACACGAAGGTCATATGGGAATGGTGGAGACCATGACTAATAGGGACAATCCAACAATTCTTAATGAGCGAATTGAAGTATCAAAAGCATTTCAAAATCAATTGAAAAAGGTATTTGAACGTTACATCCATTTAAAAGATGATTTAGTCAACGATGATTCAGAAGCAGTCATTAAAAACGCCCTCTTAGTACTCGATGATTTGACTGAAATTGACATGAAAATATTGAAGGATAAAAAATCACTTGCCCTCTGGACGTACTTGGAGAAGGAACTAAAAAATGCCACCACTTCGATTTCAAATTCAACGGATATTAAAGTGCAAAGAAGTCAGTTCAAGCTCCTTTCCTCCTACTTAACAAGTGCGATTGAACATTTTGGAGTGAATAAAAAAATATATCAACAATATTGCCCAATGGCAGATAACAATAAAGGAGCGTATTGGCTGAGCATAAAAGAAACAGTAGTAAACCCTTATTTTGGTCAAGCGATGCTGAAATGTGGAGATGTAAAACAAGTAATAGAATAATTAAATTTTAACACCATGAAAAAAGTAATTTTAAGTTTTGCTGTAATTGCAGCGATCGGATTCACAAGTTGTAAAAAGACAGTGAAAAAAGAAACTGTAGCTTCAAAAGTTGCAACGGTTTCAAATGAAATACAAATGACAGAACTTAGTTTCGGAGTGCGAGGAAACTGTGGCATGTGTAAAAAAACCATCGAAAAAGCAGCGAGTAATATTGATGGAGTTGTTAATGCAACCTGGGATGTAGACAAAAAGAAGATCGACGTTCTATTTGATGCTACTCAAACTAACGAGATGGAAATTCACAATGCCATTGCAGCATCTGGTTATGACACCGACAAGGTTGCGAGTGATTTGAATGCATATAATAATTTACCAATGTGTTGTCAATATGACCATGACATGGTAATAAATAATTCAGTCGATTGACTATATAATCAATGGTTTATGAAGTTAATTGATTTTAAGTTGAATTATGTTTACTATTTCTGATAATTCTAAATTTTTTGGTTTGCCACAAGCAGCATAAATCAACCACGAAAAAAACTTTTAATAAAAAAACCTCACTTTATTTAATTGACATAGACCTTATGTTATATTTGTATTCGTTTTAATTGAAATTTTAAGATTTAAGCCATTAAAAAAAATAGATCAGATTGTACTGTTGCTTCTGCCCTAGATTTAGTTGGCGATAGATGGACTATTATAATTATTAGAGATCTTTTTTTGGGGAAGAAATCATTTAAAGACTTTATTGGCTCCTCAGAAAACATATCAACCAATATTTTAACTTCTAGGCTTAAGTTCTTAGAAAATCTTGGCCATATAAGTCACATAAAGGATATAAATGACAATAAGATCAAGTTATATTATCTTAAAGAAACAGGGGTTGATCTGTTTTCGATAATGTATGAGTTAACCTCTTGGAGCTTAAATAGTATTGGTGAAAAATTCGATGAAAAATCGTCTCTACAACAGTTTTATTATAAAATACGTAAAAGCATGTCCAGAGAAGAATACATTTTATACCGTAAAAATACTTACAGAAAATTAAGAAAAGAAATTTTTTTAAAAAACGCCGTAGCTGATAAATAACATTTCATCGCGCTGAAGGACAACAATCACCATCAACATCTTTAGAATTTCCTGGCGGCACAAGATCATGGTGCTTTAGTTAGAACCTTTAAATTTGATG
>JAFMCL010000021.1 GCA_017857815.1 Flavobacteriaceae bacterium | reverse complement strand
AAAAATGTAATGCGAAAATGGTTTTTGAAAACTGTAGGTTCATTAGGTTGGGCGGTATTATAACTATAAGGTATCAGTTGTTAAATTTTAACTTTAAATTGTGGTGTTACTTAATTTAAAGTTTCAAATATATAAAAAAAAAACTACTTATTAGTAGTATCTTATAAATAGTAATATATTAGTGGTAACTATTATTTATTTACGGAATGAAAAAAGACATTCCCACAGATCCTCTTTTGAAAAAACTAGGAGACAGATTTAGACAAATACGGGTTGCTCAAGGGTACTCAAATTATGAGCAATTCGCCTTTGATAATGAGCTGCCACGAGCACAATACGGTCGATATGAACAAGGAAAGGATTTACGATTTAGCTCTTTGGTTAAAGTGCTAAAAGCATTTAACATCTCATTGAAAGATTTCTTTTCGGAAGGATTTGAGGCTGAGGAACTCCAGCAAAAAAAAAATCATCTTTGAAGATGATTTTTTTTTTACTTTAATGCAGATAGTGTAATTTAAAGTTGTAAGGCTTTTTTAATATCGTCATCCATAAGGAGCGCAATGGGATCCTCAAGTGCTTCTTTAATAGCAACTAGAAAACCTACGGACTCACGTCCGTCAATAATTCTGTGGTCATAAGAGAGCGCCAAATACATCATAGGACGTATTTCCACTTTCCCAGCGATGGCAACAGGACGTTCTATAATATTGTGCATCCCTAAAATCCCAGATTGAGGTGGATTAATAATAGGTGTAGAGAGCATGGAACCAAAAACACCTCCATTGGAAATGGTAAAAGTACCTCCCGTCATGTCGTCTACTGTGATTTGTCCATCTCTAGCTTTGATGGCCAAACGTTTGATTTCTGTTTCTATACCACTAAAACTTAATTCTTCTGCATTGCGAACTACAGGCACCATCAATCCCTTGGGACCTGAAACAGCTACACTGATATCGCAATAGTCATAACTTATCTTATGGTCTCCATCAATCATTGAATTGACATCTGGAAATAATTTTAATGCACGCACAACGGCTTTGGTAAAGAAACTCATAAATCCCAGGTTTACGCCATGCTTGGCAGCAAAGGCCTCTTTGTGTACTTTCCGCAAAGCAAAAATGGGCGCCATATCTACCTCATTAAAAGTAGTCAACATTGCGGTTTCATTTTTGGCAGCAACGAGTCGTTCGGCTACTTTTCTTCTAAGCATGGAAAGCTTAGAACGCGTTTGTCCTCGTTCTCCAAAGTCAGGAGCTGTTCCCATAGAGGGAGTGGCTTTTACTGCATCTTCTTTAGTAATTCTTCCAGCACGTCCCGTGCCTTGAATATTACTTGGATCCATGCCTTTTTCTGCCAATATTTTTCTCGCTGCTGGCGAAGGGGTTTGTGTTGCGTAGTTGGCTTCTTGTAAAGGCGCAGTGGCTTTAGGGGTAGCTACTGCAACAGGGGTGGTGGCTTCGGGAGTTGTTCCTCCTTCAGGAGCTTTTCCTTCTGTATCGATTAAACAGACAACTTCACCTACGGCAATGGCATCTCCTTCCTCCGCTTTTAGGGTAATTGTTCCGCTTACTTCAGCAGGAAGTTCAAGAGTAGCTTTGTCAGAATCTACTTCTGCTATCGCTTGATCTTTTTCCACGTAATCCCCATCGGCAACCAACCATTGGGCAATTTCAACTTCTGTAATCGACTCTCCTGGTGAAGGAACTTTCATTTCTAAAATCATATCGCTGACTTTTTTACTTTCTAGTTTTTCTTAAAAAATTATTTTTCGTGGCATCGAATACGTAATCAATGACAGCTTGGTGTCTTATTCTAAACCGTGTGGCACTTCCTGCAGCTGGTGAACCGTAAAAGCGTCGGGTGGCGGGTCGCATAATACTTGCTTCTGGAAAATGCAACATCAGGTAGCCCCAAGCTCCCATGTTTCTCGGTTCTTCCTGCGCCCAAACGACCTCCTCTACGTTTTTATAACGATCCAATTCTGCTCTGATCTCTGTTTCCGGGAGCGGAAAAAGCTGCTCTAATCTCACAATCGCAACATCCATTTGGTTTTTTTCTGCTCGAGCATCTAATAAATCATAATAGAATTTACCAGAACAAAATACCAACTTCTTGGCAGTGCTTTCTGTTACAATCGGATCAGAAATTAATTTTTGAAATCCTCCTTTGGTAAACTCTTCAATACTTGAAACTGCTTTGGGATGGCGCAACAAACTTTTAGGAGTAAAAACGATCAAAGGTTTGCGGTAATTCGTTTTCATCTGTCTTCTTAACAAGTGAAACATATTGCCTGGAGTAGTACAATTGGCTACAAACATATTATCTTTTGCACACAATTGAAGGTATCTCTCAATCCGTGCCGAAGAATGTTCAGCTCCTTGACCTTCATAGCCATGCGGCAATAAAAAAACAATTCCATTCTGAAGCTTCCATTTGTCTTCAGCTGCGGAAATGTATTGATCAATCATGATTTGGGCGCCATTTGAAAAATCTCCAAATTGTGCTTCCCAAATGGTTAAGGCATTCGGACTTGCCATGGCATACCCATAATCAAACCCAACCACACCATATTCTGACAACAAAGAATTATAGACGTGAAATTTTCCTTGTTTTTTAGGATTAATATGGTTTAAAAGAATCAATTCTTCTTCCGAATCTTCAGCTTTAATCACCGCATGTCGGTGAGAAAAGGTACCGCGTTCTACATCCTGACCAGACAAGCGGACATTAAAACCTTCTAGAAGGAGGGTTCCATAGGCCAATAATTCACCCATCGCCCAATCTAATTTTTGAGTCTTGAAATACATTTTATTTCTGTCGGCGACCAGACGTTCTATTTTTCTTAAAAACTTTTTATCTTTTGGTAAGTCAGAAATTGTCTTAGCGACCATATTAAGAAGGTTCTCTTCTACAGCAGTTTGAACCGGCTTACTCATTCCCAGCTCATCAACTCGCTTGAATCCATTCCAGATATCTTCCATAAAAGGAATGACCACTGTGGTGTCTTCTTTTCTCGAAACCTGAAGATTTTCTTCTAACCTATTTTTGTATTCTACTTCTTGTTTTTTAACGTAATCAGAATCTATGATCCCTTCCGCTATTAATTTTTCGGCATAAATTTCTCGGGGGTTTTTATGCGCTGCAATGGCCTTATAAAGTTTTGGCTGAGTAAATCGAGGTTCATCTCCTTCATTGTGCCCATACTTTCGATAACCCAAAAGGTCAATGAATACATCTGCACCAAACTGCATTCGAAAGTCCAAAGCAAATTTAACGGCGTGAACTACAGCTTCTACGTCGTCTGAATTTACATGAACGATTGGGGAAAGTGTTACTTTTCCTACATCCGTACAATAAGTACTCGACCGTGCATCCAAATAATTCGTTGTAAACCCGATCTGATTGTTTACAACGATATGTATTGTTCCTCCAGTACTGTAACCTTTTAAGCGCGCCATTTGGACGATCTCATAAGCCAAACCTTGTCCCGCAATCGCAGCATCACCATGTACAATAATTGGCAACACTTTGGAAGCGTCTCCATTGAATTCATTTTCAATTTTTGCGCGAGAAATTCCCTGAACAACGGCGCCCACCGTCTCCAAATGAGAAGGGTTGGGAGCAATATTCATGTTAATTTGCTTGCCGTTATCCGATTTTCTTTTAGAAGTCCACCCCATGTGATATTTTACATCACCATCGAATATGACCTCCTCGTAATCTTTTCCCTCAAACTCACTAAAAATATCTTTCGTAGATTTTCCGAAAATATTGGCTAAGGTATTTAGGCGGCCTCGGTGGGCCATTCCCATGATAAACTCTTCAACTCCCTGATCTGCCGCGGCTTCTACCACAGCATCCAAAGCTGGAATGAGAGACTCTCCTCCTTCCAGAGAAAACCGTTTTTGTCCAACGTATTTGGTGTGCAAAAAGTTCTCAAAACTTACTGCCTGATTGAGTTTATATAGGATATGTTTTTTCTGATCTGCATTAAAAGCAGGGTGGTTTTCATTGAGATGCAATCGCTGCTGAATCCATTGCTTTTTTTCGAGGTTTCTGATGTACATATACTCCACCCCAATTGAATCACAATATACTTTTTTAAGATGGGCGATGATGCCCCCCAAAGTACTCGGTCCGATCCCCATGATTGTTCCTGCATTGAATACGGTTGTCAAATCTGCTTGGGTGAGTCCAAAGTTCTCAACGTCTAAGGTGGGATGGTAAACTCTTCGATCCCGAACAGGGTTGGTTTTTGTGAACAAATGCCCTCGGGTTCGGTATCCATCAATCAAATTGATCACCTGAAATTCTTTTTTAACACTCTCCGGAATTTCTACCTCAGCTACTTCATCTAAGGGTGTTCCGCTTTCTACTCCAAAATCGAATCCCTGAAAAAATGCTCTCCAACTGGGTTCCACCGTGTCGGGTGCTTCTATATATTGTTCGTACAATTCGGCAAAATATGTGGTATGTGCTGAATTTAAAAATGAATACTTGTCCATTAAATTATAATACTTCTTCTCTCAGCTCCAAAATTACAATTTTTGTTCAAAGACCTTTACCTTTTATTAATAAAACGATACAATTTTTCTTAAATTTGTGTGATTCTTTCTTTTTAGTAAAACGACAATGTTGAAAAAAACAAGAATTATTTTTCAGCAATATTCTCTGTAATCACAATTTCAAAAATGTTCGCTTTAATTGACTGCAACAATTTTTACGCTTCTTGCGAACGGGTTTTTCAACCTCAGTTCGAAGGAAAACCTGTGGTCATTCTTTCTAACAATGATGGTTGTGTGATTGCACGGAGCAATGAAGCCAAAGCACTCGGAATTCCGATGGGAGCCCCTGCTTTTAAGTACCGCGAAGCTTTTAAAAAAAACAATATCAAAGTGTTTTCTTCTAACTACCCGCTCTATGGCGACATGAGCAGTCGGGTGATGTACATCCTAGAAGAGTACACCCCTAATGTTGAAATATACAGCATTGATGAGGCCTTTTTAGCGTTTGAGGGTTTTGATTATTTCAACCTAAAAGAAACGGGCTTAAAAATGAGAAAACAGGTGCGCCAATGGACAGGAATCCCTGTTTCCGTAGGTTTTGCTCCTTCCAAAGCATTGTCAAAAATTGCAAATAAAATCGCTAAAAAATTCACAGAAAGAACCAATGGCGTTTACATCATTGACAGTGAAGATAAAAGGCTCAAAGCACTAAAATGGACACCCATCACAGACGTCTGGGGCATCGGCCGCCAACATGCAAAACGACTTCAAGTCATGGGAGTGAAAAATGCTTTGGACTTCACCATGCTTCCCGACGAATGGGTAAAAAAACATATGAGTGTTTTGGGACTCCGTCTAAAAAAAGACCTGCAAGGGCTGCCCGCCATACAATTGGAAGAAAGTATTCTAACAAAAAAATCAATTGCTACTACAAGGAGTTTTAAAAATACGCTTACCGCATTAGTTGATCTTGAGGAACGCATCACAACTTATACCATTTCGTGTGCCGAAAAATTAAGAAAACAAAAAAGTTGTGCCAGTGCACTTTATGTCTTTGTGAAAAGTGATCCACACAAGGTGGGAGCAACACCCTACCGAAATGGCTATACCCTTACGCTACCCAATGCAACGGACTCTAACCTGATCTTGGCAAAACATGCCCTCAAAGCTTTAAAAAACATCTACCGATCAGGAATTGATTATAAAAAGGCTGGAGTAATCGTTTTGGGTCTAACGCCGACGGCAGAACGTCAGATCACCCTTTTTGAGCAGGATACTGCAAAACATCATGACTTAATGAAAGTCCTCGATAAAATTCACCTGCGTTTTGGACCGCACCGCATGAAATTGGCCAGTCAGGATTTAAAACAAACATGGAAAATGAAACAAGAGCATCTCTCGCAACGCTATACCACAGAAATAAAAGAAATCATCCAGATAAAATAAAATTATGATTAAAAAAATTACTTTTTTTCATCCTGACCAAGATTCTGGTAAGACTTCCTTACTTGCCAACGAGGGCATTTCGGCGGGTTTCCCCTCCCCTGCAGATGATTTTAAAGAGTTGCGCATCAGCATTGACAAAGAGGTCGTTAAGAATGAAACTGCCACTTTTTATGCCCGCGTTTCGGGGGAGTCCATGCAAGGTGCAGGATTAGATGATGGCGATCTACTCGTTATCGATCGAAGTCTCGAACCTGAAGACAACAAAATTGCCATTTGTTTTATCGATGGTGAATTTACGGTCAAACGGTTAAAAGTTGAAAAAGATTGTGTGTATCTTATGCCTGAAAACCCTAATTACCAACCCATTAAGGTCACCGAAGACAATGAATTGATCATTTGGGGCATGGTAACTTATGTGGTTAAAAAACTGTGACATTAAATAATCGCTCGAATGAAACCTACTGTTTATTTTACCTTATGTCTTATAAGTCTTTGGCTAGGTTGTTCTAAAAACAACAACACGGAAATTACTCCAAGTTGCATTACTGAAAAAATTAATGCGATAAAAAAAGAAGATGTTCGGAATCCCCCGACAAAAGTCTATCGCTATCAATATCAAGGGAAACGTGTTTACTTTTTCCCTCAACAGTGTTGTGATTTTTTCAGTGAATTGTATGAGGATGACTGCACCCTGATCTGTGCTCCAGACGGAGGTATTACCGGAATGGGAGATGGAAAATGTTCAGATTTCTTTACAGAAAGATCTGATCCTGAATTAATTTGGGAAGATGATCGAAAGTAGTTTTGGTTCGGTGTATCTTGATTACAAACGTTCAAAAATTCCAGCAATTCCTTGCCCTCCACCCACACAGGCAGTAACCATTCCATACTTCTGATCTCTACGCTTCATCTCATTCAACAGTTGAATACTAAGCTTGGCGCCAGTACATCCCAATGGATGTCCCATTGCAATAGCGCCTCCATTGACATTGACCTTTTCAGGGTTTAAACCACTTTCCTGAATGACCGCCAAAGCTTGGGTAGCAAAAGCTTCGTTGAGTTCTGTCAAATCAATATCCGCGACTTTGAGCCCTGCTTGTTGCAATGCTTTGGGGATGGCAACACATGGCCCTATTCCCATATAAAGTGGATCGACACCGCCAACGGCGCAACCTGCCATTCTGGCAATGGGTTCTAGCCCTAGTTCTTTTACTTTTTCTTCGCTCATCACCAATGTGAAAGCAGCACCATCAGATGTTTGAGAAGAGTTTCCTGCAGTTACGACACCTCCCACTTTAAATGCAGCCCTCAATTTTCCCAATCCTTCCATAGTAGTTTCGCGACGAACACCTTCATCAATTGCTACGGTATGGGATGCCGTAACTTTTTTCCCGTTTTTAACAAAAACTTCATCTATAGTAATGGGAACAATTTCGTCGTTAAATATGCCGCTATCAATTGCTTTTGCAGCTTTCTGGTGTGAAGCAACCGAAAAAGCATCGGCAGCTTCTCGGGTGATATTGTATTTGGCTGCAACTGCTTCTGCTGTTGCTCCCATACTGACATGGTAATTGATGTTGTCTAAGTTGGCTTTGTAACTCGGAGCCAATTTGTAACCGGTCATCGGGAGCAAACTCATGCTTTCCGTACCCCCTGCGATATAGACATGACCCATGCCTGCTTTGATTTTTGCTACCGCCATAGAAATGGCTTCTAATCCAGAAGCACAATAGCGATTGATGGTAATGCCGGGAACTTCGATACCCAATGCGCGTGCAGCAATCAAACGACCGATTTGTAGTCCTTGCTCGCCTTCGGGATTTGCACAGCCTACGATCAAATCATCTACAGTAGCAGGGTCTAGTTCCGGTACTTGTTCCGCTAAATACTTAACCACATCTACTGCCAAATCATCAGAACGGTAATTTTTAAATCCACCTTTCTTTGCTTTTCCTACTGCAGAGCGGTATCCTTTTATAATGTATGCTTCCATGCTTTTGTTGTTAGTTTCTTAAGGGCTTGTTATTCATTAATAAGTATTGAATTCGATCTAAAGTTTTTTGATTCCCCAAAAGGCTCATAAATCCTTCTCGCTCAAGATCTAGTAAATATTGCTCACTTACTTTTTGAGATCCCGTGAGGTCACCTCCACAAAAAACTTGTGCAATTTTACGGGCTATCTCAACGTCATATTCTGACATGTATCCCGCCAATCTAAACTCGTTAATTGCAGAATAGAGTGCACCCAGTCCGGTTCGTCCTAGCACTTCGATGTCTTCTCGAGGAGCAGGAGGAATATAATCCTTAGACAATTCTAACACTTTATCTTTTGCCATTCCAATGTTTCGCTGGGTGTTATAACTCACAAAGTCTTTGCCTTCTTTTAGATAATGAAGGTCAAATGCATTGGGTGCAGAAGTCGCTACTGCGGCAGTTGCAATCGTTTTAAAATGATCTATTAGCATTGGTATTTGAACATCGCCTTCATAGAAACCGTCGGAAACTCTTAGTGTCATTTCTTTGGTACCTCCTCCTCCGGGTAAAAGTCCTACGCCAACTTCCACAAGTCCGATGTAAGATTCAGCAGCGTAAATTCCCGCGTCACAATGCATCGCGATTTCACAACCTCCTCCGAAGACATATCCTTGAGTTGCAACAACTACAGGTATTTTAGACGTTCGGATTTTCATGTTGATCGCCTGAAAATCAGCTACTAACTTTTCTAATGGTTTATATTGCTTTTGCATGGCGAGCATTCCAACATTCATGAGGTTGGCTCCAACACTAAATTGTTTTGCATTGTTTCCAATGACAATTCCATTCCAATTTTCTTTCTCTGCCAAATCAATCGCCTCTGACATTGCTGTTCCAATGCCTTCTCCGATCGAATTACTTTTACTCTGAAATTCTAAACACATCACTCCTTCGCCGATATCATGAATCGTACATTCACTATTTTTGATAACTGGAGTGTTCTGTCTGTAACTGTCTAGAATAATGAAAGCGTCTGATCCTGGAATCGATTTGTAGGATTGTGTCACATTGTCAAAATATTTTTTCTTACCCTTTTCGTATTTATAAAAAGTTGAAGCTCCTGTTGCTTTCATTTTTAAAATCCAATCTGGAATTTTTTCACCTGAATCTTCTACCAACTGAATTCCTTTATCTAATCCAATTAAATCCCAATATTCAAATGGTCCATAATCCCAAACATATCCTGCACGCATTGCATCATCTATTTGATAGAAATGATCAGAAATCTCAGGGACTCGCTGCGCAGTGTAAGCGAAAATCGTTGTGAAATATTCTTTTAAAAATAGACTTTCCTTCTCAGTTCCAGAGATTAAAAAATCAATTCTTTTGCTCATCAAATCAATCCCTTTTGCTTTTTTGACTAAATCAATTTTAGGCTTAACACTAGGTTTATATTCAAGGGTTTTGAGATCAAGCGCATTGATTATGGTTCTTCCATTTTTATCTTTCTCTTTTGTTTTTTGATAAAAACCTTTACCTGTTTTATCTCCTAAAAAATTATTCTCCAATAAAAAAGTAAAAAACTTAGGAACAGCTGCTTTTCCAACTTTTTCAAAGAATGGGTCTCCTTTTACGTTTTCAACCACAAACTTTGTAACCTTATCGCTAGTGTCGAGCCCGACCAAGTCTTGAAGGCGATATGTTGCAGTATTGGGTCTTCCTATTATGGTTCCTGTAAGGGCATCTACTTCTTCGATTGTTAGGTCGTACTTTACTGTAATTTCAAAAATCTTAGCACCTGCCATTACCCCAATTCGGTTGGCAATAAATGCAGGAGTATCTTTACACAAAACTGTTTGTTTTCCCAGATTGATGTCACCAAAATGCATGAAAAAATCAATCATCTTCTGACTAGATTCCTTAGTAGGTATAATTTCAAGAAGCCGCAGGTAACGTGGAGGATTAAAGAAGTGTGTTCCACAGAAATGTTTCTTAAAATCATCCGAACGTCCTTCTGCAAGAAACGCAATCGGAATACTCGAGGTATTGGAACTTACCAAACTTCCTGGCTTTCTGTATTTTTCGACTTTTTCAAAAATCATTTTTTTGATGTCGAGACGTTCCACAACCACCTCAATTATCCAATCAGCTTCATTAACATTCTCAAAGTGATCTTCAAAATTTCCTACGGAGATCCTACTGGAATAACTTTTTTTATAAAGCGGTGCGGGATTGGACTTGATGGATTTGTCTAGTGCAGTCTGGGCAATACTGTTTCTTAATTTGGAATTATCTTTTTCGTCGGGAGAAAGGTTTGGAGGCAGCAGGTCTAGCATCAAAACTTTTAATCCGACATTGGCTAAATGACAAGCAATTCCTGACCCCATTACTCCGGAACCGAGAACCACTACATTTTTAATCTTGAAATGCATCATTTTATTTTTTTTCAAATATATCTAAATTTATTATGCGCGCATAATAAATTTTTACGATTTTTGTTCAATACACTGTGTTTATTTTTTATTACAAAAAAATAAATGATTATATGTAACCATAAAAATCAAGCGCAGCTTAATATATTTGTTAAAATTAAATTTAAAAATTATGAGCCAACAAGTTTTAGAACAATTTAAAAAACGAGCTGAAGATGCGTCTCCTCTTGAAGGAACATTAAAGTTTGTTGTTGACGGAAGTGCTATCTATATCGATGGGACAAGCGGAAGTAACACAGTTACTTTGGACGACAAAGAGGCTGACTGTTCCATTACGGTTACCGCAGAGGTACTAGAACAATTACGAGATGGCGAACTCAACCCGATGATGGCTGTGATGAGTGGTAAGATCAAAATTGCCGGAGACATGGGACTCGCCATGAAGGTTCAATCATTAATGGGATAGATCAAATCGCAACTGTTTTTGAAGTTCATTTAAAAACATAAACTGCATTTGAGCTGACCAATCGCATTGGGAAACTTTTTGATGATTTTTTTGATGCCCTTTAAAATTAGTCAAGCCTTCCTGTTAAAAAGTCCATGTTCTTTCGTCTAATTGGGTGGTTATAAATATTTGTTATTATTCCTGATTAGATAAATTAAAATTAGAAAAAAATAAAACATTATATAATGAAGATATTAGTTTGTATCAGTCATGTCCCTGACACTACGTCAAAAATTAATTTTGTTAATGACGAAAGTGCTTTTGACACAAATGGCGTTCAATTTATAATCAATCCCAATGACGAATTTGGATTGACTCGTGCGATTTGGATGCAACAAAAGCATCAAGCAGAAGTGACCGTCTTAACTGTTGGAGACATCAATTGTGAACCTACGCTTAGAAAGTGTTTGGCAATTGGGGCAAATAAAGCCTTTCGGATTGACATGCAACCCACTGATGGCTTTCAAGTCGCTCAGGAGATTGCTGCGCATTGTAAGAAAGAAAGTTATGATTTGATCATAGCGGGAAGAGAATCGATTGATTATAATGGTGCAATGGTTCCTGGGATGATTGCAGGATTATTGAACTATAACTTTGTCACCAATTGTACCTCTCTTGAGGTTGAAGGAAATCACGCAACTGCTTCCAGAGAAATAGACGGGGGTATTGAAAACGTTTCGTGTGAATTGCCTCTGGTAATTGGGGCACAAAAAGGATTGGTGGAAGAAAAAGATTTAATTATTCCGAATATGAGGGGAATAATGCAAGCCAGACAAAAACCTTTGGAGGTTATTCCAGCAACTGATTCTGTTGCTAAATCTTCGATTTTAAAATTTGAAAAACCTGCACCCAAAGGAGCAGTAAAGCTCATTGATGCTGACAATATCGATTTATTAATAGACTTGTTACACAACGAAGCGAAAGTAATTTAAACTCAAAATATATTCCTATGTCAATTGTAATTTATGCAGAAACGGAAAATGGAAAATTTAAAAAAACAGCCTTTGAACTTGCTTCTTATGGGAGGGCAATTGCTGACCAATCAGGGACTCCACTCTTGGCAGTCACTATAAATCAAGATGATACGGAGGAACTTGCACGATATGGCGTTGATAAGGTCATAAAAGTAAATGATGTAGCTTTTGAAGAATTTACTGCCCAGAGTTATGCGGAAGTAGTTTCAACCATCGCCAAAGAAAACAATGCGAACATTATTGTTTTAAGTTCAAGTGCTAATGCTAAATACATCGCTCCTTTGGTTGCGGTATCGCTTTCGGCGGGCTACGCCTCTAATGTTGTTGCGCTTCCTGATTCACTAGCACCTTTGACTTTAAAAAGGTCTTGTTTTACAAACAAGGCTTTCAATACGACTTCACTTGTTTCGGGGGTTAACATCATTGGACTTTCAAATAATTCTTATGGAATTAAAGAGCATCCATCTTCAGCTATGGAGACTACAAACTCTAGTGTATCGTTGAGCACTTCTTCCTTAAAAGTTGAAAATATTGATAAGGTTGTTGGAAAAGTTACCATCGCAGATGCTGATGTTGTTGTCTCAGGAGGACGCGGTTTAAAAGGGCCTGAAAACTGGTATTTGATTGAAGACTTGGCAGAAACACTTGGTGCAGCAACAGCATGCTCTAAGCCTGTCTCTGATATGGGATGGCGACCACATAGTGAACACGTGGGTCAAACGGGTAAACCAGTGGCTTCTAATCTTTATATTGCGATTGGGGTGTCTGGCGCAATACAGCACCTTGCAGGAATTAATTCATCTAAAGTTAAAGTGGTTGTTAACATTGATCCTGAAGCACCGTTTTTCAAAGCTGCAGATTATGGAATTGTCGGAGATGCCTTTGAGGTGGTTCCTCAGCTTATCGAAAAACTAAGAGCTTTTAAAAGCTCTTAGTAAGTTTCAATTAATTTATAAGCAAAGTGTTTATTCAAGAATAAATGATTTGATCATGGTTTCTTTGGAGTTTAATCCAATGTGTAGGTCAAACGCTCCAGACTCAAGGATTGTCTCTCCATCATAGCCCAAATAGCTTAATTGCTCAGCACCTAGAGAAAAGCTGATGACTTTTTTTTGATTTGCACCCAAGCTTACTTTTTCAAAATCCTTTAACTCTTTTATTGGTCTCACATATTTAGAATACAAATCCTGAATATAAAGCTGAACAACCTCGCTTCCTTGTAATTTTGAATGATTCTTTACGGTGACTTCTATTGTAATTGAATCTCCTTCTTTAATCTTTATTTTTGAAAGCTTTACATTCTCAATCTTAATGTTAGAATAATTCAATCCAAAACCGAAAGGGAAAAGCGGTCCTTCTTCAACATCAGTAAAATGTGACCAAAAAACAATATCATTTCCGGGATAAGAGGGTCTTCCTGTTTTATACTTATTGTAGTAGATAGGGAGTTGTCCAACTGTTCTTGGAAAGGACATGGGCAATTTGCCCGAAGGGTTGAATTCTCCAGTCAATACCTTGGTGATTGCATTTCCACTTTCAGTTCCCAAGTGCCAAGCATGTACAATACTTTTTACGTGTTCATTTTCCCAGGACAAATCTAGTGGTCTTCCACTTTGTGTGACTAAAATTATGTTAGTATTAACGGCGCTGACAGCTTCTATTAATGCCCTTTGTAGACCAGGAAGTTGAATTTCTGATTGGCTTCTTCCTTCTCCTGTTTGAAAAGCATCCTCGCCAACTGCCAATACGACAACATCTGATTTCTTGGCTAAAGCAACTGCTTCTTCAATGCCTTCTGTGTCAGTGCTGTTTAATTGAGTAGCAAAGGGAAAACTAGCTTTTTTTTTGACAAGGTTAACGCCTTTTGCATATTCAAAATTTAAGTTTGAATTTTTTAATCCTTCGTAGATTGAAACCGCACTGTCGCTGTCTGCTGCTAGGCTCCAATTTCCGAGAGGTATGTTTTTATCTTTAGCCAAAGGCCCAATAAGAGCGATCTTTTTATCGTCTGTTAAAGGCAATAGATTAGTGTCATTTTTTAATAATACAATAGAATTTAAAGCGACTTCTAAGGCCAATTCTCTGTTTGCTTTACTTAAAATGATCTGTTCTTCTCTTGTTTCGTCACAATACAAGTAAGGGTCGTCAAATAATCCCAACTGGAATTTAACTCGAAGTACTCTTTTAACAGATTCATCAATTTTAGCATTTGAAACTATATTTTGTGTATTTAAATCCTTCAAGTGATTGGTATAAAAAGATGCTTCCATATCCACATCTGTTCCGGCTAGAAAAGCATGTTGTGTCGCATGAATTGGACTTGGTGAAAAACCATGTGTGATCATTTCTGCAATAGAACCCCAATCAGACAAGACGATTCCTTTAAAAGCCCAGTCTTTTTTGAGTTTCTCATTAATTAAATAATCATTGGCTGTTGCTGGAACCCCTTGGATGATATTAAAAGAAGTCATGATTGACATTGCACCAGCATCTATTGCTGCCTTAAACGGCGGCATAACGAAGTTGTGAAGGGTGTAATCGTCAATACTAACCGTATTGTAGTCTTTTCCTGATTCGGCAAAACCATAACCAGCATAATGCTTTGGACAAGCCAATAATGTATTGGTTTTGTCTAAGCTATCTCCTTGATATCCGATCACTCTTGCAGAAGCAACCAATGAGGCCAAATATGGGTCTTCTCCAACCCCTTCCATTACTCTTCCCCAGCGCGCATCTCTAGAGACATCAACCATTGGTCCGAAAGCCCAATTGACACCAGCCGCAGTAGCTTCCTCTGCTGCCATTGCAGCACTTTTTCTTATCAACTCCATATCCCATGACGAAACTTCGGCAAGTGGCACTGGGGTGATGGTCTTATATCCATGTATTAAGTCAAAACCAAACATTAATGGAATTCCTAAACGGGTTTGTTCCACGGCGATTTTTTGAAGTTCTCTAACTTCTTTTACACCTTTAACATTAAGCATTGAACCTATAAATCCAGCCGTGAGCTGATTGTATTTATTTAGACTTTGACCTCCCCTTGGAATGGGTCCTGTTGCGTCCCAAAATCCATTAAGCTGATTCAACTGACCGATTTTCTCATCCATTGTCATCAAAGACAAAACTGAGTCAACTTTTTGTTCAATTCTCGGGTCTAGATCCTGCGAAAAAACATTTACTATTAGACATAAATATATTATTCCAAATGTTATTTTGGTTTTCATTTCTTATCAGATATTTGTTTATTGATAAATCCTTATATAATCGATTTCCATTGAAGATTTAGTGAAATTTGGGTCGATTGATCCTCCAAATCCACCTCCCATTGCAATGTTTAAAATTAAAAAGAAGTCATTGTCATAGGGCCAACTAGCAGAATTTTTAACCTCAGGTTGATAGGTGTAAAACAATGAACCATCAATCGAAAATTCGATTTTTTCATTGCTCCACAAAGCGGTATAATTATGAAATTCACTGTCAGCGTTCTCGATGGTAATTTTTTTTGTATGTATTGTATTGCCATAACTTGTGCCATTATGTAAAGAACTGTGAACTGTACCCAATTGAGAACCTTTGTGTTCCATAATATCAATTTCGCCACAATTTGGCCAACCTACTTGGCTGAAATTGCTTCCTAACATCCAAATTGCTGGCCACGTACCTGCTCCTGTTGGAAGCTTAGCACGGACATCAATTTTTCCGTATTTAAAATTAAATTTAGTTTGCGTTGTCATCCTTGTGGATGTATAACTGTACCCGTTGTACTCTTCTTTTATTGCTGTAATTTTTAATGCGCCATTCTCAACTATTACATTGTCTTCATCATTCCTTTTGTAATATTGGGATTCTCCATTTCCCCATCCATTATTATTTCCTACTTCATAAACCCAATTAGCAGTGCATGGGCTTCCATCTTCATTAAATTCATCTGCCCAAATTAGCACATCAAAATTTCCTTTTGGATTGGCATCTTCCATGGTTCCAGGGCAAGTAGCCGTTTCGGACAATTCACTTTCAGGAGTTTCTATTTTGCTTTGATCTGCTTCAGAACAAGAGTTAATCATTGTTAAAAAGAGAAAAAGGTACAGGTATTGCATTGAATAATGAGTGATTGATTTTTAAGAAGTAATAACAAATTAAAACAAAGCCCTAACCAAAATGGAAAGGGCTTTGTGTTTTAATTAAACTTGATTAGTTCGTGTAACTAAAGTCATCTATGTAAGCTGTAACAGCCTCAAAGTTGTTTTCCCCGTTAAACTGAACAACAACCTTGGTAAAGTCTGTTCTTGCGCTTGACGCTGAAAAATCAAATGTAAGTTCTGTCCAAGTATCATATTCATAAGTTTGTTCCACTTGAGCTTGAGAATTCCAGGGCTCAGCTGAGGTTCCATCTTGCAATTTCAACCATAGCGTTCTGCTTTGAGTATGAGCAACTGCTGGAGTTGGAACGAATACCTTCAATTTAAACTTATTCTTAGTTGATAAGTCAAAAGTTGCAGCATCAGCTAACTCAAATTGAATGTTTGCATATTGTCCACCAGTATCTGTGTACTTAATTGAATTGGCAGAAGTATTAATTCCTGTTGCAGAAGGGTTTGCAACCACTTCATAACCACAGGCGTCTCCAACCCAAGTAATATTTCCACTTCCTTCAGCGTCATCAGCTGGATTTACTGGAGCTCCATAAGAAAAATCATCTATGTAAGCTGTAACAGCCTCAAAGTTGTTTTCCCCGTTAAACTGAACAACAACCTTGGTGAAGTCTGTTCTTGCACTTGCTGCTGAAAAATCAAATGTAAGTTCTGTCCAAGTATCATATTCGTAAGTTTGTTCCACTTGAACTTGAGAATTCCAAGGCTCAGCTGAGGTACCATCTTGCAATTTCAACCAAAGTCTTTTGGTTTCAGTATGAGCAACTGCAGGTGTAGGAACATATACCTTTAATTTGAATTCATTCTTAGTTGACAAATCAAAAGTTGCGCCATCAGCTAACTCAAATTGAATGTTTGCATATTGTCCACCAGTATCTGTGTACTTAATTGAATTGGCAGAAGTATTAATTCCTGTTGCAGAAGGGTTTGCAACCACTTCATAACCACAGGCGTCTCCAACCCAAGTAATATTTCCATTTCCTTCAGCATCATCAACTGGATCAGTTCCTACTACAGGAGGATTACATCCATTGGCTTCAGTACCACTAACATCTTTACATTTGTCAATGTTATCTAAAACTCCATCTCCATCAGAATCAGGAATAGCATCTCCAAGTGTTCCTCCAGCGATATTATCTACCCAAAAAGTCCCCTCTAATGCAACGCCAAATCCAATAAAAATTGCTATTTTTTGGTATTGATCTAAAACTACTTCAGCAACTTCATTATCAGGATAACTATTCAATGCATCTGTTCCAAAATCAAATGTTAAGGTTTGCCATCCAGATTTGGCGGCAGAATCAACAATTAATTCAACAGATTTTTTAGAAGCTTCGTTGTCAGTTTTCTTTTGCTCTAATTTCAACCCAATTTTTTGTGAAGCTGCACCAGATTGATAGAAATCCATTGTGATAATAGATTTTGTTCTTACATCAACGTGCTTGGTAAGGTTAATCGAAGGAGCTTCATATTCAAGACCTCCATTGGTAATTACACCAACTTTAGAGGTGCTTCCATCCATACCCACTTGAGACTCAATGGTAAAGGTTGCACCACCAGCATTTGTGTCATCTCTTAAATTCAACAAAGATGCATCTTCAAAGTCAGCTAATACTGTTGCTGCTTCAAAAGTGATTGTGTGTTCCTTTTCCTTAGAAGACCCAGTCGCACCAGTAGCAGAAGCTGTTACCTTAATCGTGTAAGTCGCCGAAGTCTCAGGGTATACGTAAGTAACCTTTGGTCCACTTGACGCCTTCACATCTGCATCGCCGGTTGCAGCTGCATCTCCAAAATCAACAGAAAATGTCACGTCTGAATCAGTAAATGTAGAAGTTGGAGTTACACCAATTTCATTTCCATTGTCGTTTTCTACCGATATGGTAAAATCAACACCTGTGATTGATAGTTCAACCGCATCATCGTCATCCTTACACGCAGAAAAAGCGGTTAAAAAAAGTAGGGCATACAAACCCTTTTTTAAATAATTCATAATAGTTTAGTTTAGTTATGTTTAATTAATATTTCAAAAATTCATTTAATACCCGGGGTTTTGTCCCCATCTCTCTTTTGCATTTGACAATTCCAATTCAATCAAAGGAATTGGGAAAACTTCATTTTTACCTGAGGTGAAGTTTTCAATTTCTGATGCAGCTCTATCTGTTCTGACCAAATCAAAGAAGTGATGACCCTCCCCAACAAGTTCTACTCTTCTTTCATGGTATATGGCTTGCGTCAAGTTTGCTCCCGACAGGTTAACATCTCGACTTGCGTCACTTACTCCAAAGGCTCTTCTTCTCACTTGATTGAGGTAATCTAAAGCCTTGGGGTCATCTGGACTTGATTTTCTATTGTTTGCTTCAGCCGCCATCAGTAATACATCCGCATACCTAATGGCCCTGTAATTGTTTGGGTTGGTTAAATTATTGTCTCCCAAGTTTAAATCGCCTTGTCTGGGAATATATTTACGATTGTAATAGCCTGTGTTGCCTCTACTTTCTTCATAATTGACACCAGGATAACGTTTTTTCCAAGCCAAAATATCTAAAATCGCAACGTCTTTTCTTTTGTCTCCTGATTCAAAGGCATCAACAACTTCTTGGGTTGGCGTATTAAATCCATATCCTGAGTCGAAAGTACTCCCCGAGTAAGATCTCACACCACTAAAACCAATAGCGACATTTCCTTCACTACATTGCAAGCAATCAAAACTTCCTCCTTCTACATCTGAATATTGTACTTCAAAAATTGATCCTGGACCATTCTCTCCAGCATGTTCAAATATTGAGGCATAATTGGGAGCTAAACTGTAATTCTTACTATTAATTACTTCTTCTAAGACCTGACTCGATGCTTCGAATTTTGTTTCATCTTGTTTTCCATGGAAGAGATATACTTTTCCTAATAAAGCTTGTGCAGCACCTCGTGTCACCTGATATTTATTGGGTTGTACTGCAGGCAATCCTTTGATCGCGTCTAATAAATCTGCTTCAATTAAGCTATAAAGCTCAGCGAGGTCTGCAGTTCTTTCCATTGTATATTGGTCTCCAAACTGAATCCGCTTGTGCGCTATTCTTTTGACTCCGTCAATTTCTTCTGTTTTCAACGGGACATTACCAAACCACTTTGCCAATTCAAAAGCAAAATAAGCTCTTAAAAAATAGGTTTGAGCGATAATATTTTCTCGCCCTTCAAAATCAGTTTTATCTTTAAATTCTAAAGTATAGTTCGCTCTGTTGAGTCCACCATACATAAAGCTCCAAATGTCTCTAAGGTGTTCATTGACCTCAGAGTGGGTCATTGCATCAATCTGCTGAATCCCCGGTTGATCAATCGAAAGTGGGTCTCCTCCTGCAACGGTATTATCCGAAGCAATTTCTCCGATCAATGCATTCCAAAAAGTAGATTGAAGTAAATCATAGGTTCCAATTAGGGCGTCCTCATAATCCTTCTCAGTATTGAAAAAATCATCTGCATTAGGGTTTTTTGAAGGAACATCAATAAAGTCGTCTTTACATGAGTTCAGTAGCGAAACTAAAGTCAACAAATACAAGCTTGTTTTTATAAGTTTATTCATTGATTAAAATTTTAAATTAAGTCCTAAGAAATACGATCTGGGTACGGGATAGAATCCTTTGTCAATTCCACCTCCAATTGGTGCTCCGGAAGTGGCTGAGGGATCGTATCCCAAATAGTTAGTGAAAGTATGCAGGTTATTTACCGAAAGGTAGATACGTAGCGATTCCAAACCGAAACTTGAAACACTATCGTCCAATCGATAACCCAACTGAACATTTTGGATTCTAAGGTAGGAAGCGTCTTCAACATAATAATCTGAAAAAAACTGATTGTTTACACTTGCCTTTGAGGTCACCCTTGGAATGGTGGTGCTTGTCCCTTCGCCTGACCATCGGTTCAAATAATAGTCTCCTTTGTTGGCAAGTAATTCTACCCGCTCATAATCCCTTATCATTTCGACCCCTAAAGAAGCATAGGTCGATACGCTTAAATCGAAATCTTTGTAATTAAATCCAAAATTAAAGCCCATCACTAGGTCTGGAATGGGATCACCCAAATAGGTTTTGTCTTCTTCCGTTATTAAACCATCAGGGATGGGTTCATTGTCTTCGTTTCTAATGTCTACAAATCTCAAATCTCCAGGCAAAGTTTTTAAGGAGCCCGCTACAACTGGACCTGCATCGACCTCGGCTTGATTTTGAAATATACCATCGGTTTTATATCCATAAAAATATCCTAAGGGCTGCCCCGCTTCCATACGGGAAGGGAAAATCCCTAATCCAACGCCAAATCCACCTCCTTTTTCAAATCCATTTTCCCCTGCAACGAAAGTCACTTCATTCTCTAGCTTGGTGAGGTTATAATTTACATTAAAACTTAAATCCTCCGTTATTTGATCTCGGTAGGAGATTGAAAACTCAAATCCATTATTTTCTACTGTTCCCGCATTAATTACAGGGGGTGAAGATCCTGGAGATCTTGATCCCAAAACTCCTGCAACCTGAGCGCTGATCAATAAATCTTCTGTTCTTTTTGAAAATACGTCAAGAGTAAGATCGAGTTTGTCCCCAAAGAAACTCGCATCAATTCCGAAGTTGGAGGTTATTTGCTCTTCCCATTTAATATTTGGGTTTGCCAATCCCCCTTCCGCCAAACCTACCAAAAGATCTTCGGTGGTTTTCTCATCATTTTTAACATAAACGGCTTCACCGCTAAGAACAGATAAGAAACCATAATCTCTTATTCTGTCATTTCCAATAATTCCATGACTCATTCTAAATTTCAGAGAACTGATCCAAGAAACATCATTTAAGAACTTTTCTTCAGAGGCAACCCATCCCAAAGATGCGGAAGGGAAATAGCCAAATCTGTTGTTGGGGCCAAATCTTGTAGAGCCGTCTCTTCTGATCATGCCAGAGAATAAATATTTTCCTTTATAGTTATATTGAATTCTTGAAAAATAAGAAAGTAACCTTACATCAAAAGTATTTGCCTCTCTGTCTAGTGTTGCTTGATCAAAACGATTGGTAACCATCAATGCATTTCCGACATAAGCATCTGCAAGGGTATTTCCGTTAAGGTTTCTACCCGTTAGTCCTGTGAATTCTCCTGCCGTTCTGAAAGCTGAAGTCCCCAGTAAAACATTCAGGTTATGGTCTCCGCTAAAAGTATTGGAATAATTTATAAAATTGTCCCAAGTGAAATCCATATAAGTGTCTTTATTTTCAGTAACCTCATTGGTTTCCGTAGTAGCGTTTTTACTACTTCCATAAAAAACCTCTGGTCTGAAAACATCCGAATTAACAACAGCATAGTTTGATTGAAAATTAGAAGTCACTTTGAAGTTCTTTAAAAAACTGTATTCAACACCTAGTGTAGCACTAATTTTATCAACTAAAGTGGTGTTATAAGTATTTGCAATTTGAGCTAGAGGATTAATAATCTCTCCTCCCAGTCTTTCCGCTATGCTGTATCCAGCGGACTGGGATGTGTCATAAATTGGCAAAATTGGATTCATATTGGTCGCGTTAAACAAAACTGAACCCGTAGAGTTTTCTTGTAAAGCGTTTCTTTTGGAATGTGTATAAATTGCTGTGGAAGAAATAGAAATATTTTTTAACAAATCGTGTTTTAGATTCATTCTACCAGTAATTCTATTAAAATTAGATTTTTCTGGCCCGACAATTCCTTTTTGATCTAGGTGAGATAATCCGAAAGAAATAGCAGTCTTTTTAGTCCCAAAACTGCCATTAAGGTTAAGGTCAGAAATGGGTGCCATTTCAAAAACCTCATCTTGCCAGTCTGTACCTGTTTTTGGATAAATGACAAATTCAGGATCTTTATTCCCCGCTGCTGCAGCTTCATTTACATAAATGGCGTAATCACGTGGCTGAAGTAAATCAAGTTTTTTACTGGTCTGCTGAATTCCATAAAAAGCATCCAGGTTGATTTTCAACTTACTATTCTTCTTACCAGATTTGGTTACGATTAATATAACTCCGTTGGCAGCTCTAACGCCATAAATTCCAGCAGTAGCATCTTTAAGTATGTTGATACTTTGTATATCATTTGGATTAACTACTGATAAATCTTCAATAACATTTCCATCCAATAAAATTAATGGATTGTTATTACCATTGGTAGAAACCCCTCTGATTCGGATGTTTAAATTACTTCCAGGAGCACCAGAACTTGAAGACACATTTACACCAGCAACCTGTCCTTGTAGTGCTTGATCTATTGTGGAAGTATTTAGTTTTTCGATATCACCAAAATCAATAACAGAAACAGCTCCAGTGACTTCTTTTTTCTTTTGTGAACCATAACCTACTAGAACGACTTCATCTAATTCGTTATTAGAAGGAACAAGTCCAACCTGAAGATTAATGTCACCGTTAAATAAATAGGAAAAAGACTCAAAACCCAAATAAGAAAAAACGATGGTCGATCCAGCTTCTACATTAGAGATGCTAAAGTTCCCGTCAAAATCAGTTATTACTCCGTTTTGGGTATTTTGAACAACAATACTGACTCCGGGTAACGGAACTCCTGTGCTATTATCTTTTACAGTCCCCGTAACTGTTGATTGTGAGTAGAGAAGGTTTGTAAAAATTAAAACAACAAAAAGAAAATTGGCAATCTTTTGTTTCATTTAAATGTTTTGTTATGATTAATTATGAAATTAAATTTTATCAACTTTTGTTCCGCCCAGTTATTATAGAATTATATTCAATTCTTTCTTATCCTAAGCAACAGTATAAAATTATCTAAAAATTGTACAAAAAGCTCATGAAATATATACAACAAAAAATATACGTTAAAACAATGAGCTCTTAAAAAAATATATAAAAGAGATTTTACCTATAAAAGTCATTAAAAACAATGTTTTACGAATGAATATGTTTTTATATGATGAAAGATAAAAGTTGTTTTGTATAGTTAATGTTGTAGTAAAATGGGGAGAAAAATAACCCTACAAAGTCATAATATAATCTACGATATTCTGCTCTCTGTTCAAGTTCATCTTTTTTCGGAGTCTATAACGCTTAATCTCGACACTCCTAACTGAGATGTTTAAGAGAGGGGCAATTTCTTTAGACAAAAGACTCAAGCGAAGGAAAGCACAGAGTCTTAAATCGTTGTGGGTCAAGGAAGGGTGAATTTCTTTTATCTTTCTAAGAAAATCTCTGTCCGCATTGTTAAATGCATTTTCGAAGAACTTCCAATCGTCATTGCTCTTCAAGTTTTTATTTATTCTCTTAATTAATTTTTTAACCTTAGAATCATCATCTAATTCTTTTAAATTTCTTTTGATCTCATTGATAAAGTCGTTTCTTTTGATCCTACTCATCGTTGCAATTGCAATTTCTCTGTTTTTACTCTCAATGTCACTTTGTAATTGTTCATTCCTCACCTTCATGAGTTCTCGCTGACTTTCAAGTTCGATGAATTGTAATTTTCTAGTATTTGCCTCAACAAGTTTGTTTCTCTGTCTTTTGTAATAAAAATCAAAGATCTTATTGATCAATAAGATTGATGCAAGGAATAATAGGAAATAAATAAAATACATTCCATTGGAAAGATGCCATGGCGGAAGGATCAAAATGTTTTTCGAACTGATAATTTGTGATATTTCATTCCGAATTCTTGCACGAGCTTTCAAAACATACTCTCCTTTTGGTAAATTATTAATTGTAAAATCTGGAAAAGTTGTCCAAGGCCCCCAGTCTTCATCAAAACCAAGAAGCTTGTACTGATACATAACTTCGTCATACTTCTGATAATTGAATGTCGTTAGATGGAATTTGATATTGTTTTGCTCAAAATTTAAAATTGATTCTTGATCTAAAGGCAGATAGGTATGGTTAAGAGACTTGTCTATCACTTCAATTTTTTGAAATCTCACAACAGGTTTTGCTTTTTTTATTTTTTCCAAATCAACCAGTAAATATCCCATGTTGGTTCCTAAAAGATATTTAGATCCAGTGTGTTTGGCAACATGTTCAAAGCCTAAAACATTGTTGGCAGTTTTCTTTTCAAAATAAAAGGATTTGAACTTAAATTCTTCTGAAAATATATCTTTGAATAAGTAATGGATTTTATTATTGGAGTACATCCAAAAATTCCCATTATTGTCATTTATCATTTTACCCGATAAATACCTACTTGTAGGAATTTCAGAGGACAAATCTATGTCCTTAACAAACTTAAAATCCTCCCTATTGTATCTAAAAATACCCTCTGGATTATTATAAAAAATCTCTGAATCAAAAGAAGCTAAAGAGGCGTTGTTTCCTTTTTTAACCGACTCTTCAAGAGTTATTTCTTTAACAATGGTTAGTTCAGAATCTGTTTTTAGATTAAAAACTCCTTTATATTCATGACTAACAAGAATTAAAGAATCATTTACAAACTCAATAAACCTTGAAGAAATATCAAATCCAGCCAACTTATTTCTTATCCTCCAATTATTATTTACTTTTTCAAGAACAAAAATTCCTTTATAATTTCCCTGTAATAAAACATCAGCATTGTTAGGGTGCTTTCTAAAGACCCAAGTTCCCAGTTCATCCGCAATTTTCAGTGCAGTGTCGGATTCTATATAAAAGGTGCCCAAGTCGTGTCCACAAAGCAGCTGGCCATCAATAACTTCAAGCGTCCAAACTTGACCTTCTGTCCCATCAATTAAGGAGAATTCTGAGGAAGTGTTCGTTTTTTTCACAAAGAGACCGTGATTGGTCCCTAAGTAAAAGTTATCCTCATGAAGTTTGGAAGTATAGACTGCACCTATCTTTCCGAAAATATCATTGTATTCCAAAAAAGGTGAATTTGCATTGACACAATCAATTCCGTTATCAAGACCCAACCAGATGTTCTGACTTTTGTCCTCATATACTGATAAGATTGTATTGTTTGAAATACCTTTTTCCTTATTTAACTTTAAAATCAGTTTCCCAGATTTATCGAGCCATATCAGTCCGTTTGCAATTGTCCCTAATGCAAAACTTCCATCCGAGAGCATCATTGAACTGTAGAGTTTATAGTTCTTAAGAATGGCATCTCCTTCAATTTTCCATTTAAAAATTTTATTCCCCTTTAAATGAAAAAACCCAGACTTGTCCGTCAATATTAAAAAATCCCCTTTGATTTTAAAAAGCCCAATAATCACTTGATTTTTCAACTTTTCATCTTGGCAAACCAAATAAGGTTTTCCACTCCTGATTTCTACCAAACCCTTCCCGCTTATTTGATAAAAAACTTGACTGTCCACTTTAAAGGATTTGAGCAGGGTTTCATCTGACTCAAGGAATTGGACCTCTCCAGAAGCTTCTTCAACTATTATCAAGCGACTCAAAGATTGAAAAATAACCTTTTCGTTGTACTCAATTATGTTCCAAAACTGTTCATCTTCAAGTATATGAATATTGAGTTTTTGGGATAGGGAAGTATAGGTTAAAATTCCGTTTTCTGTGTTTTCCCAATATCCAAAATCCATATAGGTCCCCATATAGATTTTCTCGCCAATAACTTTCACAGATCGAATTATGGACTCGTTTGGGCTAGGGTAAAGCACCCAGTTGGTTCCATTAAACACTAATAAACCTTTATTATTTGCAGTATAAATCTTCCCCTGGCTGTCTTGAGATATCATCCAATTTTGATTTCCAGCGCCACTTTGTTGAATATCGTATTGTTTTATTGGGGGGATTTCTTGTGAAAAAGAAATCCACATAGAAAAAAACAAGAGTAATGAAAAAACATTTCTCAACATGAAAAAGTTATTAATTTGTATTTTTAAATTCTGTTTAATCAAAGGTATTAGATTAAAAACTTAATAAAAATACAACTAAATAAATTCATCTAAAGTGTTTTCAAACAATGTCATTTAAACTGTCGCAAGAATTGACTTCTATTTAACCAAAGAAAATAATTTTAAATTGAAAATCTTGAAGATGGAACTTCGTTTGAATCATTCTTATTTTTGAGAACCTCCGACGGTTCTAATGTCATACTTGATTTTAAAAACCGTATATCTCGGCTGAATAATATAGGATCGCGTAGAAGAATAGAACTGATTAAAACTATCTCGGTTTATTTGCCGATCATCAAAAAGATTCGTAACACCAACTCCAAACTCCCATTGAGATCCGCTTTTGGCATACACCAAATCTGCTTCCAAAAAACGATATTCGTTTAGGGTCTGTTGTTCATTTCTGTAGTAATTATATGTGTATTTTGCATTAAAAACAAACCCTTTTGCAAAATAGGCATCTACTCTTGCATATGGAGAATCTGTGTAAAAAACATTGTTATTTTCCCCCGTCTTGTATTCCCTCTTATTAAAAGAATATCCAATTTCGATGTTTGGTTTTGTTCTGAAATTGGTGGCAATGTTAAATCTATAACTTTGATTAAAGCTACTCGACTCTGTTGGAAACCCATTGATCAGATTATTAAAATCACTGTAATTAAAATTGATATTTAACCCACTTTTAAAGTTTTTAAATCTTTTATCAATCCGGCCATTCGCAGAATAATTAGTTCGAGGGAAATTAGAATTTGAAGCAGTATTTACACTGTTGATCCCTTCAATATTGGAAGTGTTTTGGATTGCATCGTCTCTTTCGGAATAACTTAAATTTACAAAAATATTGGTGAAATTGAAAATATTTATACTCTGATAGTTAAGATTCAAGATATCAAAACTCGCCGCTTCAAGATTAGGATTCCCTTGGAAGAAAGAGTTGTAATTTCTAAAAATGAAACCTTCTGCCAAGTTATTTACGTCCGTAAATTGACGAGTAGATCTATATATTAAACGCAAGGTCTCAGAAGCTTTAAACTTTACCAAGACTCTAAAATCTGGTCTAAAAAAAGTAAAGTCATTTGAAACAAGTTTTCCCAGTTGATTGGTTGCTGTTTTATAGGAATGTAATGTAACTCCTGGGTCAAAGGTGAAAATCCCAGTGATGAAACGGTAGTGCATCGCTGCGTAAGCATCCCGAAATTTAAAATTCACTTGATTACCTAAGCTTGCTTCATCAAAATAATTTGTAGATTGATTGTCATAAACCTGAAAAATACTTGAATTAAAGTCTTGATTCACATTAGTTATTCCAAAAGTGAAATTAAGATTTGATTTTGGCGTAAGTATATAAAAGTAGTCCAGCTTCCCTTCAAGTTTTTTGGTTTTGGTCTCTCGATTTTGATTGATATTAAAACGAGATTGATTGGTGTTTAAAGGCAAAATATTAATGAAAGGCTGGACTCCCCTTGCTGCGCTATAAAATGGATCTTCGATTTGAGACAGGTGTTGTGCCTCAAAAGAAAAAATGTGATCTTCATTTAGGGTATAATAAGCCTTTAACTCTTGATTTACAGAGAATGGATTCTGAGTTTTCAGCTCATCAATCTGATCCGTAACCTGATTCGTTCCTCTCCCTGAAATTGATGTTAAATCTGTCAATTCATTCTGTCGAGAAGACTTAATTAAAAGATTGTATTCCGTTTGTAAATTTTCATTGGGTTGAAATTTTGTGGTAAACTTATAGAGTTGCTGTTCGTTTTCTTGGAAAATAAAATCTGATGTTTCTTCTACAGCGTCTGAAGCCGTGTAAGTTCGGGTTACTTTATTTTCAAGTTGATTTTTTGTTTTCGCCAAGATTAGAAAACCACTTATTTCCCAAGCCTCATTTGGAGAAACACTAAAATTGTATGCGCCCAATTGAGCATCGATTGATTTTGCTCGATTGTTTTGTAAGTTCGAAAGCCCCGCATCATCCGAATTGATGTCTATTGAAGTTCCTGTTCTAGCATTAAGATTTCCGAATCCTCCTCCGAATTTATAAAAATCTCTCCTAGAAAGGGGTGGATCGCCAATATTGTTCGAATTACCAAGTAAACTCATACTCAAATCTTTGGCGTAATAAAATAATTTTGGGGCAACATTAAAACGATCGTCGTTTCCAGCTCCTGCGGTTATTTCCCCAAACCAAAACTTGTCTTTCCCAGACTTTAAACTAATATTAATTGCAATATTATCCTCATTGTTGGTAACACTTCTTAATTGATCCACTTCTGAAAAATTTCGCAACACCTGTACCTTGCCGACCACATTAGCAGGAAGATTTTGAGTTGCTAATTTCGAGTCTCCATCAAAAAAATCTTTCCCTTCCACGGTGATTTTTGTCACCTCTTTCCCCTCTACCTCAATTCTTCCATCGTCATTAATTTCGATCCCGGGCATGTTTTTTAAAACATCTCCTAGCTTCCTCTCAGTTCCCGTGTTAAATGAATCCGCATTATAGATGATGGTGTCTCCCTTTATTGTTACTGGCATTTCATAGACCAACTCTACCTCATCAAGAACTTCCGATTGTTGTTCTAGTTTGAAGTCTTTTTTAAAATCTGTTGTTTTGTTTAAAACAAAAGCGATTTGCTGAAAACCAATGAACGAAATTTTGATATCATAATCCGTATCTTTCTTGAGGGTTAATCTAAAATATCCTGAGTCATTAGAAATTCCAAAACCATCAAGTACTTGGGTATTTTTTTCAACAGCGATGATGTTGGCTCCCAATATTGTGTTGCCAAAAGCATCCGTAATTACTCCTTCAAAATCTATATTTTGAGAAAATGAAAAAGAAAAAAAAGCAAGAAATATAATTGTAAATACTGGCTTGAGTTTCATCTTTAATTTTGAATTCTGATTCGGTCACCTCCTCCTTGTCTTCTACCCCTTCCAAACTGCTCCCTCATCTCTTTGATCTTTTCTTCTTGGATTTTCTTAAACTCTTCTTTGTTGACTACAGTCCCTTTTTTAGGTGCCTTGATCTTTATCTTTTCTTTGGGATTGAGAACAACTTTCGTACATAAAATTGTTATGTTATCATCGCTAACCTCTAGAATTAATCCTGGTAATCCACTATAAAAACTAGGACCTGTTGCCACTGGGATTTCGGGAGTAAACCAAGCACTCAGTGTCGTTATTTTAGTTTTCTTAGGAACATCCTTGTTCTCTGAGGCTCTTTGTGAAGACCTACCGAATTGAATTACCCTCACTTCAGACTCTACTTCTTGAGTTGCATTATAACAAGTATAAATACCAATTTTTTTTGTCTGCCCTGTCATTGTCCATTTACTTTTAGTCAGGGTGTCTTTAATTAAAAATGTTTTACCTAAAAGTTCTTGTTTCCTTATAAAAGCATTGGACAGAATATCTCTATATATGGTTCCTTCATTTGAACTCAAAGAGGAAAACATACTCCACCTTTGATTTCCCCCTGTAGGTTCTAATTGAACTTCTTCTTTAAAAAGAGAAGAGGTTGTGTTGAAATCTAAAACATAATTTTTCTCTGAGTTTGACTTCATTCTTGACAGTATTCGCTCCCTTCTTTCTGGGGGTATGTTTTTAATGAAATCGGTATTTAAAATTGTCTTAGAAATGTAGTAAGCTTTGCCCTGAAACTCTTGCGCGGTTAATGAAAATGTAAAAATAAAAAAGAGTAAAATTATTTTTTTCATAACAGTTTGATTTAAGTTAACTTAATTTAGTATAGACTTGAAGTCCCTAAAATAGTTTAATATTAAAATATTTCATATTTAGCAATATTTAAAAGACATTATAATGTTTTTATTATATTCGAACAAATATTGTTTAAAATGAAAACGGGAAAAAACAAGAAACTAGGGAATAACAATCGAAGAGATTTTATTAAAAAAACTGGGGTGTCCTTAGGGGCTATGATCTTTATACCAAGTCATGTGCTCTTTTCTAAGAAAGAAATTAGAGATGCCGCTGGTCAAATAATTCAAAAAGCCGTAGTTGCACCCAGCGATAAAGTGAATCTTGCTTGTTGTGGAATCGGAAATAGAGGTGGTGCCGTAATTCGTGACCTTTATGCAACAGGTGCAGCAAATGTTGTAGCATTGTGCGACGTCAATTTGGACGGCGAAAAATCTCAAAAATCTTTAGGTGCGCACCCGAATGCCGCCCGCTATACTGATTTTAGAAAAATGTTTGAAGAAATGGAAGGAAAAATAGATGCTGTGAGTGTCGGTACTCCTGATTTTTCTCACTTTCCGATCACCATCCTGGCGATGTCACTTGGAAAACACGTTTATGTTGAAAAACCGTTAACGCGAACTTTTCAAGAATCTGAGTTACTAATAAAAGCTGCAAAAAAATATGGCGTTGCCACCCAAATGGGAAATCAAGGGCATTGTCAAGATAATTATTATCAATTCAAATCTTGGGTTGAAAATGGAGTCATCAAGGACGTAACCAATATCACTGCCCACATGAATGGAAAAAGACGTTGGCATGGTTGGGACACCAACATGAAGACTTTTCCAAAAAAACAAAAACTTCCGAAAAATTTCGACTGGGACACTTGGTTAATGGCCTATCCGGATCACGATTTCCATCCTGACTTCATCGATGGTCAGTGGAGGTGTTGGTACGAATATGGCAATGGAGCTCTTGGGGATTGGGGCGCTCATGTAATGGATGGGTTTCATCAATTTCTCGATCTTGGACTTCCAAGTAAAATAAAACCGATAGGACTCACAGGTCACAATAATCTCTTTTATCCTACCTCATCTACTCTTGAATTTGACTTCCCAAAAAGAGGGGAAATGCCAGAGGTTAAAGTCACTTGGTATGACGGAACTGACAATATTCCAGAAGTACCCGAAAATTATGGTGATATTGAAATTGACAAAACTGCAAAGACTAAAAAAGGAATGGTTCAACCCAAAGGGCTTAGAGCTGGGAAGGTTATCTATGGTAAAGACCTCACCTTTAAAGGAGGTTCTCACCATAGAACCCTCTCTGTGATTCCAACCGAGAATGGAAAAGATATTAAGAAGGATGATTTGCCTGTGTATTTCAAGAGTGACACCAATCACTTTATGAATTTCATGAATGCTTCCAGAGGAATGGAAAAATGTTTGTCTCCTTTTGAAGTTTCAGCACCACTTAGTCAATTATTTTGTCTTGGAACCATTGCACAACAAATCAATGAACCCCTAGAATTTGACAGAGAAACAAAAACAATAACCAACAATACTATCGCCAATAATTTACTTAAAGGCCCCGCTCCTAGAAAAGGATGGGAAGAATTTTACAATCTGGTTTAATGCCAAAAAACAATTCCCTCCAACACCTTTTTCAGCTCAATTTTGCGGTGTTGCTCATCAGCACCTCTGGAACACTGGGGAGATACATTGACCTGCCCGTACCAGTAATTATAGCCACTAGGGCATTAATTGGTGGCTTTGCTTTGTATTGTTTTTGCAAATGGAAAAAGTTAAGTTTTATAATAAAAAAAGAAGACAGGAAAGTCGTTTTTATGAGCGGGGTATTGATGGGCATACACTGGATCACTTATTTCTATTCGCTCAAACTTTCTAATGTGGCCATAGGAATGCTTTCCGTATTTACTTATCCTGTAATCACCTCTTTTTTGGAACCCATAATCCTTAAAAGTAAATTTGACAAATCAAATATCTTTTTGGGTCTGCTGGTTTTGATCGGTATCTATTTTCTAGTTCCAGAATTTAGTTTCAATAATACTCATTTAAAAGCCATCGGATTTGGAGTCTTTTCGGCCTTGTGTTATTCCATTCGAAATGTCTTGATGAAAGCTAAAGTTAAAGCCTATGAAGGCTCAATATTGATGTCCTATCAATTGATTGTTGTCTCTGTTTTATTGATTCCAACCTTTTTTATTTATAAGACCTCAGGATTTCAAGAAGCACTCCCAGCAGTTTTAATTTTATCTCTTTTGACGACAGCAACCGGACACACCCTTTTCCTTTATAGTTTTAAAAATTTCTCAATAACTGCGGCCAGTATCATCAGCAGTATTCAGCCAGTTTATGGCATCTTAATCGGCATGCTTGTTTTAAAAGAATTTCCAGAAAAAACAACTATTATTGGAGGATTGATTATATTAAGTTCTGTCGTAATTGAAAGTGTAAGAACTTATCGTAAATAAATTAAAAAAATGAAATCTGTTTTATATTCAACTTTGTTTCTAATGCTTGTTGGTTGTAGCTTTTCTGAACAAAAACCAAATTTCCTTTTCATTGTTGTTGATGATTTGGGCAACCATGACCTCAGCGTAATGGGGAGTAATTATTATGAAACCCCAAACATTGATCGGATCGCGAATGAAGGTTTTATTTTCACAAATGGGTATGCTAGCGCTTCTGTTTGCAGTCCATCTCGCGCGAGTTTATTGACTGGGTTTTACCCAACAGTTCATGGGATTACAGATTGGATTGGTGCTAAATATGGAACCGACTGGAGGTCTGTTGGAAGGCGCACAAAGTTGTTACCAAGCGATTATGTGAAGTACCTACCGCACGAAATGACTACGCTCCCTGAGGCTTTAAAAGAAAATGGATACAAGACGTTTTTTTCTGGGAAATGGCATTTGGGATCTAAAGAAGAAAAGTCACTTCCAACTGATCATGGTTTTGACATTAATGTCGGAGGTTTTAGAAAAGGAAGCCCCGCTTCAGGGAGGTATTTTTCTCCCTTTAATAACCCCTATATAGAAGACCAACCAGAAGAGGCTGGAATGAGCTTGTCGATGAAGCTGGCCAAGGAAACTTCGAGTTTTATAAGTACTAATAAAGACAAACCCTTTCTTGCCTATCTTTCCTTTTATGCGGTGCATTCCCCCATTCAAACCACACAAAAAAGGTGGGAGAAGTATAGAAATAAAGCTGAAAGTCAAGGTATTTCTGAAGAGGGATTCAAAATGGAACGCAGACTCCCCATCCGAATAAAACAAGACAACCCAGTCTATGCTGGCTTAATCGAACAGACAGATGAAGCGGTAGGACAGGTTCTCAAAACCCTAGATGAACTCAACTTGGAAGACAATACGATAGTAGTTTTTGTGTCTGACAATGGAGGGGTCTCCGCTGGAGACAATTTCTCTACCAGCAATCGTCCCTTGAGAGGTGGGAAAGGTTATCAATGGGAAGCAGGAATACGCGTTCCTTTTTTCATTAAAGCGCCTCAACTGAAGGGTCTTGGTAAAAAAATTGATACTGCTGTTTCAGGAATGGACTTATTTCCAACTTTATTGGAACTGGCAGGCATAAAGAGTACTTTGGATATCGATGGGAAAAGCCTAGTGCCATTATTAAAAAATGAACCTTTTATGGACAGATCTTTATTTTGGCATTATCCTCATTATGGAAACCAAGGGGGAGATCCCAGTTCGATTATTCGAGAAGGAAAATGGAAACTTATTAAATATTGGGAAACTGGGTTTTACGAGCTGTATGACTTAAGCAAAGATATCGGAGAAAGAGATGACATCATTTTAGATAACCCTAGGATTGCGACAGACTTAATAAAAAAACTTGATCAATGGTTAGAAGCTACACAGGCTAAAATCCCTGTCGTTGATCCAATGCATGATCCAAAAAAAGAAAAAGAATGGCTGGAGGGATACAAGTTAAAATTGAAAGAAAAACTAGAAGAAAAAAGATCCTTCATGCTTAACAAAGAATACGCCCCAAATAAAGATTGGTGGGGAACTGCCGTGATAGACTAAAAGATTTAGTTTAAATGTAAATTCGAAAATTGGATGTACTGGTCCCAATCATAAGCTGTCACATTATGTTTCCCTTCCCTTAAATGATATCCAATCGTATTGTGAATGGGAGTGTTAACAGCAGGTTGCCGATCAACTTCTATACCCTTTTTCCCATAAAGCTCATAAACTGACGTAGCTGCTTTTGTGCTTAAAAACTCTCCATTCGGGTCTGCCCACGGATCGAGGCTGGCACTTGCGACGTAAACAGGTCTGGGAGCAATCAAGGCAATCAACATGTGCTGATCAATTGGCAAAGCCAATTCATTTTCATTGTACTGATGGAAGTTTTTTGCAAACCAATGGGGGAAATTGGTGTTAATGTCCGAAACTTTTTCACCAAATCTTCGCCGAGAAAGTGCAGCCCCACCACAACCCGAATTGTTTGAAATTACAATACTAAATCGGGAATCTGAAGCGCCAGCCCAAAGGGCCGTTTTACCCAATCTTGAATGTCCAAAAAGAATAACGCTATTTTCATCGACCAAAGTTTCCGTTTCGAAATAATCCATCACCCGAGACATTCCCCAAGCCCAAGCTGCTAATGATCCCCATTGGTGAGGTTCGGGATTTGTTTGATTTTCTTCATAAAAAAGGGCGTGAATTCCGTCTGAAAAATCGTTTTTATCTGGATCAACATCCCCATAGTCTACGGTTACAAGACCGTAACCTGCTGCAACAATCTTATCCGCTTGCCACCTAGAATTTCTTTTTCCTCTAGAATCGGGCTTTAACCTAGCCAATTCGTTAGGGCTTAGTTGCGCGACTGTTTTACCACTAATCAATATTGCAGGATCAGCATGGACAGCATGATTTCCGGAAAAATTATATCCCAAAAAAACAGGAGCGTTCTTAACCCCTTTGGGAAGATACATCAGAACGATCATTTCAATCGATTTTGATCCCTTTTCAAAATGTAAGGCAACTTGTTTTCGTATGGCTTTATTTCCCAAAGCTACCTCACTATAATCTAAAACCACTGCTTTATGAAAAGTTAATTTTCCTGGTACTTTTCCATATACCTGATTTGTAAAAAGCTCAAGTATCTCCGGTCGGCGAATTTGCTCCCAAGTTTCTTTGGTGTTAATCTGACTTCCATTTTCAGAAATCAAGAGTTCTGGAAGGTTAAATTTCGGAACCAATGCTTCTGTCTTAATTGTTGTTGATCTTTTTGACTGCGCGGAAGAATTAATTATGAAGGATAAAACAAAGGGAATTGAAATAATGAAGCTTCTCATGGTTGGTTCTGTTAACTGATTTATGAAATTAAATATACAATAATGAGATTATTAAATGTAGTTACCCTAAATTGATAAATTTGAAAACCGTAATATTTTATATCTTTAGAAAAAATTTGATGAAAAAACTCCTCCTCCTACTGCCATTTCTGATACTTTCATGTGCAAAAGAAATTAAAGTTATTTCTTATAATATCCGCTATAACAGTCCAAATGACGGGATGAATATTTGGGAAAACCGCAGAGAGACAGTGGGTCAATTAATCCTAAATGAGGCACCAAATTTCATAGGGATGCAAGAAGTCAAACATCCACAATTGATGGATTTGCTAGAAGCCCTAAGCGATTATGATTATATAGGAGTAGGTCGTGATGATGGGAAAACCGAAGGAGAATACAGCCCGATTTTTTACAATAGAAATAAGCATCAGGTTTTAAAATCGAATACTTTTTGGTTGTCCGAAACACCCGATACAATTTCGGTGGGTTGGGACGCCTCAATGGAGCGCATTTGTACTTATGGATTGTTTAAGAACAAAGAAAACGATCAAACATTTTGGGTCTTCAACACGCATTTCGATCACCGAGGTCACTTGGCAAGAGAAAAATCTACTGAACTAATTATCAAAACAATAAACCGTCTGAATACCGAAAAACTCCCCGTTATTCTCACAGGTGATTTTAACTTAACCCCAGAAACCTCCTCAATTGAGTTACTTCAAAAACACTTTCATGATGCCCAAGGAGCCCTCCCTAAAGCGGATCCTTTTTATGGAACAACAAATGGTTTTGGAAACTTAAAAAATGCAGGACATCGAATTGATTATGTATTTACAAAAAATATAGAAGTTAAAAGTGCCAAACATTTATACAAAAAAACACCTTTGGATGGTTGGGCTTCTGACCATCACCCTGTTATTGCTACTTTAGAATTAATTGAATAGTATAGCGGTTTAAATTAAGATTTTAGATTTTTTTAATTCATCAGAATAAATAAAAATCTAATAGTTGAATGCTAAATTTTTCTATACTTTTGACTAATGAACGATAATTCCGATCAACATATTAAAGCTTATTCAGCCGCTATAAAAAACACTCAGTATGAGCACGTTATTAATTTATCACCGGGTTTTTTCTCTCAATTCATTCTAAAAGGAATGAAATCAAAGGAGAAGGTTTCTGCTCCATTTATTTTAAAAAAATATTTATTTAGCGAAAAATTCTTTAATAGGAAAACAATCGACACTTGTGTGGCAGGGTATTAGATTCTTTTTCAAACATCATATCGAAAGGTGGACAAAACCCGACTGTACAAATAGACTCCGAAAAATATCAACGTATTTTTGAAATCACCAATTGGTTGCTTAAAAGCTCAAACAATCAACCACTTGGGAATAATAGTTTCTGTTTTTTTTATTTAAAAAAGACAGAAAATTCCGCCATAATTAAAGAAGAATTCTTCTTTAATTATTTAAAGTCTTTGATTGAATCCAACATTTTAACGCTTATTGTTCTGGAAGAACATCATAAATCTTCTTTTCAAGACTTAATCGTAAACCATTTTGAAAATGAACCCAAGATCATCTCTAATTTTGTTGCCAACAACGATTCGGATTACTTATATTTATTTATAAAAAATGCTAGATTTGTTATTACAAACGATGAGATGGTTGATATCGTTTCCAAACAAATAGGGAAGAAAAGTTTATTCTATGATTTCAAGTCAAAAGCTTCTTTTGGAAACCACAACCCCTCTTTTGATTTGGAAAAAATAATTAGATCTTAATATAAAAAATCAGTTTATGCCAAAATGTGTGTGTAGTGGTGCAAAATTAAAATGTTCCTTCGGTGCAGGACCCAAAGACATGTTGGTGCTGCCAACTAACAGAACCTTAACCGCAACTTTTAAACCGCTTGCAAACAGCATAGATATAATTCCATTTGTTAACATTCCAGCTTTTGGGCAATGTAAGTCCCCTATCAATCCAATGAATTGGAAAATGGCAGGTCCGGTTCCTGTATTCGTCCCTTCCTCTTGTATTCCTATCCCCGTAAAACCGTGGTCGCCAGTTGCCAAGAAAACTAAAATAGGCAAGCAGCCTGCGATGTTAGAGACCAGTAAAACCTCGTGTGCTTGGTTAGGAAGTATTGAAGTAGACAATCCAGGACAAGTAAAAGTTCAATGCAATTGACAAAAAGATGCAGCGCTTTCTATAAAAAACATCCTTTTAATTAGGTTCCGCTCCTACAGAAATATGTCTTGCCATAAACAATTATGGTAATAGATCCACTGAGTTAAGTAATAAATGGCAATACACTAGTCATACGAATACGAACAACGCTGGTATTGTAGAAAAAACCATACGAAACACAGGAGCAAAAGTATGTGATCCAATCTATCGTCAAAGAGAAGAGTCGATTACTGACAGTAATTTTGAAAAGTTATTTAGCGTCTCTAGCTGTTATTAATGTGCTACCCAATTAAATGATTCTTTAGCAATTTGCTATATCGCTCAAAACGACTCCATTGGAATTCAAATCAATGGCAGCGTAAACATGTGGGTTGACAATAAAGCTAATTTACTTCAAGAGTACTCAGCTCAAGATTTCAAAGGTCTCTTAGAATCCATGAGTGTCCAATATTCGCCTACCCTAGATTGCAAGTTGTCCTCAGAAGACATGAGATCAAAAATCAATCACTGAAGCTTTAAGATCTATTTGTCATCGTGATGGTTTCACAAATATTGAACTAAAAAGCGATGACATCTATATAATTATTTTTACATATTTGAATTAAATGAGATAAATGATCTCAGTGGCGACCTGATGGCGTGTATTTATAATGCAGGTGAAGTTTAAAATGGAATACTTACAGGGTATTAAACCACAAAATTCCCTTTAAAAATATTGATAAAGGGAATTTTTATTTTAAAAAAGTAATTTATTTTAAACAGTTTTAAGGTACGCCAAAACCTGTTGGCTCACCTTCTCACCTGTAAATCCAAATTTATCATCTAGGACAGCGGCAGGTGCAGAATAACCAAAGTGTTCTAACCCAAAGACTTTGCCTTTATCTCCAACCAAACCTTCTAAGTTTACAGGTAAACCTGCCGTTAAACCGAAAAGTGGTTTGTTTTTAGGAATTACCCTGTCTTGATATTCTGTTGACTGAAGTCTAAAAACACCCTCCGAAATAACGGAAGCAATATTAACTTTTAAATTCTCGTTTTCCTCCAATAATTTCGAAGCTTCAATCAATGTAGCTACTTCCGATCCATTGGCAATTAAAACCACATCAGGATTTTCTACTTCTTTAACCAAATACCCTCCTTTTTCAGCAGCCAAAGCTTCTTGATATCTCGAACCTCCTTTTGCTGGAATATCCTTGATACCTTGACGAGACAAAATTAATCCCGTTGGGGTGTTCGTGTTTTCTAATGCCATCTTCCAAGCCACACTTGTTTCTGCTGAATCCGCAGGTCGTAAAGCCAAGAAACTCGGTTTCCCACTGTGATTTTTTAATTTCTCTAGCAAACGTATTTGAGCTTCTTGCTCAACAGGCTGGTGTGTAGGTCCGTCTTCTCCAACTCGAAAAGCATCGTGTGTCCAAACAAACTTAACACCTAACTCCTGAATCGCACTCAAACGAATGGCAGGCTTCATATAGTCAGAAAAAACAAAAAACGTAGCCACGACTGGAATGATTCCGCCGTGTAAGGCAAGGCCATTGGCGATACACGCCATGGTCAGTTCAGCAACCCCTGCTTGTAAAAAGGAGCCCGTAAAATCACCCTTTTGAAGTGCATGGGTTTTCTTTAAAAAACCATCTGTTTTGTCACTGTTGGATAAATCCGCAGAAGACACAATCATGTTTTCTACATTTTCAGCCAAATAACCCAATACTCCAGAAGAGGCAGCTCTTGTCGCTAAGCCGTCTTTATGAGCAATAGATTCGAAATCTAGTTCTGGGAGTTTTCCTGATAAGAAAAAATCTAACTTATCTGAAAGCGCTTTGTTCTCTCGTCTCCAAGCATTGATTTCAGCTTTCTTTTCAGCAGCTTTTGTTGTTTTTTCTTTTAATATATTTTTATAGAAAGCACCCACATCGTCAAATATGTCAAAGGGATTTTCCGGATTTGCTCCTAGATTTAATAAGGTTTTTGTGTAATCTGCTCCTGTATTTCCAATGGGCTGACCATGTAATTCACATTCGCCTTCAAACATTTTATCTTCGGCAGTAACGCAACCTTTTCCCATAATTGTCTTACCAATTATCAGGGTTGGTTTTTCGGTTTCATTATTCGCATCAGCTAATGCTCTTCTTATTTCTTCATGGTCGTGACCATCAATGGTAACAACTTTCCAGCCCCATGCTTCATACTTCATTCCCGTGTCCTCAGTGGTAACCTCATCCGTAGAAGTTGACAACTGAATGTCGTTAGAGTCAAAGAACATAATAAAATTACTTAATCCTAAATGTCCAGCAATTCTTCCTGCTCCTTGAGAAATTTCTTCCTGAATTCCACCATCAGAAATAAAACCATAGATCTTATGATTCATCCAATCTCCAAATCTGGCTTGTAAGAACTTAGCGCCAATTGCTGCACCAATTCCCATTGTGTGTCCCTGACCTAGCGGCCCAGAAGTGTTTTCTATCCCTCTTGAAACATCGACTTCTGGATGTCCTGGCGTCTTAGATCCCCACTGTCTGAAGCTAGCAATATCCTCTTTTTCATAATTCCCTAAAAGGTAGTATTGCGCGTACATCAAAGTAGACAAATGACCAGCATCCATATAAAACCGATCTCTAAAAGGCCAGCTCATATCCGAAGGGTCATAATTAAAGAACTCTGAATAAAGAATGTGCATAAAATCTGCGCCTCCCATTGGCCCTCCTGGATGTCCTGATTTTGCTTTTTCCACCATTGCTACAGCTAGTGCTCTGATGTTGTCCGCTGACTGTTGGTCTATTTTATTGTTCATTATTAAATACGCTTAAATATAATTATTTTTAAATCCTTGAACTTAGGGAACTAATTTGCTTGCAAATATAATAGAAAGAACACTCAAAATCGCACATATAAAGAGAAGTTTTAGCCTACTGATTTCCCTACTTTTAAATTAAATGAAACATTAAAAAAGAAGGGGCTTCATTCTAAACATCATGGATAATTTGCTTGACTCTTAGGTTATTATAAATAATAAATTACTTTTTTGTATAATCCTCTTAATGACAATAAAGTTTAGTTGTTTTTAAAAATTTTATCCCGTAAAAATGTTTCTAATCAATTCGTTTTATAAATTTTTATTTTTTCCAAAGTTCTTCCATTTCTTCTAAAGTTTTCCCTTTTGTTTCCGGAACATACTTCCATACAAATAGGGCAGAAAGAATGCTCATTACCCCATAAAACAAATAAGTTCCTCCGTTACTAAATTCCATCATTGGTGGGTAGGTTGAGGAAATAAAAAAGTTAGCAGCCCATTGAGCAGCAACAGCAATTGCAACTGCTTGACTTCTAATTTTATTAGGGAATATCTCTGAAATGAGCACCCAACAGATAGGCCCCCAACTCATCATAAAAGAAGCGGTATAGATGATAATAAAGACCAGTGTTGTCGTCCCGATGATGTCTAAAAAAGCCAAGGTTGAAATTGCAATCATCCCAATGGCCATTCCAATCGAACCAACAATTAACAATGGTTTTCTTCCCCATTTATCAACTGTTAAAATGGCTACGATGGTGAATACAACATTTACCAGACCCATAATAATTGTTTGTAACATCGAAGCATCCTTAGCCGCTCCCATGCTTTCGAATATCCGAGGGGCATAATAAAGTGCGACGTTGATGCCCACAAATTGCTGGAAAACAGACAGTAAAATACCAATAATTAGAACAGCCTTCCCGTAAGAATATAATTTCACCTTAGAAGTTTCTACTGTAGTCTTGATGTCTTCAAGAATTTGTTTTGCTTTTTCGACACCATTAACACGTGTGAGTATCGAGAGGGCTTCGGTATCTTTTTGCATCAAGGCCAAGTATCTCGGCGATTCTGGAACTAAAAACATTAATAAAATAAACACCGCCGCTGGAAGCGCTTCTGACAAAAACATTCTTCTCCAACCAATTTCATTTATCCATTCTATGGTTTGTCCATCTGCAATTCCCCAATTCACAAAATACACAATCAGCATTCCGAAAATAATGGCAAATTGATTAAGAGAAACCAATCTCCCTCTAATTGCTGCCGGAGCAATTTCACCGATATAAATAGGACAAACAGCCGAAGCCAAACCAACACCAACCCCACCAATGACACGATAGAAGTTAAACATCCAAAGCACTCCCACAGAAGGTTCCCCTTTATTAAAAAAAAGAAACTCTGGGTTTCCAGATCCTAATGCAGACAAAAAGAATAGAACTCCTGCGATAATTAGGGCTTTTTTCCTCCCATATGCTGAGGACACAAATCCAGATATTACCCCACCAACTATACAGCCAATTAATGCCGATGAAACCGTGACTCCGTGTAAAAAAGAACTCAACCCTTGACTCTCAATTAAAAAAGCTTGAATTGATTTTTCAGCTCCAGAGATAACCGCTGTGTCATACCCAAATAGCAAGCCTCCCAAGGTAGCAACAAGGGTTACTCCATAGATAAAGGCTTTATTTTGCCTCATGATTAAATATATTGGTTAATTATATTTTCAAATAATTCCTGCTTGCCGCTCTTCAATGTCAATTCGCCATTTTCTTTAGCAATTTTATATAAATCTTCCATCGAAAGTTGTCCTGATTCAAAAGCTTTTCCCTTTCCTGAATCAAAAGATTCGTAACGGTCTTTTCTTAATTTCTCATAAGGAGAAGAATTAATTATTTTGTCTGCAATTAACAACCCTCTAGCAAAAGTATCTGCTCCTCCAATATGGGCATGGAATACATCCGCTAGATCCGTTGAGTTTCTTCTGATTTTGGCATCGAAGTTAATTCCACCTCCTTGAAGACCTCCTGCTTTTAAGAAAACCAACATCGCCTCTGTCGTCTCCTGAATGTTGTTGGGAAATTGATCGGTATCCCATCCATTTTGATAATCCCCCCTGTTGGCATCAATACTGCCAAGCATTCCCGATTTTGCAGCCACAGCCAATTCATGTTGCATGGTGTGCTGTGCAAGGGTTGCATGGTTGACTTCTATGTTCATTTTAAAGTCTTTTTCAAGACCGTATTCTTTTAAAAATCCAATTGCTGTTGCTGCATCAAAATCATATTGATGCTTCATCGGCTCCATTGGTTTTGGTTCAATAAAAAAGTTTCCTTTAAACCCTTGAGCTCTTGCATAATCTCTGGCCATGGTTAAAAACTGACCCATATGGTCTAACTCACGTCCCATATCGGTGTTTAACAAAGACATATAACCTTCTCTACCTCCCCAGAAAACATAGTTTTCGCCCCCCAGTTTGATGGTTGCATCTAGTGCCAATTTTATTTGACCGCCTGCTCTTGCGACCACATCAAAATCTGGATTAGTAGCCGCACCATTCATGTAACGAGGATTAGAGAAACAATTGGCCGTTCCCCAAAGTAATTTGATACCAGAAGCTGCTTTTTTCTCTTTTATGTAATCAGTAATGGTGGCCAATCTTTTTTCTGATTCTGAAAAAGTGGCTCCCTCTTTTACCAAATCGAAGTCATGAAAACAGAAATAATCAAATCCCATTTTAGAAATAAACTCAAATGCGGCATCTGCTTTGTCTTTTCCTGCCTGAATGGGGTCATTTGACTTGTCCCATGCAAAGTTTTGTGTTCCAGGACCAAATGGATCTGCACCTGTTCCGCAGAAAGTATGCCAGTAGGCGATCGCGAATTTGAAATGTTCGCGCATTGTTTTTCCAGCGACGATTTTGTCTGGGTTATAGTATTTAAAAGCCAAGGGATTGTCCGATTCTTTTCCCTCAAATTGTATTGGTCCGATTCCTTTAAAATATTCTTTATTTCCTATAATTATCATATTATTAATTGTGTTTAATTATTATCTATTCAAAATTTTTTCTAATTCTATTTTCCAATGCTGATAAGCCAACTCATAAGGCTCCTTATTTTTTAAAGGTAAAAAGGTCATTACATGATCATTTTTTGTGATGTTTTTCCCAAACTTATCAAAATTTCCATCGGTCAAACCACAAGCCCTTGCTGCTCCGACGGAACCTGTGGTATTGTAAATTTCAATTTCATGACCAATTAAAGTAGCTAGGGTATTCGAGAAAATTTCTGATCGGAAAAGATTGTCATTTCCTGCCCTGATGACATTGATTTTGGCATTGTCATCTTTTAAAATTTCCATCCCATAAACAAATGAAAATGCAATTCCTTCCAAAGCCGACCTACACAAGTGAGAGCTGCTGTGTTGGTTTAAGTTTAAATTAATAAAATGAGTGCCAATATTTTTACTGTTTAACATCCGCTCTGCTCCGTTACCAAAAGGAATCACCACCACCCCATCTGAACCCACAGCGACTTTTGAGGCTTTTTTATTCATGGCTTCATAGGACTCCTCTCCTAAATTATTTCGCAACCAACGGTACATAATTCCTGCTCCATTAATACAGAGTAACTTCCCTACGTTTGTACTTTTAGGGGTGTAATTTACGTGGGCAAAATTATTAATCCTTGAAGATTCTTTTGATTTTAAAATGTCCGTAACGGCATAGATCACTCCCGAAGTTCCTCCGGTTGCAGCAACTTCCCCGGGTTTGAGAATGTTTAAAGAAAGTGCATTATTGGGTTGATCCCCAGCCCTATAGATTACAGGAGTTCCAATGGGAATACCCGATTCTTGACTCCCTTTCTCATCTACCTCACCTTGATTGGTGAAGTTTTGGACAATGGTGGGAGTTAGGGAAGGATTGATTCCATAATAATCCAGCAACCAATCTGCGACCTTATCTTCTTTGTAATCCCAAAGAATTCCTTCCGACAAACCGTTCTTGGTCGTATTCATCTCTCCTGTTAGTTTGTATGCGATAAAATCTCCGGGTAGCATGTACTTATAAATTTTTTCGTACAATTCTGGCTCGTTATCCTTTACCCATTTCAACTTAGAGGCCGTAAAATTACCCGGGGAGTTTAATAAATTAGAAGCGCATTTTTCTTTTCCTAAATCTTCAAAAGTTTTGTTGCCAATGTCGACTGCCCTGCTGTCACACCAAATAATGGAATCTCTCAGGGGCACTCCCGCTTTGTCAACCACAACCAAACCGTGCATTTGATAGGAAATACCAATTCCTGAAATTTCTTTTGCCGACACTTTTGCTTCCCTGATCGCTTTTTTTGTTGCCTTACAAACATATTCCCACCAAGAATTGGGGTCTTGTTCTGCCCAATCCGATTGGAGGGCAGTGATGGCCATCTCTTCTTGAGGTTCATGAAGCGCAATGATTTTCTTTCCGCTCAGAGCGTTGACAAGTGCTACTTTTACTGAGGAACTTCCGATATCAAATCCTATGTAATACATGGTTTATAATGATTCTCTTATTGTTAATTGTGTTTCGATGTAACTTTGCATTGGCTTTTCCTGTGTGATGAATTCCGCTGCTTTGGTGCCCAATTCATTAAAATTTGTTGAAATAACCGAGATGCCTTTATAAATAAATTTCTTCATCGGAGTTTCATTATAGGAGAGAAAACCCACCTCCACTCCTGGCTCAAAATTCTTATTCCTGCACTGTTCCAAAAACATGCCCAACATTCGATCACTCACACTGATATAAGCAATGCTTTTTTCAATGTTAAATTCTTTTGAATCCGTTATTATTTTAAAATTGAAATTAAAAGCTTTACAGTATTTCTTGAAAAAAGTAATTGTCTCCTTGGGATGATTGGTAAAAGAAGGGTACAGGAAATGTATTTCCTTGTACTTCCCAAAAAGCCCTGTAGCCCCTTCCAAGGATCTGAAAAAAGACTTGCCAAAATCTTGAAACAAATAATTGTTTTCTGAATTTGAATGTATATTCCAATCTATCAACAACAATTTGTCATTACTGATTTTTGAAATTATTTTAGGGATGTTATCATCGTCAAAATTCATGACGATGTATTTATAATATTTCCCAATACTGTTGTTTATTATGGTTTTAAAATTATCAATGTTATAATGATGAAATTGAACGTCAGTGATAATATTTTCGGGTAAATTATTAATAAAAGAATGGTATAAAACTTCTTTATAGGCCTTGAACGTATCTAGCAAGAGAAGTACTTTTTTAGTTTCATTGGCCACATAATAGCCCTTGTTTGGGACAGAATCAATCACGCCATTTTCCTTGAGTATGGTATAGGCCTTAAAAACCGTATCCCTAGACAATCGGTTTACTTTACATATTTTATTTACGGAAGGCAAGACGCCTCCTTTTTGTAATATATTTTTCCCAATTGCATTGTTGATCGCATTCACGATTTGCTGATATTTAGGAATATCGCTTTGGTGATTAATGGTAAAAGAAATAAGTGACACATCCATACTGTTCTGTTCCGGTATGCAATATAATACAAATAATATTATCTAATGTTCTCGGATTAAAATTAAAACACAGCTCGTCACTCCATACTAAGCCACCTTCTGACTTTTCGACTTAGAAACTGCCGTGTAACGCCAAGACAGTAAAATATAATTTCATTAAATAGTATTGTTTATGAGTTGAATCACTTTTGATTTTAATAATTTTGAGCCATGGAACAAAATATTTTCGGAACCCCCCTCCTCTCCTGCTGCACCAACCCTGCTACCGGTTATTTTAGAGATGGCCTGTGTAGAACAATTTCGCAAGACTCTGGAACACATTCGGTTTGTGCGGTGATCACGCAAGAGTTCTTAGAGTATTCGGCATCAAAGGGCAATGATTTGATGACACCAATACCTTATTGGCAATTTCCAGGATTGAAGCCCGGTGACAAATGGTGTTTATGTGTTTCGCGTTGGCTAGAAGCAGAAAAAGCGGGAAAAGCCCCAAATATTATTTTGGAAGCAACGCATGAAAAAACGCTTCAATATGCTTCATTAGAGTTGTTACAGAAATATGCTGCATTTAATTAATAAGTATTATTCGTAAGCATTAGGTTTACTCCTAAAGTGAATTTTCAAATCTTCACTGTGACTGCTGGAGGATTCATTGTTGGTTCAGCTGCTATTGGTGCTTCTTGTCGCTCAGGTGGAAGCTATCATTATTAATAAATTTCAATTATGAGTTATTTAAAAAAACAAAAGAGAAATATTCTATTTTTCATCTTCTATTTGGCAGTTATTTTAGCCGGATTTAATGCTTATATGATTGGAAAAAATGGAATTGATCCGGAAGAACCTCTGTTTTTTCAGTTTGCAAGTTTAATATCTGTTTTGTTGGTAGCATTCGGTTGTTTCTATGAACTCTATTTTGGAACATCAAAAAAGTAGTTAGAAATAGATAACCGATTTAAACAATTAAACCCGTACCAAATTTTTAGTACGGGTTTCTTTATTTGAATTGAATGATTGATTTTTCCATTATAGTACCCGTCTTTAATGCTTCTCTCTATTTGGAGTTTGCCATAGAATCGGTTTTTAAGCAAAAGAAAAAGGATTGGGAGTTGGTTGCCGTTAATGATGCCTCTACCGACCATAGTTTAGAGATTATTCAAAACTACGCCGCTGTTGATTCAAGAATTAAAA
>JAFMCL010000004.1 GCA_017857815.1 Flavobacteriaceae bacterium | reverse complement strand
TTTTTAAATCATCATAACTTGAACTTTGGCCAAGAGACAACAAAGGGAATAAAATGATTAGTAAACTTTTCAAAAAAATCGATTTATTATTAATACTAATTAAATATAACAAATTCCAGAACTTAAAGAAGATAATATGCCTGTGGTTTAAAAAAAACGCTACTAAAGTTAATTAGTTAAATTATGTTTGAAAGTATATATGATTTCCACTCTGAATTGAATCACAAAAAGTATGATTTTGTTTTGGTTAATATTGAATAGGTATTACTTTAAGTTCATTTGAACCGAAAAACATATCTCCAATTAACTTAACTGTTTCTTTTGTTATTTTTTCCTCTGAAGTACTATTTTTCAATGGAAATTCAGTTAAATCCATCGAAATTAATTTATTCTCTTTTTGATTAATATGAATTGCCGTGTAAAAGTGATAACGTAGTATTCTCTCTAAGGTTATTTTAGTTCCAGGATAATATTTTTGAAACCCATCTAAACTTTTAAATGTAGTTTTTAATACTCTATAACGTTTATTCAACCCTAGTTCCTCTTTTAGGCGAAGAGGCTCATACTTATTAATTGAATCCTGAGAGGGTCCTTGAGCTGATACAGCTAAATCAAATTTTTCTACTGTGGTTGGTGTGCTATTATTAGACGAATCTGATGATTGCGGTGGTCCTGCATCTGAATCCTTTCTACAAGCACAAATCAATAAAAAAAGACTTAAAACAAGAAGTAACTTTTTCACAATACTGATTATTAAACACTTGAATATAAGGAATAATTTAAACTAGCCTAAAGCAATAGAATGGTGGAATAATATGCAGACAACATAAGCTAAATGGATGAGCCTTGCTAAAGAGCGTCAAAAGGCTTTAGGTGACCAAATCAAGTAAGGTGTCAGGCCTTAGGGTTAAATAAAAAAGCATCTTAAATAGCCCTTAAAAGGCGTCACTCTAGGTGCCAATAAATACAGCGAAAGAACAGCGAGTAATAGATGGTTTTTTATGCTTAATTTATTTCAGGGACTTCAGCCCTAGAAAAAGCCAGTAATTCTCAAAATATAATAAAACCCATCTTGTAAAACCGCTTTCATTTTTTATAAATTCAGAACGGCTTTCATTGTAAATTTTGAAATCTTAAGTGCTCCAAAATTATTTATTACCTTGGGTGTTACAAAATTATAGTCAGGACTGTCTATCCAGAAAAAAAACAATGATTACATTAAAAAGAAACTGTATTTATCTATTTATATTGATAAATATAATCTCCTGCGCCAAAAAAAAAGAGTATAAGAGGCCCAATATATTAATTTGTATTGCCGATGATCAGTCCTTCCCTCATGCAGGAGCTTATGGGGCAGATTGGGTGAAAACTCCTAATTTTGATCGCATTGCAAATGGAGGTCTACTCTTTATGAATGCCTATACTTGCAATGCCAAATGTGCACCTTCAAGATCAGCGATTCTCACTGGAAGAAATTCTTGGCAACTGGAAGAAGCGGCCAGTCATGTCGGTTATTTCCCAAATAAATTTAAAACCGTTTTTGAGGCATTGAAGACTGCCGGGTACAGCACCGGTAGAACTGCAAAAGGTTGGGCGCCAGGGGTCATAGAAAAAATCAACGGACAGCCTCGAGAACTGATTGGAACCAACTATTCCTCTCTGAAAACCACCCCCCCTACTGACAAAATCAGTAACATTGATTATGCTGGGAATTTTGAATTGTTTTTGAATGACAAATCCGAAGAACCTTTTGCTTTTTGGTATGGCGGAATTGAACCACATCGTGCTTATGAGTTCCAATCAGGTGTGAAAAAAGGAAATAAAAAACTAGCTGATATCGACAAAGTTCCAAACTATTGGATGGACAATGAAACCATTCGAAATGACATGCTGGATTATGCCTTTGAAATTGAATACTTTGACCAGCACCTGGGACATATACTTAAAGTACTTGAGGAAAAAGGAATGTTGGAAAATACCCTAATCATTGTTACTTCTGATAATGGAATGCCTTTTCCAAGAAGTAAAGCACAAGAATATCCTTTTTCTACACACATGCCACTGGCGATCATGTGGGCAGATGGAATCAACAAACCTGGGAGGACCATCACAGATTATGTAAGTAATATTGATTTTGCAGCCACTTTTTTAGAAGCTGCGGGAATCGAAGAACATAAAAGCGGAATGCAACCCATTACAGGAAAAAGTTTATTTCCCATTTTTGAATCTGAAAAAGAAGGCCGTGTCCAAGATAACCGAAACTATGTCTTGGTGGGAAAAGAACGACATGACACTGGAAGACCCAATGATGAGGGCTATCCCATCAGGGGGATTATTTCGGATGAATTCGCTTATTTTAAAAATTTCAAGCCCAAAAGATGGCCTACAGGTAGGCCAGAAACTGGCTATTTGGACTGTGATGGCAGCCCCACTAAAACCGAAATTCTAGATGCTTATCAGACTGAAAATCACCACCTCTGGGAATTGTCTTTTGGTAAAAGAACAGCCGAAGAGTTTTATGATTTAAAATCAGATCCCTACTGCATGGAAAACGTGGCCGCTGATCCTCGTTTTGAGAAACAAAAAAATCTCTGGTCCAATCTCCTAACTCAAAACCTTATTAAGCAAAAAGACCCAAGGATTTTGGGGAAAGGTGATGTGTTTGATAATTATCCTATAATGCCAAAACAAATCAGGTTCTATGAGCGATTTTTTAAAGGGGAAAAATTAGATCATGTTTGGGTCAATGAAACCGACTTTAGGCCCGAACAAAATGAGGAGTTCTCCAAATAAATGTTTAATCTCAACTTAAGGTCTAACTTTTAAAGGTCGAAAACACTTATTAAATATTTATTATATTTATAATAAAACTAAGACAATGAAAAATTCAGACTATTTGATATTAGGGGCCGCTTTTTTAAGTTTTCTGTTTTCAATTTATCTTTGGTTCAGCGGTCAGAATGACGAAGGGCTTTACGTTGGAATTTGGGTTCCTTCAATTTTAGCTGCTGGTGGATATCTTAAACAAATTAAAAAATGACTGTTTTAATAATTTTTGGTTTTGGAATTGTTGTTTTTGCAATGTTTGTCGTTGGAGTGTTTATGGAATCAAAGCAATCGAACAATGACAGCAAAAAACAGCTTCAAGACGACGCACTAGATTATGATGGATCGGGGAACTACGGCAGAATTCCTGATAAAAAAAATTCAAATAGGGCCAATTAAATTCTATTCCGGTGGCCTGTGCTAATATTTCTAGCTTAGTTCACAATAAATAGATCTAAAAACAAATCTTATTGATTTTTCTTTAATTTAGAGTAATTTAATATACTATAATTAAGAAATATATCTATGGGTATCCGCAGTCTATTCCTTGGTCTATTAAGCACTTTTTGTGGCTTAAGCAGCCTTAGTGCACAACAAAAAATCAAGACCGAAAAACCGAATGTTATCTTCATCCTCACTGACGATCAACGATTTGATGCGGTTGGTTATGCAGGAAATAAGTTTGTTGAAACTCCAGAAATGGATGATTTGGCAAAGTCAGGCACTTATTTTAAGTGCGCGATTGTGACCACTCCTATTTGTGCTGCAAGTCGGGCAAGTATTTTAACAGGGTTGCATGAACGCTCACATAATTTTAATTTTCAAACCGGAAATATACGTGAAGAATATATGACTAATTCGTACCCTACCCTTCTTAAAGTAAATGGTTATCATACCGGTTTTTATGGGAAATATGGTGTGCGATACAACGATTTAGACAAACAGTTTGATCAATACGAATCGTTTGATAGAAATAATAATTACAAGGATAAAAGAGGATATTATTATAAAACAATTGGTAAAGACACCGTTCACTTAACAAGGTATACCGGTCAAAAGGCACTCGACTTTATTGACGCTACTTCCGAAAATAAAAAACCGTTTTGCTTGTCTTTAAGTTTTAGCGCGCCACATGCACATGATCCAGCTGAAGCCCAATATTTCTGGCAAAATACAACCGAAGGCTTATTAGCTGACAAAACAATCCCTGCTCCTGCATTGGGCGCTGACCAGTACTTCAAAGCATTACCTGAGATCGTAAGGAAGGGATTTAATCGTTTGCGTTGGACTTGGCGTTACGATAGTCCCGAAAAATATCAACGCAGCTTAAAAGGCTATTATCGAATGATTTCTGGAATAGATTTAGAAATTGGTAGAATTCGAAAAAAACTAAAAGAAAAAGGTTTAGATAAAAATACCGTGATTATTGTCATGGGAGACAATGGCTATTTTTTAGGAGACCGCCAAATGGCAGGAAAGTGGTTAATGTATGACAACTCGATTCGAGTCCCACTTATCATTTATGATCCGAGGGTAACTAAAAATCGAGCTATTGATGAGATGGTATTAAATATTGATGTGCCTTCAACCATTGCGGCAATTGCAGGGATAGCGATCCCGGAAACATGGCAAGGAAAAAACTTAATGCCCTTGGTGAAAAATGAAACGAGTACAATCAATCGAGACACCATTCTGATTGAACACCTTTGGGATTTTAGTGAAATTCCACCCAGTGAAGGGGTACGAACTAAAGATTGGAAATATTTTAGATATGTTAACGATAAAACCATTGAGGAGCTTTATAATTTGAAGAAGGATCCAAAAGAAATTAATAACCTCATCGGTAAGAAAAAGCATAAAGGAGTTGCAGACAAACTTCGCGCAAAATTGGAAAAATTAATTGCAAAAAATAGTAATGAATACCGATCTGCTCCCACCGATTTAACATTAGAACTGATCAGAGCACCCGATGAAAATGTTGCGATCATTGATTTAAAACCAGAGTTTGGCTGGACTGTGCCTTTGGGATCTAAATTCCAATCGGCATATCAAATTTTAGTGGCTTCTGGTCAAGCCAATATTGATGCAAATAATGGTGACGTTTGGGACAGCAAACAAACACGGTCATTGGCCTCTACAAATGTCGAATATAATGGAGCACCATTAGAGGTTAATAAAACTTATTATTGGAAAGTTCGGATCTGGGACGAAGAAAATCGTTTGGTTGACTATTCAGCGGCTCAAAAATTTACAACTGGGAGGCGTGCGGATTATATGGTTTCCTCTGAAAATAAATTTATTGTCAGTAAAATTAAACCTTTAATTTTTCAAAATCGTGGCGATTTTTATTTTATCGATTTTGGTAAAGCCGCTTTTGCAACAATCAATTTTAACTACAATGCAAAAACACCACATACCTTAACAGTAAGAATTGGGGAAGAACTAAAAGGTGAAAACATTAATAGAACTCCCTTCCATAAAAGCCATATTCGTTATCAAGAAATTGAAGTTGAAGTAATACCAGGAAAGACAAAATATCAGCTTGCCATCAAACCTGACAAAAAAAACACAACTCCGAATAAGGCAATTGCATTGCCAAAAGGGTTTCCTGTTTTAATGCCATTTCGGTATGTAGAAATCGAGGGTGCCCAAGCAGCCATTTCTGTAAATGACTTTGAACAGTTGGCCCATCATACTTATTGGGATGAAAATGCCAGTAAGTTTAAAAGTGATAACGAAATTTTAAATCAAGTTTGGGATTTATGTAAATACTCTATAAAAGCAACCACTTTTAACGGTTTGTATGTGGATGGAGATAGGGAGCGAATTCCTTATGAAGCAGACGCCTATCTAAATCAACTCAGCCACTATACCACGGACAGAGAGTATGCTATTGGCAGACGCACAATTGAATATTTTATGGAACATCCAACGTGGCCAACAGAGTGGCAACAACATGTGGCCTTAATGTTCTATGCTGATTATATGTATACTGGCAATACAGAACTTATTGAAAAGTATTACGAGCAATTAAAACATAAAACACTCTTTGAGCTAACTAATGAAACGGGGTTGATCACTTCGGAAAAAGTAACTCCAGAATTCATGTATAAGTTAGGATTCAAAAAAGGTTATAAAAAACCACTCACTGACATCGTTGATTGGCCGTCTGCGGGTTGGGGAGGCGACCCAAACAATTTGGGAGAACGGGATGGTTTTGTTTTCCAACCCTACAATTCAGTAATCAATGCCTTTTTTTATGAGAACATGAGGATCATGGCTGAGTTTGCAAAAATATTAGGAAAAACTAAGGAGGTTTTAGAATTTGAATTAAGAGCTGCTAAAGTCAAAAAAGCGTTCAATGAAAACATGTTTGATAAAGATCGTGGTATTTATGTTGACGGGATAGGCACTGACCATGCCTCATTACATGCCAACATGATGCCTTTGGCATTCGGAATGGTTCCTGAAGCACATTTAAATTCTGTCGTAGAATTTATTAAATCTCGAGGGATGGCCTGTAGTGTCTATGGTTCTCAATTTTTAATGGACGGACTCTATAATGTTGGGGAAGCAGATTACGCCCTAAAATTATTATCAAGTATCGAAGAGAGGAGTTGGTACAATATGATTCGTGTTGGATCTACGATTACTTTAGAAGCTTGGGACTTGAAATTTAAAAACAACTTGGACTGGAACCACGCATGGGGAGCTGTGCCAGCCAACGCAATCCCAAGAGGATTATGGGGAATTAAACCAAAAACAGCAGGTTTTGCGATCGCAAGTATTAAACCTCAAATGAGTAAATTAAAATCTAGTGAAATTGCAGTTCCAACCGTCAGAGGAACCATCAAAGGGAAATATACTTACGTCGGGAAAAGGCTGCAAACCTATGAAATCGAAATCCCAGGGAATATGTTAGCTGAGTTTTCAATCAATGATAGGAAAGGGAAAGACTTGAATCATAATGGTCAAAAAATTCCTGCTGCTCTCGAATCCATAAGGCTCTCTCCTGGGAAGCATGTTATTCAATTAAAGATAAATTCATTTTAAAATAGTAATCTCTAAAACTCAATCCTTACTTTTTTTTCTGATAGCTGTTTTTGTTTATGCTTAAAACAGGTTTGCTGCTTTTGCTGGTGTTTCCAGTTATTATATTTTTTGTAGTTTTAGCCAAAACCTTTATTCTATTAACATTATGTTTTTTTTTAAATATTTACGTTTAACCTCAATCTCATTCATTTTTGTATTACTTTTTTCATGTGATACAGCTGTCCCAGAACAGCATTGGCAAAAAGGAAATCTACACACCCATTCTTTTTGGAGTGATGGAGATGACTTCCCCGAAATGATCATTCAATGGTACAAAGACAATGACTACCAATTCATTGCACTATCTGATCATAACACAATTGCTACAGGAGACAAATGGTACAAATTAAAAGAATCAGACAAAAAAAATAATACATTAGAAAAATATCAAAAAAGGTGTGGCAACTGGGTAGAATCAAAAATTGATTCCAGTGGAACTTCTGTTCGACTAAAAACTTTTGAGGAGTATAAATCTAAACTTGATGTCCAGGATTCGTTTCTAATTATCCGGTCTGAAGAGGTAACTTCTTCTTTTGGGAAAAAGCCTGTCCATATTAATGTAACAAACATTCAAAAAAAAATTGAACCCATCAAAGCAAATTCCGTTTATGAAGTGATGCAACAAACTTTGGACGCTGTTCATGCCCAAAGAAAAAAATTGAATGTCCCTATGTTTGCACACATCAACCATCCCAACTTTGGATATGGGATCAATACGGAGGATCTAAAAAAATTAAACGGAGAACGGTTTTTTGAACTCTACAACGGTCATCCTGCAGTGCACAATGAGGGAGATGAAACACACTTTGGTATAGAAACCATGTGGGATCTGATCAATATTTCTTATTACAATGAGAAGAAGCCGTTGCTTCTTGGAATTGCTACTGACGACAGTCACAACTACCATGTCAAATCTTCTGATCATAGTAACACAGGAAGAGGATGGGTAGTGGTTAATTCAAAAAAATTAGATCCAGTAAGTCTGATTGAAGCAATGGAGGCTGGTAACTTTTATTCCTCTTCTGGGATTTCTTTAAAAAAAGTACATACAAACAAGAAAAGACTTTCTATTGAGGTCGATTCAAAAGAAGATGTTGCTTATGAAATCATTTTTATGGGCTATCGAGAAGGCAGTGAAAACATGGAAGAATTAAAAAGAGTTAAAGGCACTGCTGCCGAATATGTTTTTGAAAAAAACGACCTCATTGTTAGAGCAAAAATAAACTCTAATGTTTTAAAAGAAAACCCCTATATAAAAGGAGAACTTGAGCAAGCTTGGACGCAACCCATTATTGTAAAATAAACAACTCAGATAGCTCACTCTTTATTTAACTTCTTCTTTCCAATAATCATTGGCTTTGGCGATTGTTGCAAACTCCATAGCAACGGTTTGACCTATAGCGATTAACATCGCAGCGTCATTGGCATATTTAGGTCTTAACTTTTCTCGCATTTCAGCATCTGGTTGGGTGATTTTAATAATTAATCTCGCCATTTTAACCGCTAGAGCTCTTCCTTCTTCTGGAGAGTTGGTCAGCAATGTGTTTCCTGGTATTAACTGTGTTTGATCTGTCATGTTTTTTATATGATGTTCTGTGTTTTTTATTTCTATTTCCTATAATAACGAATAGGGTTGCTTTTTCATCAATTGTTACTTTTCTAAAATTGGTGTTTTTATTATTTAAAATATTTTTTAAACTCCTTTAAATCATTATTCAATTTATTATAACGCTCTTGTGATAGATGTAAATTATTTGAAGGCAATGTTTCAAGCAAACCTTTAATCGGCAACAAGAAATTATGCAGCTGATTGTGAGCTTCTCCTGTCATCGTACATTTTTTAAAAATCATTGAAAATTCAGATTTTAAACTTATTGTTAGCGGTCCAAAGGCATCGACATTGTCTTTCTCTTCGAAAGAACTCATAATGCTTATCATGTTTTCAATTCCTATTTTGGTTTCAGGATTTGCAATCCAACGTTTTCCATTGTCTAACTGAATGTTGGTGCTTTCTAAATTTTGCTGCGGAAGGGTGTTTTTTATCCCTTGGAGAATGGGTGTTTGATTAGTTGTTTTTTGACTAAAGTTGTAATTGGAAATTAAAAAAATAATGAAAAAAAACACCCTTAATGTTTTGTACACATTTTGGACAAAAAGAATTATCCGATAAATTAGTGAAGTTTTGGTAGCGAAAACAGGCTCAGGGCCATCAACAATCGAAAAAGAAATAAACATTATAGGTTTAGTTTTATTTAAGGCATTTACAAGTTATGAATTTTTTTAGATTATTATTAGTTGAAATAAAATTGATTGAAAAAAATCAAAAACGAAAAAACAGTAAATGAAGCACCTAAAAAGAAATAAACATTTTTATATAATACATAAAAATTGGAAATTAAATCTCAACTTAAATAGATAACTATATAAAAACAAAAAATGCTGATGTCTTATGCTTCTCCAAGCAACTTTGAGCTTTTTAAATCATTAATTCACAAAGAAATTGAGCATCAATCTCCAAATATATGGCGTCGGAAAAATTGGCTATGATAAAGTTCTTGATGATGCAGAGTTTTACATGACAAACTTTAAGGATGTTACTTTTGAAAATGCAATTTGGCTTCCTGGTGTTGACGAAACAACACTTATGCCTGATGGAAGTGTTAGAGTTTACGGAACTTGGAAAGGAGTTAGTATTGCTACTGGAAAAAGCTTTTCTTTAGATTCTTACCACTACTTTAATGCAAAAGAAGGTAAGGTTTACGAATCAGGTGACTTTTTCGATGCTAGCGGAATGATGATGGCTGTTGCTCTTGACGAAGAAGTTGTTGCAGAAGGAGCTACTGAATAGTCACTTTCTAAGATTAAAAATATTTTCACTCAAGAATGTTTGAATGAAGAAAAATAGATTTATTTTGAACTCCCCTTGAAAGCAGGTTTTTTTTATTAAAAATGAATAAAGAAGAAATTTACAATTATTGTGTTGCCAATTTGCTCGAAAAATTAAAAGCTTTTGAAAAAAGAATACAAGGGCTATCGGAAGCTTTAAATTCTGAAAGTAAGAGTAGTGCTGGAGATAAGCACGAAACAGGACGTGCAATGATTCAATTAGAGCGAGAAAAATTAGGGGTACAATTGGCAGAAACTGAAGCCAATTACAGAAAAATATTACCCTTAAAAAACAATCATTCATCAGTCATTGTAGGAGTCGGTTCGTTGGTAATAACAGATAAAGAAAACTACTATATTGCTATCTCATTAGGTGAATATAAACTGGAGGATGAGTGCTGTTATTGTATTTCACCTCAAAGTCCTATGGGAAGGTTGTTATTGGGTAAAAAATTGGGGGAAAGGATTCATTTTAACAATAACATCTCAACAGTTCTCAGTATTCTTTAAATATCTTTTTTTGATGTTTTTTCTATTTTTTTAATGCTTTCTGATCAATTATGACTATTTTTTAGGGCTTTTTGGGCAAAAATGATCATTTAATGAAATTTAAAAAATATTATTTCATGATGAATTTTAACCATTAAAAAATGCTTACTTTAAATATCTTAGTTAAAATATATGAAAAAATTACTCTCTTTTCTATTAATAATGTTTGCATTTATGCAATGTTCAAATGAGGAGGACAATCGCGATTGTAGTGAAAGTTTACTAAGAGGGAAACTGGCCATCAAAGGGGTTTGCTTGAACTATACTATTCAGCTTGTTAGTGGTGAAATTGATAAAGATCTGTTAGAAAGCGAATGGGTAGACGAAATGACCGGCACCGCCTATAATAATGTGTTTGCTTTACAAAACGTTTGTGATTTTCCGAATGGAATTGAAGAAGGAGAAACATTTGATTTTATTGTAAATAAAAACCCTGAGAATCAAAAATGTGTCGTGTGTCTTGCCTATAGACCTACCCCGAGCAAATCGATTTCCATAATTATTTGTAATTAATTATATCTACTGCTTTCGAAAAATTAGAATATATTTAATCTATTCAAATTTAAAAATAAACTATGAAGTCATTTTACAAACCAATTTTTATATTTTTCATTACCACCACTCTAGTCATGGGTCAAAGCTCAAAAGCCGTCTCTATTGAACAGTTTGGGGCTATAGGGGACGGAAAAACACTCAATACTAGAGCCATTCAGAAAGCGATTGACAAGGCCGCTTCCCTCAAAAACGGAAAAGTCATTTTTCCAAAAGGGAACTTCTTGTCTGGTACAATCGAACTAAAATCTGGGGTTGAGGTTCATTTCGAAGAAGACGCTGTTTTATTAGGAACTGTAGACCCTTATCAATACCGAAAATTGAGTGGGAATAAAGCCTTACTGATTGCAGACAATGTGTCATCGTTTTCAATAACAGGAAAAGGAACGATTGATGGACAAGGGCGTGAACTGGCACTAGCCCTTGACAGTTTACATCACACCAAAGCATTTATTGATCCCAATTATAACTACAAGAGAATGCGACCCCATGAATTTCATCGGGTTGAAATAATTAATTTTACGCATTGTAAGGACGTTAAAGTATCTGGAGTTACCATACAACATGGTTCCTCTTGGGTTCAAACCTATGAACAGTGCGAAAACTTAGAGATAGACAACATAACCGTAAACAGCACTGACTATTGGAACAATGACGGAATGGACATTGTGGACTGTACCAATGTTAGAATCACCAACAGTTTTGTCAATGCTGCTGATGACGGAATTTGTTTGAAATCGCATTCGCCAGATCATATTAATAATCAGGTTTTAATCGCCAACTGTAAAGTTCGATCTAGTGCAAGTGCAATAAAATTTGGTACGGCAAGTCATGGTGGTTTTACAAATATTGTCGTTAAAAATATTGAAGTTTATGACACTTTTAGATCCGCAATTGCAATTGAATCTGTCGATGGTGGCGTCATTGAAAACGTCTTGGTTTCTGACATTAATGCTGTCAATACAGGCAATCCAATATTCATCCGTTTGGGTCACAGAAGTGGAGAAAAACCAGGGAGCATTAAAAACATAACCCTAAAAAACATAACCGTTCAAGTTCCTTTTTCGCGACCGGACATTGACTATGATTTAAGAGGACCTGAGGTCAATTTTTTCCACAATCCTTTTCCTTCAAGTATCGTTGGAATCCCAGGTCACGAAATCGAAAATGTTACCCTTGAAAACATTACAGTTACCTATCCCGGTCGTGCCTCAAAAGGAATGGCCTATGTTCCTTTGAGCCGTTTGCAGCAAGTCCCAGAAAAAAAAGAAAGTTATCCTGAATTTTCAATGTTTGGCGAGCTGCCTGCCTGGGGGATGTATGTTCGCCATGCCAAAGGCGTGACCTTTAAAAATATTAATTTTAAACTTGAAGACGTTGACTTTAGGCCTGCTTTTGTTTTCGATGATGCAAGAAATATCTCTTTGGAAGGGATTCATTTGCCTGAAAATAAGACCCAACAGATTTATTTAAATAATACAGCATCGATCACCATTGATACTGATCTGAAGCTTTCAAAACAAATGGTTAATTATTGAATAATTCATTTTTAAGTTTAAATAAAAAACCCTCTAAAATCGATTAGAGGGTTTTTTATAAGAATAAGTATTAAAAAGTCAATTCATTAATTTGATGAAACTGATTTATAAACAATCTGTATGCTGTCAATTACAGTAACCGTTGCTATGGCCTCTAACAACTTGTCATAGTCAATCTCCAAAGAACTCTCTGTCGGCAATGAAGCTGGTGTCTGATTCAATGCATATAAAGTGATATAATACTCCGTAGTTCCTGCACTAGGATTACAAGGGGAAGAATAGGACAAAGCAGCGCCATCTTTGTTTGGTCCAATGTACCAATCTCCATCATCAGCACCTCCATGAGAAATACTGGTAACTGATGGGGCAATTCCCCAAAGGGTAAGATAGGAGTTTGTTTCATTTGGTTTTGGGTAGCCATGAATTGAAATGGCCAAAGCTTCTGTTCCTTCAGGAACATTGTTCCAAGCCAAAGGAATCGATTTCTCGACACCATTCTCTTTCTGTTCACACTGAAAGTCTGCTAGAATTTCACCATTTGAATCAATGGCAATACTAGAAAATGAGAAATTTGAACCAGTCGACACGACAGTATATCCTGATGAAGTGCTATCTGTTGTATCGCCCGAAGAATCGGTAGTATCGTCACCGGTGATCGATCCAGCCTCACCCAAACTTACATCTGTACAAAATTTTACATTACTATATGACTCTGTATTACCAGTGCCTGTTCCAATTGATCCGTTCGTCGGCAAATTGGTCGTACCTCCGTTCTCATCAACATAAACATAAGTGAAACCACAATTTGTATCCCAACTGTAATTGACATAGTATTTTGTTCCAGACTCGCCTGTGATAGAGTATTCGAACGAAAATGCATTTTGACCTGTTTCTTTAACTCCAAAAACATATACGTCTGAACCTTCAATCGGTTTGAATTCATTTGAAGGACGAACAGGATTCTGAACAGGTTGTGGAAATATTTGATCTTCAGGAGCTACAGATGATGGATCTAAAGTAATTTTACCCATCATAAAAGGAATAAAATAAGGCTTTTCATTACTTGCATGATAGCGGTAATTACCTGCCTCATCAGTACGTCCAAATGCAGTGTCTAAGGTTTCATCAGTATATCCATAAACTGGATATCCATCCAAAGCATAAGCCAATGGAGATGTCTTCCCTACGGTTTCTTCAAGATGCGTTGGGACAAGGTGATAGTGATAGTCATCTCCTCTACCAAAGTGGCCACCCCAGTCGTCCAATTCGCCAGCTAGAAAAGCATTAACCCCTCTGTTGTTGAACACGTTAAAAATTGGAACTCCGTTTACTGCAACTGCCATCGCTCCTTTCATAAGGTGCTCCGAAGTGTCTAAAGGAGAGTCTGACTTTACTGGATTTAAGGGAATTGTCCAACTGTTACCACCGGTATAATCTTGAGGAATTGGTACTTGCTCTTGCCAAGCTGTAATTCCAGTTCCCATTCCGTGTTCTGGCCAACTGTAAGATTCAATATAAAAATTGGTGTCATCCGAAGTAATGTTAACTCCCGAAAATTTAGAAAAGTATGACTTAATTGTATCTACGGAAGTTGTACTAGTAGAACTATCATCAGTTGTATCAGTGCTATCGTCAGTTGTATCAGTGCTATCACCATTGTCCGTTGAAGTGTCACTTTGTGTAGAATCATTTTCCACAACAGAATCAGCAGAGTCATCGGTCGCATCATCAGTAGAACATGCGATTAAAATCAAAAACAGGAGCGAAAAAGTAGCCCCTAGAACTGTAACTCTTTTGTGTTTGGAAAGGCTTAAATAGAACCCTATAAAGGTAAAAAAACAAATGATTAGAAAAATTCCAAGCCCTCCTTTTTGTTTTGATATCTTAAAATTTTTGGGTTGAACATTTAACTTTGAATCCAAATTAACTCCAGAATTAATATTAACAATAAATCGATGTTTTTCAAGGACATACAGTTGGTCTTCCATCGAAAAATCAGTAATCGGAAGCTTTATAATTCCATTATTCTCTGATTTAAGAAACACCGATTCGTCCTGAAAAGAAATATACGTTGCACTGAAGGAGGTTTTTGAGTTTTCTAATTGCCATACTTTTTCATTAGATTCTCTGTGCGAACCAGTGTGAGCATTAACAAAAAAGGGGGAAGTTATCATTAAAAATAAAAGCGTAGTAATGCTTTTATTGAATTGGAAATTTAATTTCATAAAAAAAATAATTATTAATATATATATAGTAATACAAAATTAAATAACTAGACTTATTAAACTATAAGAAAAAATTATTTATTTATTTTTAGAACCAACTTCCCTAGTTTATCCCCACTAAAAAGCTTTAAGAATACCTCATAAAAATTATCAATACCATCGTAAACATCCTCTTTTGTTTTGAGCTTGCCCTCTTTCATCCACTTCGACATTTGTATCCTCGCCTGATCATATTGCGATTCATAATCAAACACAACCATTCCTTTCATACTCGCGCGATTTACCAACAAGGAGAGGTAATTTTTTGGGCCTACTACCTGCTGTGAATTGTATTGTGATATTGCTCCACAAATCACAATACGTGCATTAATTCTGAGGTTGGCCAGCGCATGATCTAAGGTTTCTCCGCCCACATTGTCAAAATAAACATCTATACCCTCAGGGCAATTTCTCTTAAGCTCTTTTCTAATACTTTCATTTTTATAATCAATTGCAGCATCAAAGCCCAATTCATTTTTGAGATAATCACACTTGTTTTTTCCTCCTGCGATCCCTATGACTTTACACCCCTTGATTTTAGCAATTTGACCCACCACACTTCCAACAGCACCAGCAGCGCCAGAGACCAATACCACCTCACCCTTTTTTAGTGCGGCAACTTCTAGAATTCCAAAATAAGCTGTCAATCCGGTCAATCCCAATACCCCTAAATAGGTCGTCAAATCCGCCAATTCTGGTGCTACTTTTTGATACCCCCCGCCATTGGTTATAACATATTGTTGAACGCCACCCCAACCAACCAAATAATCATCTTTATTATAACGGGTAGTTCCTTTTGTTTCGACTACTTTTCCTACAGTACCTGCCCGCATCACCTCCCCTATTTTGATTGGAGGAATGTATGAACGGGTTTCATTCATCCATCCGCGCATTGCTGGGTCTAGTGAAACAAATTGCTGTTCAACCAACATTTGTCCCTCTTGAAGAGGGACAACTGCTTCGGTTTTATACTCCCAGGTGTCTGGCTCAGGAAGTCCCTTGGGTCTTTTAACAAGAATAAGCTGCTTATTTTTCATATTGAATCATCCTGAATTAAATCCTAAAATACAACGTAATTATTATAATATTTATTAATATAATATCTTTGCTAAAATAATCTATTAACACCCAATCACTTGAATAAATCATTTTTAAACCTAGCACTTATTTTTTTGACTTTTAATCTCTTCTCACAAGAGAACACTGCAGTGACCGATTCCTTAATTCCTTATGATGCAATTATCCAATCTGAAGAAGATGGCAAAAGGATGAAATACTCGGGAACGACAAATTTCACTTTTAATCAGGCTTACTTTGAAAATTGGATTTCAGGAGGAGAGAGTTCATTGAGTGGGTTGTTGGCAGTAGATTATAATTTAAATTATTCTGACAGAAAAGGATTGGTTTGGGACACCAATCTGATGGTATCTGTTGGAACTACCTACCTCTCCAGTAATTCCTTTTTCAGAAAAGCAGATGATCGTTTTGAGATAAATTCACTCGTGGGAAGTCAAATCAATCAATACTGGAATTATTCGGCCTACATTAATTTTAAAACTCAATTGTTACCCGGTTATAGATATTTTGAAGAAGGTGGAGAAGAGAAAAAAGAGAAGGTCTCTCGGATTTTTTCGCCAACAGTTGTCCAAATTGGACTGGGTTGGTATTTTAAAAAAAGTGACGATATATGGTTAAACTTATCGCCCTTGGCTTCGAGGGGGATTTTTGTAGGAAAAGCATACACTGAAAACTTGGCTCCTGGTCAAAAATACTTTGGTGTAGAAAGGGGGAGGACAAATAATATTTCGATAGGTGCTTCGCTTACTGGGCATTATAAAACTGAAATTATGGACAACATAACGGTAGACAATAAGTTTAACTTTTACGTCAACTATCTCCAAAAAATAAAAAATATTGACTTTGAATGGAATGCGAAATTTATTTTGAAAGTTAATGAAAGGATTTCGAGCAATCTAATCGTTCACATTCAGTATGACGACGATCTTATCAATAAATTACAAATTCGAGAATTGTTCGGTTTGGGTCTAAGCATCGACCTTTAGGCTATTTGATTCGCTTCGTTTTGTTGTAGAACCAAGTAAAATTATAGAAGTTCAAAAAGACATTGTAGATGTTTCCCTGACCTCTGGACTCGACATCAAGGAGGATGTTTTTTTCGTGATTCACAAAACGAATACAAGGCTTGTCTTTGTCGCGCTTCAAAGGCTTGTCCCAATATTGTTGTGCATAAACCATTACAAATCCTTCTGATTCTAAATACTTTCTGGTGTTTTTTAAATAAGTCTCTGCTTTTCTTAAATCAAGGTTCTTTTTACTCCAAATGGTAACGCTATAAAGCTTTCCTGCTTCAAAATTTAAGGACCCTTTTCTTAAAGAAAATATATTGCCCGATCCCAAGGGTATGTTTTTAAACCGCTTTCTGTTTTTCTTTAATAAATTAATGGCTTCAGCTTCGGGCATGTTAAATCTGAATTGCTCATACAAAACACTGTCTTGTCCAAAACCACTTAATGAATAAAGAAGAATAAATATAGAAAAAACCTTAAATCGCTTCAAAAAATTGTTTTATTAAATAGTAACGAAAATTTTTCAATAAAATTATGCTAAAAATAATCAACAAATTTTTAATATGTGAAAAATAATTTTCTTTTAATGCTTAACCTAAACTTCAAATTAAAACGTAAAATAGCAAAATCTTTAATCGTAATTTTACGGTGAAATCCTCTTTGAAAAATACAAAACCTCATCAATTATAAATTAGTAATCAATGGAATTACATCCTACTAAATGCGCCACAGCTCGTGAACGAAAAAAGTTGAGTTTTCTTGATCGAAATTTAACCTTATGGATTTTTCTAGCGATGGCTTTGGGAGTCTCCATAGGCAACTTAATTCCCAAAAGTGTGGGATTCATCAACACTTTTTCAAAAGGGACAACCAACATTCCTCTTGCTATTGGGCTTATTTTGATGATGTATCCCCCTTTCGCAAAAGTAAAATATGACAGAATAAAAGCTGTTTTTAAAAACACCAAAATACTTTCCATTTCGCTCCTATTAAATTGGATTGTGGGACCAATATTAATGTTCTTTTTGGCAATCACTTTTCTGTCTGATTATCCTGAATACATGATCGGTTTGATCCTAATAGGACTGGCGCGCTGTATTGCCATGGTGATGGTTTGGAACGAATTGGCCGGAGGAAATCGAGAATATGCTGCCGGTTTGGTTGCTATGAACAGTGTGTTTCAAGTCCTGTTTTTTAGCTTTTACGCCTATTTATTTATGACAATTTTACCGCCTTATTTTGGATTGGAAGGTCAATTAATTGATATTTCTATTGGTGAAATTGCAAAAAGCGTATTCATTTATTTAGGCATTCCGTTCCTGGCTGGATTCCTAACGAGGAAAATTCTGATATCGAGAAAAGGGGAAATTTGGTATGAAGAAACTTTTACCCCAAAGATTTCACCCGTCACACTGATCTCGCTTTTGTTCACAATCGTGATTATGTTTAGTCTTAAAGGACAAGACATTGTCGCGCTTCCTCTCGATGTACTGAGGATTGCTCTACCTTTAAGTCTTTATTTTGCAATCATGTTTATCTTTAGCTTTATTGCGGGTAAAGTTTTAGGAGCTGATTATTCAACCAATGCTTCGATTGCATTTACGGCTGCAGGAAACAATTTCGAGTTGGCCATTGCTGTCGCAATTGGTGTGTTTGGTGTCAACAGTGGGCAGGCATTTGCCGGTGTGATCGGTCCCCTGGTCGAAGTTCCTGCATTAATCCTATTAGTTAAAGTTGCATTTTGGTTAAAAAATAAATTATACAAATGATGAAGCCTGCTCTTGTTACGATTATTGATTCACTTTCTGTTGATTCAATCCCTGAAGATCGAAAAATTATACTCCAATCTTTGATTGACTATATAACAGAAAAAATAGCGTTAAAACATGACGTCAACTTAAACTTTATCTGTACTCATAATTCTCGTAGAAGTCAGTTTTCACAACTTTGGGCAAAAGTAATTGCAACGCATTATGGCGTTGAAATAAATAGTTTTTCAGGAGGTGTTGAAATTACGGCTTGTAATGAACGAGCCATCGCTTCAATGGAGAGAATGGGGTTTGACATTAAACATTCTGAAGGAGAAAATCCAAAATACTCAATCAGTTATCACGCGGAAAGGGCGCCTTTTATTCTTTTTTCTAAAAAATATGACGATGTATCAAATCCTGAGAAAGGATTTGCTGCCATCATGACTTGCGACCATGCAGATGAAAATTGTCCTTTTATTCCCGGTGCAGAAAAAAGGTTACCCATTCGATTTGAGGATCCCAAAGCTTTTGACGATACTCCAAAAGAAGCAAAAATGTACGATGAACGATCGCTCCAGATTGCGACTGAAATGAAATATGTTTTTATTAATCTATAATCCATTTTCAAATAAATGGATTACTTTATTTTAAGATAAAATCAATTGATTTAAATCACGTTTTATAAAACAAAAAATCCTTCATTAAAGAAGGATTTTTGTTAGATTTCTAAAGTTTACGCAGCCATATATTTCGATAACTCACCCGATCACCATGATCTTGTAAATAAAGTTTTTTAGGTAGATTAATGTCTCTCAATTTGGGGAAACCCCTGTAAACACTCGTCCCTTGAATTTCAACATTATTTTGAACCAAAACACCATTGTGAAAAACGGTTAAAGTTCCTTTCTTAATTCGTTTTCCATCCGCTTCATACTTCGGCTCGTTAAAAACGATGTCATATGTTTGCCATTTCCCGGGAGGTAAGGTGGCGTTGACCAATGGGATATGTTGCTTATAAACGGACGAAGCCTGTCCATTTGAATAGGTCACGCTTTCGTAGCTATCCAATACTTGCACTTCATATGCCTTTTGAAAAAAAATACCGCTATTGCCCCTCCCTTGTCCTTCTCCTTTTACGATTTCAGGGGACTTCCATTCTATGTGTAATTGAATTGAGCCAAATTCGGCTTTGGTTTGAATTCCACCAGACTTAGGTTTAACCGTTAAGGATTGATCATCATTTAGAGTCCAAGATGCTGGAGTTCCATCCTCTCCCTCCCAAAGTGAAAGGTCCGTTCCGTCAAACAAAACTATTGCATCGGATGGTGGAGCTGTATTTATGCCAGGGGTTATTTTTGTTGGTTTGGGTTCCCAGACTTCGGTGTGTTCAGGTTCAAATTTAACTTGTCCCGTTGCAGCAGCAATACCAATAAAGAAAAATAAATATTTCATTTGAAAAAGTGATAATGAAGTTAGGTAAAAAATGGGAAAGTGGTTTACTTTCCCATTTAATTAATTTATAATCATATGATTAAGCAGCCTTGGCTTGCTTGTTTTCATAAAATGTTCTTATTCCAAAAAGTACAATTAGAATAACGGGGAGTATCGAAAGGGTATACAATGTGTCTGCACCGGAAGTGTCTAGATCCATCATCGATCCCATTACCCAAAGGACGATAGAAACAGAAAACATTCCTAAACCTCCCATAAGAGAAAGCCCTAATGCGCCACTATCGGGAATTTTTACAGCAACAAAAGACAACATGGTTGGCCAAAAATAACACACACCAATGGCAAAAACTCCAGCAGCTAGAAATGAGGAAGCGCCAGTAGCCGATGAAAGCCAAAGAAGCCCTAAAAATGAAAATATTGATGAGAAAAGTAACATTTTGGTAATACTTAATTTATGAACAACATCTCCGGCAAATAGCCTTCCTACCATCATAATCCCGTTGATAAAAGCCAGTACTAAAATTGGGTTTGAAACCGTTTTTTCTAATAATGAAGATATCCTTTGGGTAGTCGCCAGTTCTGTAGAAGCGGTGAGAAGCATACAGAATCCAATGAACCAAAATAAAGGATTAGCAAAACTTGCTTTCAACATTTCATTATAAGTAACACCACTGGTTACCCGATCCGTCGGAGGAAATTTTTGTCCTGCAAAAAGGTAGATATAAATCGCAAGGGGAATAAATAGAGTTCCTACCAATACCATCCAACTGAGTCCCATAATGTCAACAATCAAAAAGCCCAAGACACTTCCGATGACGATTCCTCCGGGAAACCATACATGAAAACGATTCAGCATTTTTGTTTTATCATTTGGGTATAAGGTTGCAATTAATGGATTACAAGCTGCTTCGACCATGCCATTACCAATTCCAATAAGTAAGGTTCCTGAAAATAACATCCAAAAATCTCTTGCGAAAAGGGTTAAGATAATTCCTCCCAAATGTGTGATGAAGGCAATGTTCATTATCTTTTTCATTCCAAAAAGATCAACTAAAAATCCTCCTATGATCATCGCCAAGGTAAATCCATAAAATGCTGGACCAAAAGCAATTCCAATGTCTTCTAGAGTTAGGCCGTAGTCATCCTTAAAGACCAATTCGATTTTTGCACGTACGGCAAAAGTCATCGCAGTTGTGATTAAAGCAAAACAACTCGCATTAAAAAGTTTTTTATTCATAATTCGTTTTTGTTAGTTTTTTTCAATTTATAAATATTCGCCTAATTATTTTTCAGATTTAAAAGAAAATTAACATTTAAATATAGTGCTTAAATTATAAAGTTGCTTTTTTTTAATTCTGAACCACTTAATACTTGTGCACGGGGGAAATTAAGTCTTCTTTGGGACTATATTTGCTTTCTGCAGCCCAACGAATTCCTCTCTTGTGTATTTCCATTAGCACTCTAACATCAAAATCTTCAATATTATGGCCTAATGAATTATAGAAAATTCTCCCTTTTCCAAAATTCTTTTTCCAAACCACAGGCACAACACTTCCGGTGACTACATTCTCAATTTTTTTAGAACCCTTTTTTAAATAACTTGCTTTTATAAACTTTGAAGTCGCCAGTACTTTAACATTCGGATCCATTAACATGTAATATTGCTCGGTGTTTTTGACATAAAAATCTTTCAGACCTTTTGTGATTGGATCTTTTCGATCGATAATTTTGACTTTAAATTCGGACTTTCCTCCAGGATGTGAAACAAATTGACCCCCAATCATGTATTGATAATCTAAATTTCCTCGAAAAGAATCTCCTGTTCCTCCATGCCAACCTGCCATTCCAGTTCCATTAAGTATTGCTTTTTGTAAGCCTATAGATTGATTTTTGGTCATTTCTCCCATGGTCCATTGCTGTATAATTAGATCCGCTTGTTCCATCACCGCAGCATCTGCATAAACCTCGAGTGTGTTGAAAACCTCAACTATTGCTCCTTCTGACCTTAGCCAAGGAACAAATAAATCGACTGTTTTTTCTGGATGATGACTCTTCCACCCCCCCCAGACATAGACCACTTTTTTATTTTTAAGACTCGAAACTTGTTCTTTCCTCGATTGGCCATGGACAATACTTGGAACAAGGAAAAGAAAGCTCAATAGAAATATTGTGGTTTTTAAACTAAAATAACCTCTGTTTGAAATTGATAAAATCATTTGAATATCTAATTTAAAGTGTAATCAAGTTTGGATTTAATTATCTCAGACCATTTGTCATAGCCTTTTTGACTCAGGTGAAGACTGTCCTTAACAAAGTATTCCGAAACTGGTAATCTGTTTTTTCCTATAAATTGATCCCTTGTTGAGATGAAGTGAATGTTCTGGGTTTTATTGGTAAAATTTTGAATCAAATCATTTGCGGTAGAAGTTTGATCCCATACTTGCCATCTTTTTGGAGTAGGCGTTATTTCTATGAAAAAAATTGGAAGCATTGGAAATAGTGAGTGAACTTGGCGGGTAACCAGTTTGAATAAATTCTTCACCTCCCGAGGGTCTAAATCGTTGTCGTTACCCGTAATGTCATTTGCAACAAAACAAACCATTGCTTTTGCATTTTTATGTGGTGCAACAAGACGTTCCGTGAAATGGATTAAGTCGTAAAAATGTGCACCGCCATAACCTCGCTTAACTACATCATAAGGCTGCATGTTTTCTGCTAACTTATCCCACCGCCTGATGCTTGAACTTCCAACAAAAAGGATGTAATCCTTTTTTTCTTCAAACTCTCTTTGGGCTTCTAATTTAGAAACTTCAGTCTCAAATTTTTTATCCGTCCCTTGATACTTTTCTATGAGAGAACAAGAAATAAATAATATTGAAATCGAAAAAAAAGCAACTTTAAAAATTCTTTTTTTCATGATATCTTGCAATAATTTTTGGTAAAGTAGTAAAAGATTCTGACTATCACCAAAAATAGAAAGTCGTTCATTAGCTTTACAAGTGAGAAATGTACCATTGAGACGAGTCATTAAAATGAATAATTTTACTTTAGAGGTCTCTAAAACAGCTCCGTAGTTCAACGGATAGAACAAAAGTTTCCTAAACTTTAGATACAGGTTCGATTCCTGTCGGAGCTACTTAATGGGTAGTAATTATTTTGCTGCTTTTTTGATGGGTCGCCAGGTGATTACGATTCCCTGATGGATCATCTTGTTGTCGATTCCTGTCCCAATAGAAAAATCAAATTGAAGGTTTGCTAAGAAATAAGAAAATCCAAAATCTATGTTTATTGCCGAATTTGATTTAGCATTAAAATCTCCATAAGGCTCGATAAACAAAGAAAATTTATTTGAAATATTCAATACTGCAGCTGCCGTATAATTATAATATCCCATACCATTGCTAAAATGGGTATAGCCGAAGTTGGAAGTGAGACTGAACTTTGAATTGATATTTTGCGTGAGAACCAATTGATTAGAATACCCAAAACTATTTGAAAAATCATTCCAATTTTGTGGAAAAATCAAATGTGAAAAAAAGGCCCCTTTTGTTTTGGAATCATTTTGTTTATTGAACGCAACTTTGGCGCCCAATTCTATGCTTCCCATCTTATATAATATGGCTTGTCTTGAATCTTGTTGAGTTCCCTCTAAAGCAATCACCAAGCGAATTTCAGCATTGTTGGAAATCCCATATCTGAAAAGATTATTTGGAAGTTGTAGATAATTTGTTTTCTCTGCGCCAGTTCCTTCAGATTGATTCAAAAATGTTGTTTCGGATTGAAGAATCCCTTTGTCAATCGAAAGTTCTCCTTCCGATTGGAATTGGGCATGGGTCATCTGAATAAAAAGAAAACCAATTAAAACTGTTGCTTTACAAGCTGTAATGATTTTCACTTAATTAATTTGAGCGTAACCTAATTATACATAAATTCATTTATTGATCAGATAAATCAAAAGCAATATTCATCGCCTATATTGTTTTTTAAAAAAATATCTTCATCAACTTTTCCAGAAGCATATCCGTTAGAATTAAGATCAGATTGTAACAATTGGGAGGAATTCCCTGAATAAACTTGATTTTGAATGAAGAAAAAATAATATCCTCCATTCATTTCTTGTTTATCAGCAATAACAACACATTCCTTTTCCTTGACGCACGAAAAATTTAGCAAAAAAAGAACAATAATGATTAATTTTTTCATTTTGTTATTTAAAGTATAATTTTAAAACAAAATTAATCTATTAATTAAAAAAAACTCTTTTAATCTTGCTTTATAAACCTTTTATAAGAAATAATTTCTATAAGTTTGAACTTTTTAAAAAAATAATTCTTTTAAGGTTTAAACAAATCAGAAGTTGAGATCTGATTCGTCACACAAACATTTATTTAAAGATGACTAATAAAATTGAGAAAAACATCCCGGCTGATAGTGTTCAATTTGGCGAAGGAAATTTCATGAGAGCTTTTGTCGATTATTGTATTCAGCTTTTAAACGAGCAAACTTCGTTTCAAGGGAAAGTTGATGTCGTTCAACCCATCGCTCAAGGAATGATCCAAAATCTAGCAAATCAAAATGGCAAATATCATGTTTATTCAGAAGGGATTTTAAACGGTAAAAGCGTTCGAAAAAGTCATTTGATCAATTGTATTGATCAATTGGTCGACCCTTATCAAGATTTTGAAAAATACCTGTCACTGGCAGAAAATGAAAATTTAAAATTCGTATTTTCAAATACCACAGAAGCTGGAATTCAGCATATTGATTCAGACCAATTGGATATGCAACCTCCAAATTCCTTTCCAGCCAAACTCGTACTTTTCTTACTCAGAAGGTTTGAAAAGTTTAATGGCGCTGCTGATAAAGTTTTGCATATCATTCCTTGTGAATTAATTGAAAAAAATGGAGACACTCTAAAAGCCATTCTTCTACATATTATCGATCGTTGGGAGTTGGGAATCGATTTTAAAAATTGGGTGATAAAAAATAATTTTTACAACACATTAGTTGATCGAATTGTTCCTGGATTCCCAAAAGACAATTTAGCGTTTTACCAACAAGACTTGTCCTTTGAGGATAATTTAATCGTGACTTGCGAGCCTTTTTTTCTATGGGTAATCGAGGGGAATCCAAAACTACTGGATGTGTTTCCAGCTGATCAATTAAGTGAGATTGATATAAAAGTGGTAAAAGATCTTGGAAATTATCGAACACGAAAAGTCCGCATCCTGAATGGCTGCCATACGGCGATGGTACCTGTTGGCCTTCTTAAAGGTGTTGAAACAGTTTCCGCTGCGCTTTCGGATGATTTTATGAAAGAATTTATTTCTGAAACCCTTGAAAATGAAATTATTCCTAGCATTGATTTTGACAAAGAAGAACTTACAGAATATGCAGCGCAAGTCTTGGAAAGATTTTCTAACCCTTTTACCGTTCATCAGCTCCAATCGATTGCTTTAAATAGCATCTCAAAATATAAAGTCCGTGTCCTGCCCAGTTTGCTATCATTTTATAAAAAAAACAATTCCATTCCTAAGAATCTAACCTTTGCGCTGGCATCGTTGATTTATTTTTATGGTAAAGACATTTCAAAACATAGCTATAATGTCAAGGATGACGATTTGATCATAGACTTTTTCAAAAATGTTTGGAAAATGCAATCCACAGATGAAATTTCGGAAGCCGTCCTTTCTAATGAATTAATTTGGGGGCAAAATCTAGCCAAAATCACTCCACTTAAAAAGGAAATTTCAAAAATTTTGAAATTACTTAAAAATAAAAATTTAGTTCCCGCTTTCGAAAGCTATAAAAGCAGTTAACTGAAGTTCAAATAATTTTACACCTGAAAACTTTAGGCTCAGCTAGCTTAATAATAAAATCATGGAAAAAGACTTTTCTAAATGAGAATAAAAAGTTAAAATAAGTGTGTATCAATTTTAAGATTAAAAAAATATATTATATTTATAAATATTAAAAATATAGTCTTTAAACTAATAAAAATGAATAGCAAAAAATCAAAATCCAGACGAGAATTTATAAAAAAATCTGGCCTGATCGGAACAGGGGTTTTTATCGTTCCACGTCATGTACTCGGTGGGACGGGCTATACTGCTCCTAGTGATCAGCTCGCTTTAGCGGCAATAGGATCTGGGGGAAAAGGAACCTCAGATATCGAAAATGCTTACTTAAACGGAAAAAACCGAGTCGTTGCACTTTGTGATGTAGATTCTGCAAGAGCCGCCAGTAGCTATACGGCTCATTCTAATGCAACCCAGTACACAGACTATCGTGTCATGCTTGCCAAAGAAAAAGGAATTGATGCCATTACGATCTCAACACCCGACCATAATCACGCCAAAATTGCTTACGATTGTATGAACCAAGGCATTCATGTTTATGTTCAAAAGCCGTTAACGCACACCATAGCTGAAGCTCGTTTATTGACTAAAACTGCGCAGCAAAATAAAGTGGTTACACAAATGGGAAACCAAGGGGGTTCTGGAACTGGAGTCCCTAAAGTCCAAGAATGGATCGACAAAAACAAAGTAGGTAAAATTCACACCATTTATGCTTGGACGAATCGTCCTGTTTGGCCTCAAGGAGTGGATCATCCCTTATCTAACGCAGCTGAAAAGCCCAAATCACTTGATTGGGATCTTTGGTTGGGTACTTCAAAAACAAAACCCTATGCACCAGGACTTCACCCATTTGATTGGAGAGGTTTTTGGGAGTATGGAACAGGGGCGCTGGGAGACATTGGTTGTCACACGCTAGACCTTCCCTACAAGACTCTAAAATTAGGATTTCCAACCAGTGTTGAATGTACTGCTACCAACGTTTTTAAAAAAATGTGGATTCCTGAATACACGCCAGAAGGATGTCCAATTTCATCAATTGTTACGCTAGGCTATGACAACACTCCCCACAATAAGGATGGAATAAAATTAATCTGGATGGATGGTGGTCTTACTCCAACAATACCAGAAGAGATTAGTGAAGAATTTATTATGGGCTTTGAAAACGGTAAGTCTAGCGGGATTATGATGATTGGAGACAATGGAGTCATTACCTCAGAAATATATGGAAACATGCCCACGCTTTATGTAAAAGGTGAAAAACCAGTGGTTTTTGATACTTCAAATCAAGGTAATGTAAATATTATTCACTCGCAAACTTGGACCGAAGCCTGTAAAGCTGGATTTAACAGTCCTGAGCACAAAAATCTTACCTCTTCATTTGATTATGCGGGTCCATTTACGGAAACCGTTCTTATGGGGAACTTGGCTTTAAGAAGTCACTCTTTAAGAAAATCCAATGGGAAAGGAAGAAATAATTTCCTGTATTACGGAAGAAAAAAACTCCTTTGGGATGGTCGGAATATGAAGATTAAAAACCTTGATGAAGCAAATCAATTCGTTTCAAAAACATACAGACAAGGTTGGGAGCTTCCAATTTAAAATAAGTTAATTTTAAAATAAATTATTAATAAAACAGGGGTGCAGTAAGTATTTTACTCGCATTCCTGTTTTATATTTGTAGCAGAATCAAATAAATGGAGAGGTTTATAAACACAAAAGAGCACATCGAATCCTTTGGATATGAAATTGAATCAAAAGATTTTGAAAGACCCTGGGGCGGGTTTTTAGTGATCGCAGAAAAGCAATCTCAAAAATTCTCAGATCAGTTTTTTGAAGGTTTAGATGTGAATACCCTAAAAATTGGAGGGAAATTAAGTCCTAAGGTTTTAATGGTTAATGCTGATTCTAGACTGTCTTGGCAATACCATCACCGACGCGCAGAAATTTGGAGAGTTTATAAGGGGAAGGTGGGAATTATCCGTTCTGAAAACGATACCCAAAATGAAATTGAGATTTTCAATGAAGGAGATCAAATTCGACTGAAACAAGGAGAAAGACACCGCCTAATCGGTTTGGACAATTTTGCGATTATTGCTGAAATTTGGCAACATACTGATCCTAATAATCCATCGGATGAGGAGGATATTGTGCGGGTACAAGACGATTTTGGAAGGTAAATAATAAGCTTTATGACCGCCTTCCCCAAATCAGTTTACTGTTTAAAAACCTTTTTGATCATCTTAGTTTGTCTAAATCTGGCAGTTGCACAGACCGTCGAAAAGGTTGTTGAACTTCCTGTTCAGATTTATGAAACTTCTGGATTGGAATGTTTTGAAGGTAATTTTCTTACTCATAATGATTCGGGGGGTAAACCAATACTTTATTTGTTTTCTGAAGCTGGGAAATTACTAGAAAGTTATCTAATCCCAAATGCAAAAAATAAAGATTGGGAAGATCTCACAAGAGATGAAGATCTATTTTATATTTCGGATACAGGAAACAATAATGGTAGTCGAAAGAAGCTAAAGATTTTAATGATAGATCCCAAAAAGAATTTTGACTTAGTTGGGGAAATTAATATCAAATACAAAAATCAAAAAAACTTTGAAAAACGAAAGAAACATCCCTATGATGTTGAGGCAATTGCAGCACTTCCAAAAGCATTGGTTTTGTTTTCTAAAAATCGAAAAACATTTACAACCGAACTTTATTTCATTCCAAAAAAAGAAGGAAGTTATTCTTTAAAACCTAAAAGATCACTTCCTGTAAATTCTCTAATCACAGGTGCCGATTATAATGACCGTTTAAAACTATTTGCACTGGTAGCCTATAATAACGAGGGGGAACAGTTTATTTATACTTTACCAAATTTCAATTCAAAAAAGCTTGAGAAGCTACAATTCATAAAACACAAAATCCCTGTTGATCGAGCACAAATTGAAGCCATTAAAATCATAGATCAAAACACCTTTTGGGTTACGAGCGAAGCCAAAGGAAAGAATCCTCCTAGATTATTTAAAATAAAGATTTAAAGAAAACCAGGGGGTCATTATTCCTTTTTTTTAAAGTCCGGGAACAACCTTGCAAAAAGTATAGGAATACACAAAAAAGTTCCAAAAGGTAGTGTCCAAATTAAGAAAAGAATTAGATAAAACTTTTTCCCATGTGAGGATTCAATTTGCTTAACCATGGAATCGTACGTGATTTTATTCTTCATTGTATTTTTAAAACACGCTAAATTAAAGGCAAAACTATCAATTTTAAGGATCAATTAGCAAACTAAATCTAATTTTTACACTTATCGAATTGTATAGAACGTTACTGAAACTAATTCCATAATTTTTTACTAATGAGGTTGACCACTAGGATCGTAAAAAGTAAAGAAAAAATTGAGCCCTACATTTATTAAAAAGAAAGTCTAAATTTCTTCAAAGTGCAGAGTTTTCTTCATAGTTGATTTATATTATTAAATTTGGTCATATAGAAAAATTTCAATTGTTATGATTAACAAGAAAGTCAAAAATGTTGCCACCGCCATTGAGGGCGTCGAAGACGGAATGACATTGATGCTCGGTGGATTTGGTCTTTGTGGAATTCCCGAAAATAGTATAGGAGCGTTGGTTGAAATTGGTGTTAAAAATCTCACTTGTATTTCAAACAATGCAGGAGTCGATGACTTTGGCTTGGGCTTATTACTTCAAAAAAAGCAGATTAAAAAAATGATTGCTTCCTATGTAGGAGAAAATGCTGAGTTTGAAAGACAAATGCTTTCTGGAGAACTTGAGGTCGAGTTAACTCCACAAGGAACACTGGCTGAAAGATGTCGGGCAGCACAAGCAGGAATCCCGGCATTTTACACGCCTGCGGGATGTGGAACTGAAGTTGCAGAAGGGAAAGAAACTCGAGAGTTTAAGGGAAAAATGCATGTCTTAGAAACTGCATATGAAGCTGATTTTTCAATTGTAAAAGCATGGAAAGGAGACGAAGCCGGGAATCTAATTTTTAAAGGAACAGCCAGAAACTTCAATCCTGCAATGTGTGGTGCTGGAAAAATAACCATCGCGGAAGTAGAAGAACTCGTCCCGGTGGGAAGTTTAGATCCCAACCAAATTCATATCCCCGGGATTTTTGTTAATCGAATATTTCAGGGAGCAAAATTTGAGAAAAGAATTGAACAAAGAACCGTTAGAAGTAAATAAAAATGGGACTCGACAAAGACACAATTGCAAAACGAATTGCACAGGAACTGAAAAATGGATTTTACGTTAATCTTGGGATTGGAATTCCTACGCTTGTTGCCAATCATGTTCCTCCGGGGATTGCAATTGAATTCCAAAGCGAAAATGGTGTCATGGGAATAGGCCAATTCCCTTTTGAAGGGGAAGAAGATGCAGATTTAATCAATGCAGGGAAACAAACCATTACCACGATGCCCGGCGCAAGCTTTTTCGACTCTGCTGTTAGCTTTTCTATGATCCGGGGTAAACATATTGATCTGACTGTTTTGGGAGCAATGGAGGTCGCTGAAAATGGAGATATTGCAAATTGGAAAATTCCAGGGAAAATGGTTAAAGGAATGGGAGGTGCAATGGACCTCGTGGCTTCTGCCGAAAATATTATTGTTGCCATGATGCAAGTCAACAAAAGAGGAGAAAGTAAGCTCCTTAAAAAATGTTCGCTACCGCTCACTGGAATCAAATGTGTTAAAAAAATAGTTACAGAATTGGGGGTTTATGAAATTACCCCTGAAGGATTTCTCCTTGTAGAATATGCACCAGGGGTTAGTGTTGAAAAAATAAAAAATGCCACTGAAGGAACTTTAATTGTCTCTGAAGATTTAAAAGAAATGAGTTTCTCTTGATTTTTTATCATTTTAACTATCCAAAAATAGAGTGAAAAATTCCAAAGCATAATCATTTATTCACATTTTAAGAATTAGTTGTTTTAAAAGCATTAATTTAGAGAAGTGAAAAAGCTTCTTCCCATTTTAATGTTTTTTTTTTTTAGTACTAGTCCAGCTCATGCCCAGATAAGTAAAGGGAAACAAGGTGCATGGTATATCTTTCTTTGGAATGTCAATACTGAAAAGTCAAAACTTGGATATAAAGGAGACATTCAATATAGAAACTGGAATCTTCTTGGCGATTTGGAACAATTAATCATAAGAGGCGGCATCACCTATCCCCTCAAAAATTCAAATTTATATTTTGCCTATGGAAACATCACCTCTGGAAAACTAGGCATTAGCAAACAGACCTCACATGAAGACAGATTGCATCAAGAAATCACTTTTGATGGAAAAAAAGACGAGCTAGTAAAATTCAAGCATCGGATTCGTTTTGAGGAACGTTTTTTCGAAAAAAACGTTTTTAGAACCCGGTTTAGGTATCTGTTATCAATTAATAAGTTTTTTAAGCCAAAAAAAGATAAGCCCAGAAAAATGTATCTCTCTTTTTATGATGAAATCCTATTAAACACCTCAGATTCCAGGAGTTCAAGCTTTACCTTTTTTGATACCAATCGTTTGTATTCGGCTTTTGGATTTATTCTCCCAAAAAAGAAGCGTTTACAACTGGGGTATATGCTGTTAAACTCAAAAACAGTTATAAGAGGGCAATGGCAGGTTTCTTTTATTAATCCATTTTTGTAGTAAATATCTATAATAAATAAACGGGATCGAGAAATTGATTTTAACTACTATTTAACCCTTCTTTACCAATTCCTTAACAGTTTAGGCATTAACTTTGGAACTAGTTAAGTAGTTAAGTATTTAATAAACTTCATTTTGTTTGTTTAATTTGGTTTAGCCCGTTCTTAATTATCTTTAGAAGAAGATAATTTTGGGCGGGTTTTTTTATTAGAAGAAAACCTCAACCTCTTCAAAATTAATTTTATTGAGAAACCTCGTATTCAAATTCCCAATTTGGATCGTCCAGCCGATTAATGATGTACTTAATCGTGATTTCATGATCTTTCAGAATGGGCTGAAGGGCAACAATCCGAATGTGTTTTATTTTCCCGATTTCTTTATCCTCTTCAGCAGTAACAGCAGAACAATTAGGAATTTCATGATGATTAATGAACCCTCCCAATGGCAATCTGATGTAACCATCAGGAAAACGTTGGTCAAAAATATGAGAAATTCCCATGTCAAAACCTTTCGGTAAATCTCGCGTCGTAAAAAGACCTAAGCCTTCGATTTTACTTTCTTTAATTTTTAAAAAATCTGGTAAAGGACGCCATGAAGTTTTTTTTATCATCTCTGTTTATTTTTTAAATATTACTGCGGATGCTCCTCCGCCACCATTACAAATTCCTGCGGCTGCATACGTTCCCCGCTGCTGCAATTGATGCAACAAAGTCACTATAATCCTTGCCCCTGAACAGCCTAATGGATGCCCTAGGGACACTGCTCCACCATTTATGTTTACTTTATTGGGATCTAGCCCAAGTATTTTCATGTTGGCCAATCCAACCACAGAAAAAGCCTCATTAAGCTCGAATATATCAATTTGATCGATTTCAAGGTTTGCTTTTTCAAGTGCTTTGGGGAGCGCCTTTGCCGGAGCAGTTGTAAACCATTTTGGTTCTTGAGCAGCATCCGCATAACTCACGACTTCTGCCAATGGCGTTAGTCCCAATGATTTTGCCTTGCGCTCGCTCATTACAACAAGAGCAGCTGCACCATCGTTTAGGGTTGAAGCATTAGCAGCTGTTACGGTTCCATCTTTTGAAAAAGCGGGTCTTAAATTGCGGATTTTATCAAGGGTAACATTCGAAAACTCCTCGTCTTTATCAAAAACGATGGCCGCTCCCCTTCTTTGAGGAATTGCAACTGGAGTGATTTCATTCGAAAAGCTCCCTGCCTCCCATGCCTGAGCACTTCGGCGGTAGGATTCAATTGCAAAATCATCTTGCTCTTCTCTCGATATTTCGTGTTTCACTGCACAAGCATCTGCAAAAACACCCATGGCGACTTGCTCATAAACATCGACCAATCCATCAACTTGAAGAATATCTTCTAAAACTGTTGATCCGAACTTATTGCCACTTCGCATTTGAACGAAATGGGGACTTCTACTCATGTTTTCCATTCCCCCGGCGATAACAACCTCTGCATCTCCCAGTTGAATTGCCTGAACCGCCATCATAATGGATTTCATTCCAGAAGCACATACTTTATTGATTGCGGTACAAGGAACTTCGTTTGGAATTCCTGCGTTCAATGCTGCTTGTCTTGCAGGCGCTTGGCCAGTTCCGGCCTGGAGCACATGACCCATTAATACCTCATCCACTTCTTTGGGATCCAAAGAAATTTCATCCATTGCCGCCCTAATGGCTATAGCTCCTAATTCTGTAACAGGAACGGTTGCCAGGGAACCTAAAAAGCTTCCTATTGGCGTTCGTTTTGCTGAAACAATTACGGCTTTATTCATCAGATTTCATTTTAAATAAAGCTACAAAAATACTCCCATAAAGTGAATGCACCAAGCTAGAAATAGCTGCTGGTATTGCAACAGCAGGATTTATAAAATTTTCTTTGGCCAAAACCACCCCCAATCCTGAATTTTGCATTCCAACCTCTATGGATATTGTTCTGCTCACAGCTTCATCTTTTAAAATTAATTTACTGAAAATATATCCTGTCAAGAAACCAACTAAATGTAAAGTCATTATTGCTAATATTAATGCAAATCCTGAATTTAATATTATTTCTTTTCCTTGTCCAATGATACTGGCAACAATTAGGGTGATCAATATTACCGCAAAAGCAGGGGAATATAATCTAATCTTTGGAGCGTATTTAGGCAAGCGAGTATTTAGAAATACGCCTAGTAAAACAGGAATAAGAACCACTTTTAAGGTACTATTGAACAAGCCCATGGCATCTACATCAATTTCATTACCCGAAAGACCACTTGTCAATAATGGCGTCAATACAATGGCTCCAATTGTAGAAATAGCAGTCATGCTAACAGAAAGGGCCAAATTCGAACGGGAGAGAAAAACTATTACGTTTGAAGCTGTACCGCCCGGACAACAGGATACCAATATCAATCCAACCGCAAAAAAGGGGGGTAACTCAAATAGGATTCCTAATAACCAACCAAAAAAGGGCATCAAGGTGAATTGTAATAAAAAACCTGTGAGGATCCAAGAAGGCGTCTTGGTGACTTGTTTAAAATCCTTGAGCTCGAGGGTTAGCCCCATTCCTAACATAATTCCACCCAAGCCCAAGGTTATCAGATTGCCTGAGAACCATGTGAAAAATGGAGGATGAAGGAGTGCTAAACATGATGCCGATAAAACGATCCAAGGAAAAGCGATTGGCAAGAGTTGTAATATTTTCAAATTCTATTTTTTTTATATTTTGTTAAACTGTTTCCGAAACCCACTGTTAAGCTGTCTCAAAAAATTAAACCTCAACCTACGGTTCTCTATAATCAATTTTCTTACCCTCATTTTCAAAAAAAAATAAGAGTATTAAATTGAGAAAGCCCCTAAAGAAAGACTTTAACAAAACGCTAATAATAAATGTTTTTTTATTTCAAAAATACATGTAATTTGTAGCTAACAGAATGAGGGTTAATCATTGAGTTAAAATGCTAGCACTCTTTCAAAGATATTAAATTTTAAAGTGACAATTGAAAATCAATTTTCATTAAAGTGTGTGCCAAATTAGCATAAAAATCGAATAATATTTTAAACCCCTAAAACTAATTTATAATGAAAAATAAACTGTTGATTTTATTTTTATTTATTGTTGGACAAGTCTTTTATGCTCAACGAGTATCTTTTGTGGAATATGATCTAGACAATGGTTTGCATGTCATTTTACATCAAGACAATTCGGCTCCTGTGGTAACCACTTCCGTGCTTTATCACGTTGGATCAAAAGATGAAAATCCTGAGCGAACTGGCTTCGCTCATTTTTTTGAACATTTACTTTTCGAAGGAACAGAAAACATCGAACGGGGAAAATGGTTTGATATCGTAAGTTCTAACGGTGGTTCAAATAATGCTTATACTACTAATGATTATACATATTATTACGAAGTATTCCCTTCAAACAGTCTTGAATTGGGTTTATGGATGGAGTCCGAACGCATGCTACATCCAATTATTAACCAAGTGGGAGTAGATACTCAAAACGAAGTTGTTAAGGAGGAAAAAAGACTGCGTTATGACAACAGACCTTATGGTAAGTTCTTGGAGAATGTCAAAAAGAATTTATTTAAAAAGCATCCTTACAAGGAAACAACAATTGGGAAAATGGAACATTTAGATGCTGCCACCTTAGAGGAATTTATGGCATTTAATAAAAAGTATTATATCCCAAACAATGCGGTTCTCATCGTAACGGGCGATATCAATATTGATAAAACAAAAAAAATGATTGATGATTACTTTGGCCCCATCCCAAAGGGTGATTCAATTCAGAGGGTTGCTATTCTGGAAGACCCAATCACAGAAAAAATTAATGCAAAAGTGTTTGATTCAAATATTCAGATCCCGGCTCTAATTACTGCTTACAGAACTCCCGCTGTAAGAACCAGAGCGTCAAAAGTACTGGACATGATTTCGACTTATCTAAGCGACGGTAAAAGTTCAAAGCTTTACAAAAAAATGGTAGATAAAGAAAAAACCGCATTGAATGTGGCCACTTTAAATTTTAGTCAAGAAGACTATGGTATTTACATCATATATGGTTTGCCCATGGGAGAAAATAGTTTGGCAACATTGGAAGTAGAAATTGATGAAGAAATTGAAAAAATTCAGCATCATCTTATTTCTGAGAAAGATTATCAAAAGCTTCAAAACAAGTTTGAAAAGAATTTTGTCGATTCAAATACTTCTATGGAAGGAATAGCAAACTCACTCGGTCAGTTTTATGTTTTTCACGGAGATACAAACTTAATAAATTCAGAAATAGACATCTATCGATCCATAACACGAGATGAAATTCGTGAAGTAGCTCGAAAGTATTTAAACCCCAACCAGAAGGTCGTGATAAATTATCTCCCCGAAAGTTCAAGGTCTAACCCCGAAAAAAAATAAGATGAAAAATATATATATTTACCTACTATGCCTTCTAACATTAGGAACAACAACTGCACAAATTGACAGGAGTATTCAGCCAAAACCGGGGCCACCTCCTGAAATTAATTTAGAGAATCCTCAAAGTTTTCAGCTGAAAAATGGGTTAACTGTTTTGGTTGTTGAAAATCATAAACTCCCCAGAGCTTTTGCAAGTCTAAGAATTGATAATAAACCTTTTTATGAAGGAGAAAAAGCTGGAGTTAGTGATCTTTTATCTAAGATGCTAGGGAAAGGATCTTTAAGTATTTCGAAAGATGATTTCGAAGAAGAAATTGATTTCTTAGGGGCGCGGGTGAATTTTGGATCTGAAAGTTTTTATGCGAGTTCCTTGTCTCGATACTTTCCTAGAGTTCTTGAAATGTCAATCGATGCGGCAATTAATCCCAATTTTTTAGAAGAAGAATTTGAAAGCGAAAAAAACCGCCTGAGAGAAAGTCTTGAATCTGATGAGAATAGTGTAACTGCAGCGGCAAGAAGGGTAGAGAATTTGTTGGCTTATGGAAAAAAGCATCCTTATGGAGAATACATCTCAAAAGAAACGTTGGAAAATGTCAGTCTCGCTGATGTGAAAACTCTTTACGCCGATCGGTTTAAAGCTTCCAATGCCTATTTGGTTATTGTTGGAGATGTTAATTATAAGACAATTAAAAAACAGATTACCAAGGCCTTCAAAAGCTGGAAGGGACAAGTGGTCAAAAGTGCCCCTTTCCCCGAACCTGATAATGTTACCGAAACGGAAATCAATTTTGTAGAAATGCCCAACGCTGTCCAGTCAGAAGTTGCGGTGATTAATACCGCAACAATGGACAAAAAAAACCCAGACTATTTTGCTTCTTTGATTGCAAACAGAATTCTGGGAGGTGGTGGACAAGCCCGATTGTTTTTAAACCTAAGAGAGGACAAAGGCTACACCTATGGGTCTTATTCAAATTGGAAAGAAAGCCATAAAACCAAAGCACTTTTTAAGGCGTTTGCAAGTGTCAGAAATGCCGTTACTGATAGCGCTATTGTTGAACTGATCAATGAAGTAGATCGAATTGGAAATGAATTGGTTACTGACAAAGAACTTGCCACTGCAAAAGCAAAGTATGCTGGTAATTTTGTTTTGTCTCTTGAAGATCCTAAAACAATTGCAGAATTTGCACTGAATATTAAAACGCAAAAGCTAAATCCAGAATTCTATATTAATTATTTAAAAAACATTAACGCTGTTTCCAAAGAAGATGTTATTCGTGCTTCCAAAAAATACTTTTTGAGTAATCAATCGCGTATTGTAGTTACTGGAAAAGGAAGTGAAATTTTGGGAAATATTGAAAAGGTTGACTTTAAGGGTCGTCGATTAAAGGTTCGATATTTTGATAAATATGGAACTGAAACAGATCGTCCTGAGTTCTCCAAAACCTTACCAAAAGGAACGACAGTTAAAACCGTAATTGAAGGATACCTTGAGGCACTTGGTGGAAGAGAAAAGCTCTCTGCGGTCACTTCTATTGAAACAAAAGCGGAAGCTTCTATGCAAGGAATGAAAATTGAGGTTTCGAGCCGGAGTACATCAAAAAATCAATTGAGGGTCGAAGTAAGCATGATGGGCAACGTTATGCAAAAAACCGTGGTTAATAGCAAAAACGGGTACAATGAAATGCAAGGACAAAAAATGAAAATGAATGAGAAAGAACTTCAAGTTGCATTAAAAAATGCTTCCACTTTTCCTGAACTAAGCTCAGATTTTGAAACCATTAAACTTATGGGTATTGTTGACGTTGACGGAGTAGCGGCTTATGAAATTAGGTGGTCTGATTCAAAGACAATTTATTTTTCAACGAAAGATTTTCTTAAAATAAAAGCAGTTGACACTATTGAAATGGGAGAGCAGTCCCAATCAAGTGAATCGATTTATAGTGATTATAAATCCGTAAATGGAATCTTATTTCCACATAAAACCTCTCAAACTCTTGGTCCGCAAAAAATTGATTTTGTTGTTCAGTCCATCAGGCTCAATCAAAAAATGGAAGATCAATTGTTCGAATAGATATTTATATTAAATTAGCTTAAGAGATCTCATTGATGAAGTGCTTTAATTCCTCAATAAAATATTACATTTGAATTATGAAAAAAATAATCTTACCCGCTTTCGTCTTCATTTTTTCAGGAATGGTTTCTTGTAAAAATATCACAGCCACTCCAAAAGTAATTACTGTTGAACAAACAGCAAATGAAAAGGAGCTGGTTTTTGCCGAAGCAACTAAATTATCGATGTCTATCGATGGAATGGTTTGTGCGCACGGTTGCGCAGCAGTTATTGAAAAAAATCTGAATAAAACTGCAGGTATCAAAGAAGCTAAAGTGGACTTTGAAACAAAGCAAGCCTACCTGACCTACGATGCTGCTTTATTAAACCCAGAAAAAATTTCAGAAGTTGTACTTAAAACTGGAGATACTTATTCCGTTTCAAATGTAGTGGTGATAAATTAATCCGGCTTATTTTTATTCCCTCCATTTCAAGCTTTCCATGAGATGAATTACATCTCTTTCAATATACTTTGCTGCTGGCATTATGGAATCATAATTGGGACGTGTGTAAAAATAAAGAGACCCTACAAGAAAATTCTCGGTAGAATCTGTTAAGAAAAACTGTAATTGAGAAGCCGCATTTCCCACCACAGAAAACAAGGTTCCGTAAACTTTTTGATGCTCATCAAGAAAAATCTTTTCAGGAATTTCATCCGCTTTTATCATGTGCTTTCCTGGTAACTGATAAGCGTCGTTTAACAATGAATCTATGTTGTCTTTAACCGGAATATAGGACATGTATAGTGTGGCTTTCATTTTGGGATAATACAAATCAGGAGCACTTTTCGAACCGCTTTTTAATTCTGATATTTCATTGTATTGAAAAGAAAAAGGGAATGAATCCAATACTTCTATATACTTTGGTTTAGGAAATTTAAGGCTCAGCAAGGCCTTAGGCTTTGGCTGGTGGAATCTTTCACAAGCTGTTGTAAAAATAAGTATTACAGAAAAAATCAGAAGGATTCCCGTTCTCATTCTTTCTCCGGTATAATAACTTTAATACGCTTGATCCGCTTACGATCTGCAGATTCGATGATAAATTGATATCCTTCAAAGTTAATTTTTTGTCCAATTTTAGGAAATACTTGAGCGACTTCCAGTATAAAACCTGCAATGGTTTCTGGCTCTCCATTTACTCTTTCTAAAATCTCAGAATCCTCTAATTCTATTACTTTATAAAAATCTTTCAGATTCGTCTTCGCATCAAAAATAAAAGTATTGTTGTCGAGTTTTGAATAGCTGAGTTCATCGTCGTCAAACTCGTCACTAATGTCCCCGACAATTTCCTCAATAACATCTTCTAAAGTGATCACTCCAGAAGTTCCTCCGTATTCATCTACCACAATAGCTAAATGAATTTTCTTTTGCTGGAACTCCTTTAAAAGATCATCTAATTTTTTATTTTCTGGAACATAAAATGGAGGCTTAAGCAACTGTTTCCAATTAAAATCTTTAGTCTCCAAATGGGGCAGTAGATCTTTTGTATATAAAATTCCAAGGACGGTATCCATATTTTCTTTATAGATCGGAACTCTCGAAAATCCTTTCTCAAGAATAATAGGAATGATTTCTTCAAACTTCATTTCTTCAGACAAGGCAAATACATCAATTCGAGGGCACATGACTTGTTTGGTGTCTGTATTTCCAAAATTAACAATCCCTTGAAGGATTTTATGCTCCTCTTTTGTCGTTTCCTGATCTCCTGTTAAGTCAAGGGCTTGCGAGAGTTTGCCAATAGAAAATTCGTTGTTTTTACGGGCCAATCTAGTTTCCATAAATCGAGTGATTCTACTCATTGGAACGGTGAGAAAAAACAGAAAATAGCGATCAGCAAAATAAATGGGTAATGCCATGAATTTAGAAAACTTTAATGCATTACGATTGGCATATATTTTTGGCAAAATCTCTCCAAAAAACAAGATTAAAAAGGTGATGACCCCGACTTCAATAACCAAAACAACCAATGGGCTTTCTATTCCTTTAAAAAATGTATCTCCCAAGGAAGCAAAAAGAAGTACAATGGCAATATTGATAAAATTATTGGTGATCAAAATCGTAGCCAACAGGCGCTTGGGATAATTCAACAGCTTCTTAATCTTTTCAAATTGTTGGGATTGCTTTTCATCATCCGTTTCAAGATCTCCTTTAGATAAGGAAAAAAAAGCCACCTCAGCTCCAGAGATAAGCCCCGAAGCCATCAATAATAGGATCAGTAAAAGTAATTGAAGCAAGGTCGCACCTTGTAAATCAAAAAATAAAATCAGTAAACTATAAGGGTCAGGATCCAATTACTATCTATTTTTATTAAAATGGAAGATCTTCTTCCGGACCAGATTCTTCAACAACCGGTGGTTTGGACGTTGGAGGTGCTGGCGATTCTTGCGCAGTCTTTTTGGTGCTAAGGAAGGTAAACTCATCTACATTAATTTCTGTAGTATAGCGTTCGTTGTCATCGCTGCCCACCCATTTTCTTGTTTTTAGTCGTCCTTCAAGATAGACTTTATCTCCTTTACTGAGATATTTTTCACAAATCTCAGCAGCTTTGTTTCTCAGCACAATATTGTGCCATTCTGTGTTGGTCACTTTATCGCCTGTAGACTTGTTCGTGTAGTCTTCGTTTGTTGCCAAGGGAAACCTCCCCAAACAACCTCCCCCCTCAAAATAATGCATTTTGACATCATCTCCTAGGTGGCCGATTAACATAACCTTATTTAATGTTCCTCTGCTCATGATAAAAGATTTTTGGATTAAGTAATGCTCAAATTTAGTGAATCAGTATCAGTTCATGAAAAATTTCTCTCTAAAATTTTGAAGTACCTTGGGCATCGGGTAATTATCAAGCTGATCTAATTTTATACCAGCTCGAATCAAGTCTGTCGTTTCTACAATCCAAAAAATAATTTCAAGATGCTGGTGGGTTAGCTTGTGAATTATGGGCAGATCGTTGTATTTAATAACAGATTTAATTTGCTGAATGCCTTTTTGATTTAAAAAATAGGATACATCATTCTTATCAATTTCAATATTAGTTTTATTTGTTTCTAACAAGGGAAACTGGTATAAATTTTGCCAAATTCCTGCACCGATTCTTTTTTCAATTAACGTTTTTCTGTCAGAGTTTAGGAGTACCAAATAATTAAAAAAACGTTTTCTAACTTTAATTTTTTTTGATTTAATAGGGAAATGGTTCACCTTACCTTGTTGATAAGCAATACATTCTGATGAGAAAACACATTCGCCACAATTTGGGTTTTTGGGCAAACATTGCATCGCTCCAAACTCCATCATTGCCTGATTAAATTCACCAGGAGATGCACCCTTCATCAATGAATTTGCCTGGTCTTTAAACACTTTATGAGCAGGAGAAGAATCAATCGGAGTTGATAATGCAAATATTCTTGATAACATTCTGTAAACGTTTCCGTCTACAACTGCCTCGGGCAGATCAAAACAAATAGATCCTATTGCACTTGCAGTATAATCACCAATGCCTTTCAGGCTTTTAAGCTTTTTGAACTCATTTGGAAAAATCCCGTTGAAGTCATTAACAATTGTTTTTGCAGTAAGATGAAGGTTTCTGGCTCTAGAGTAATAGCCCAGCCCTTGCCACAGCCTTAACACTTCTTCTTCCTCAGCTTCTGCAAGACTTTGCACGGTCGGGAAAGTATTTTCAAACTTCAAAAAATAGGGTAAACCCTGTGCTGCTCTGGTTTGTTGCAGTATAATTTCAGAAAGCCAGACCTTATAAGGATCTTTGGATTTTCGCCAAGGGAAGTCACGTCGATTGTCTCTGTACCAAAATAGAAGCTTTTTTTGTAGACTCATTATTCAAATTCGGATTTCTCTTTTATAATATATCGACAAATATAAAAAGGTAATGCAGAACGTTTTATAATTTTAATTTATATATTTGCAAGCCTTTAAAAAAGAATTTTGTTTAATCGAAAAAACATTAAATTATGACAAAAGCTGACATCGTATCAAACATTTCAGATCAGCTTGGAATTGATAAAGTTGATGTTCAAGTAACCGTTGAGAAATTTATGCATGAAATAAAAAACTCTCTTGAAAGCGGTGAAAATGTATACCTACGTGGTTTCGGAAGCTTTATTATTAAAACTAGAGCTGAAAAAACTGGTAGAAATATTTCAAAAAATGTAGCTGTGAAAATTCCGGCTCATAATATCCCTGCATTTAAACCTGCAAAAGTTTTTGTAAATGGAGTTAAGACTAAGGTAAAAGTTGCCTAAAAAATAATTGTTAATAAATATAAGCTAGACTATGCCCAGTGGTAAAAAAAGAAAACGTCACAAGGTTGCTACTCACAAACGTAAGAAGAGAAGAAGAGCAAACCGCCACAAGAAAAAATAGTGTCTGGAAAAACACTTAAAAAATTATCCAAAGTTCATTGATATCTGATACTGTATCTTACAGTATCTTCAGGAAAATCCTGAATATTTATTGTTTAATCGGCTGCGCCTAACATTTAGGTCGCGGTTACTAAAAATTAATCAGAGTGAATAAAGAATTGATTATCCGATCGAATTCCTCTGCTGTTGATTTTGCACTGCTCAAAGATGGAAAGTTAATTGAGCTTAATAAAGAAGTGGATAATAATAAGTTTTCTGTAGGCGACATTTATGTTGCTAAAATCAGAAAACCCGTTCCCGGTCTAAATGCTGCATTTATTAATGTTGGCCATGAAAAAGATGGCTTTTTACATTATCATGATTTAGGCCCAAATTTACCTTCATTATTGAATTTTTTTAAACAGGTAAGCTCAGGTAAAACTAAAGACTACACGTTAAAGAATTTTCATTTTGAAAAAGAGATTCCAAAAGATGGTGCCATTCAAGATTACTTGAAAGCCCAACAACAGATGCTTGTTCAAATTGTTAAAGAACCTATTTCGACAAAAGGTCCAAGAGTGAGCTCCGAGCTTTCTCTGGCCGGAAGATTTATGGTACTTATTCCTTTTTCAGACCGTATTTCTATTTCTCAAAAAATAGATAGTAATGAAGAAAAAAATCGCCTTAAGAAACTTGTTAAAAGCATAAGACCAAAGGGATTTGGAGTCATTATTAGAACGGTTGCACAAAACCAAAAAGTCGCAGAACTCGATGCTGATCTACAGCAACTTCTGGAACGATGGAAAAACATGTGTGAGAAATTTACCAAAGTAGATGAATATCCCACATTAATCCTAAGTGAAATCAATAGATCCTCTTCTATATTAAGAGATATCTTTGATGACGATTTCACAGGAATTCACGTTGACGACTCAGAAATGTATGCTGAAATAATAGATTACCTTAAAACCATTGCACCCAAGAAGGTGTCAATTGTAAAGCAATTTAAAGAGAAAGCTACACCTATTTTTGATCATTTTGGAGTCGAAAGACAAATTAAAACTGCCTTTGGGAGAACAGTCTCCATGCAAAAAGGCGCCTATTTGGTTATTGAACATACCGAAGCCCTTCACGTAATTGATGTCAATAGTGGTAACCGCTCCAATAAAGCGAAAACACAAGAACAAACTGCTCTTGATGTTAACCTTATTGCTGCAAGTGAGATCGCTAGACAATTGAGATTACGAGACATGGGTGGAATTATTGTGGTTGATTTCATCGATCTTAATTCAAATGAAAACCGAAAAAAATTATTTGATCATCTCCGAGAGGAAATGAGTAGGGACAGAACGAAACATAAAATTCTGCCTCCTTCACGATTTGGATTAATCCAAATCACACGTCAAAGGGTTCGCCCTGAGATGAATATCAAAACAATAGAGCCTAATCCTAATAAAAATAATGAGGTGGAAGCTCCGATTGTTTTAATTGATAAAATCAACGCAGAGCTTGACAAAATTGTCGAGCATAGTCAGCATAAAAACAAAAAGATTTATTTACATCTTCACCCTTTTATTGCTGCCTATATCACCAGCGGCTTTCGATCCATCCGAATGAGCTGGTATTTTAAACACAAAAAGTGGGTGCATGTTGTACCCCGTGATGCTTACCTGTATTTGGATTTTCGATTTTTAGATAAAAATCGAAAACTCCTTAGAACTAAATAAACTAAAACCGCCTTGTTTATACTTGGCGGTTTTTTAATGGTTATTTTTTTCCTGCAGCAGGCTCATAAACAAAGTTACCCCCTTCCTCAATTTCAACAGCAATTCTTTTGTCCCGATCAATTAGGGTAAAATTGCTTTTAAACTTCGATTGAATCATTACTTTTTTTAATCGATTATTGCTCCAATACAAATCGACGGTTAGGCCTCCTCTTGCTTTTAATCCTTTGATATGACCTGTTTCCCATAATGGAGGTAATGCTGGTAAAACCCTTAAGATATTATCTTCATGGGACTGGAGTAACATCTCCGTAATACCTGCAGTATATCCGAAATTCCCGTCGATCTGAAACGGTGGATGCATATCAAAAAGATTATTACTTATCGATTTTTTAAATAACAATTGAATATGATCGTGTGCCATTTGTCCATTTAATAGTCTGGCGCTACAATTGATTAGCCATGCCCGACTCCAACCAGTTCCTGCGCCTCCGTTTGCCAATCGATAATCCAATGTTTCTTTGACTGCATTGAATATTTTTGGGGTTTTATCAATCGAAACATCATTCCCGGGATGGAATCCGTACAAATGCGACATGTGCCTGTGCCCTGGCTCTGTTTCAACATATTCTCGATCCCACTCAAGGATTCTACCCGTTTTTCCTAAAACAAACCCCGGGCGCAACTTCTTCCTTTGTTTTTTTATCTTTTCTAAAAACGAACTTTCAAGTTGTAAAATCTCGCAGGTTTCAATATAATTGTCAAAAACTTCTGAAATCACTTGTTGATCCATCGCGCTTCCAAGACAACTCGCCACGGGAGTCCCCTTATCATTTATAAACAAGTTTTCTGGTGAAGTAGATGGGACAGAAATTAGAGTTCCATCTCTTGGGTCTTCTGTGACCCAATCACTGTAGAACTTTGCAACTTCATGCAATACAGGAAAAGTCCGATCCTTTAAAAAGTTAATATCATTGGTGAATTTATAATGCTCCCAATAGTGCTGCATCATCCATCCGCCAGCACCCATAGAAAGGCCATACTGTGGCCTTGGACCTCTCATCCAAGTTGGTGCCCAAAGATCCGTAGCGTGAGGCAAAAACGACCCGCCACAGCCAAAATTTTCCTTTGCAGTAACTTTTCCGTTTTCAACAAGCTTGTCAATATAATCAAACAAGGGTTGGTTGAGTTCTCCCAGATTGGTCACATCGGCCAACCAATAATTCATTTGAAGGTTGATGTTAAGATGATAATCTGCATTCCAAGGTGCATTGATGTGTTCGTTCCAAAGGCCTTGAAGGTTTGCGGGGTTGGTTCCTACTCTTGAAGAAGCAATCAGTAAATACCTGCCGTATTTAAAAAGCAATACCTCCAAGCCCAAATCGACGGCACCGTTTTTTATTCTCTCAATTCGACGATCTGTTGGGAGTTCATCCATTGCATTATCAGTCAATTGAAAATCAAGTCTATTGTATAAATTCTGATAGTCCTTAAGGTGTTCTTTTTTAAGGTCATCAAAATCTTTTGTCCCAATTGATTCTAAGTCCAATTGATTTTGTTTTGAATATTCGTCAAAATAATAGGAGGAATTAGAAACGAGATAAAGCGTCGCTTTTTTAACATTTTTAAGTTCTAAAAAATCTTTCCCACGAATCACTTTACCTGATTCGTTATTGATTTTTAAACAAGTTTCAAACTCAACCCCTTCTAAAAGTGGAAAAGGTGTTTTTTCAAAATGTCCTTCCCTTTGCGTGACCTCTCCTTTCATTAGTAAAAGATTTTGAGAAGTCGTAAAAGTCTTTACTGTTGGGAAGCCATTGTCCATAGGTCTGCTGAGGAAAATGGACCCATTGAGACCTTCTTCTGCCTCAGAAGTGAGTTCAACTACAATGACCTTGTGAGGATTTGACACAAAAACCTTCTCAGTTATTTTATTACCATTTGACTTGTAAGAAATTGTAGAAATCGCATTGCTTATATTGAGTTCTCGGCGGTAGTCCGTAATGTTTTGATGATCGAAATTCAAAAATAAATCTCCAAGGGTTTGATGAGAACGAACCACTTTCTTGCGAGAAAATTTTTCTAAAAAAAGATTGTCTGCTGCTTCGTTTTGTCCGTTAAACAATAAGGTTCTTATTTGATCTATGTCTTGTTTATTTCCCTCGGGCTCATTCCAATCTTCTCGATCTAATGGCCACAGGGAGTCATCGTTTAACTGGATTCTTTCGTTCGATGTGTTTCCAAAAACCATCACACCAAGTTTTCCGTTACCAAGTGGCAAAGCCTCATTCCAGTCAGCCGCAGGTTGGTCGTACCACAATACATCGGGAGGTGTTTCGTTTTTAATTGGAGATTTACAACTGATGATAAGAAGTGCCAAAAAAATCTTGCCTAAAGTGTAAAAAACATGTTTTTTCATCTTTTAAATTGTATTTTTTTAATTTATTAAAATACAATAAAAAAACTCAATGTGTAAGAATTAGGAATTATTGTGAAAATCAAATCCTGTTAAAAAATAAACTTCTATTATCTTTACTTCAAGTAAGCTATGTCAGAATCAAAATCCCTTACCCCCGAAGAGGCCAAGCGTAAAATTGAAAAATATTGCGCTTATCAAGATCGTTGCCACAAAGAAGTAAAACAGAAGCTTCGAGACATGGGGGTTTATACTAACGAAATTGAGATCATCATCAGTGGTCTGATTGAGGATAATTATCTTAACGAAACTCGATTTTCTCAAAGTTATGCAAGAGGTAAATTTAGGATTAAGCGGTGGGGTAAAATCCGAATCAACAGAGCGCTTAAAATGAGAAATATATCTCCTTGGAACATCGAGGAAGCCATGAAGGAGATTTCTGATAAAGACTATCAAACCACCTGCAACTATTTGGTGGAAAAATATTGGAATGCTAATGCGAGTAAGTCCGCAATCATTCGCAAGAAAAAAGTTTGGGAAGCACTTCAATACCGAGGTTGGGAATCAGATATGATTTCCAAAACCCTTGCGAAACTTGAAAAATCTAAATGAATTTTTAGAAGGTATACCGAACCCCAAACAATCCATTTCCTTTGGGCATTGGGATCAAGTTTGTTTCGGAATAGACTTCATTTAAAATATTATTAAAAGAAACACTCAGCTCAAAAGGTTTGAGGTTCCACTGGGCGTTAAAATCCAAAACCCTATAGGAATTACCTCCTGTTCTTTCTGCATATTTATAGACCAAAGCTGTCGTAATCTTCTCAAAAATAGTGGTGCTATAGGAAGTTACCCAATGGTGTTTTAAAGCGTTGTTGATGACGTATTTAGAAAAATCAAAAGTGATGTCCCTCAAGCTATTTTCAAGATAAGAATACCCAATTTTGAGGCGATGCTTTATGGCTTTAAATTCAAAATTCGTAGAAAACTCAAAATCAATTCCATGAGTGTCTAGCCTTTGAATGTTCTCTGCTTTCCAAAGTGCTGTGTCGGTTTTTTTGACATAATCAATTAGATTTGATGACGATCGATCGAAATAAGCGACAGAAAGGGAATAGGAAGGTTGGGTCAAACGCATTCCAACTTCTTTAGAAAAAGCTTCTTCTGGAAGTAAATCTGCGTTTCCAGTTGTCGTTCTGTCAGTGTAATAAAGGTCTGTAAAAGTCGGTACGCGATAAGTAAAACCTAAGTTAGAATATAGTTTAAAATTGGGACTCAAATTTAATCCCAAATCAATCCCAGGAAAAGCATTCCATTTAAAATCGGAATAATAATTGGCTGCGAGTCCTTGGGTAATGTCAATTAATTTATCCAACAAATAAAAGCGGTGTTCTATAAATAAATTCATTAAGGTTCTTTCGCGTTCTCCAAGGTTATTACTGCTTATTGCTACGCGAGAAAAATCAAATCCCATCCCTACATTGCCCAGGTCAGAAATTACACTGGCATCAAATGCCACTCCAACTTTATTGGTGATGTGAAGGTTGCGGTAGATTTCTGGTTTCCCTCTTACAAATTCATACATGTCTTGTCCCCTTCTCCAATAGATTTTGGGTTTAAAAATCCATTCCTCTTTATTGACTCGAGTGGACAAAGCAACTAAACTGGCTTGCGTTTCTTCATATTGATCGATGGCGTCAGGATTCGCATAAAAGCCATTACCACCAAATTTTCTGGAAGAAAAAGAAGTGATTAAATCAAAGGGGGTTTTGTGCTTAAAAAAGGTCGATTTAACAAAAATATGATTTTGATCATAATCCGTGTTATACCGGTATCCATCGGAAGTGTTTTTGGACGCAAAACCGATTACGCTTGTTTTTTCATTTGAGCTTCCCAACATAATGTTACCGTTGGTTTGATCATAAGAACCCTGCTGAAGGCCTAGAGAAATACTTTCAGCAATATCCTTTTTGGTAATAATGTTTATGGCTCCCGTAAAAGCATTTTGCCCAAAAGTTCGTGCGGCAGGGCCTTTTACGATCTCGATGCGTTGAATGACTTCTGGAGGGGGAATAAAGTTTAGCGTATGGTGACCAGTTTGCGCATCTTCCATTTTAATTCCATCAATCAAAAGAAGTGTTTGATCGAAGGTTCCACCACGAATGTATAAATCAGCCTGAGTAGCTCCTGCTCCCCTGCGGCGGATGTCTACCCCCGCAACTTGCTGAAGTAAGTCAACGACATTGGTAGCCCCACTTTGTTTAATTTGATCAGCGCTAATGATCTGTATGGAGTGTGAGTTTTGAGAGAGTGGGATTTCTAATCTTGAGGAAGAAATTACAACTTCAGTGAGTTTTTCTTCGGGTAATAAATCTTGTGAATCGTCTTGCGCAAACGAAATGGCAAAACATGTAAGCAGGCACAACATCAGTTGTAAGTTTCTTTTCATAACTATTAAGTAGGGGTTAAAGTAGTAAAAGAAAATTAGTCGGCGAGAAGAATCAATTTATTATTCCTCATCTCAACAGTACCTGAACTAATTGTAAATAAATTAACATTGGCACCATCCTGGGTAAACATGTCCTTCACCGTGTCTTCAATGGTTATCGCTCCAGTGATTCTTACTGTCCCTCCTTTGAGAGTAGAAACGACAGGTGCGTGATTGTTTAACATCTGAAAATCTCCGGAAGTTCCAGGAACGATAACGGAATCAACTTCACCACTAAAAAGTGTGGCTTCTGGGGAAACGATTTCTAAATACATGCTATACTTCTTCTAACAATTTCTGACCTGCCTCTATGGCTTCTTCTATAGTTCCTTTCAAGTTAAAGGCTGCTTCAGGAAGGTGATCTAATTCGCCATCCATAATCATATTAAAACCTTTAATGGTTTCTTTAATATCCACTAATACTCCTGGGATTCCTGTAAACTGTTCTGCTACGTGGAAAGGCTGAGACAAGAAACGTTGTACACGTCTTGCTCTATATACGGCTTGCTTATCTTCTTCTGAGAGCTCTTCCATTCCCAAAATGGCAATGATGTCTTGTAATTCTTTATAACGTTGTAAGAGCTCTTTAACGCGTTGTGCACAATCATAATGTTCGTCTCCTAAGATGTCTGCGGTAAGAATTCTAGAAGTAGAATCCAAAGGGTCTACCGCTGGGTAAATTCCTAATTCTGCAATTTTACGAGAAAGTACTGTAGTAGCATCCAAGTGAGCAAATGTTGTGGCTGGTGCTGGATCTGTTAAATCATCTGCAGGGACATATACTGCTTGAACAGAAGTAATTGATCCTCTTTTTGTTGAAGTGATTCTTTCTTGCATCGCTCCCATCTCAGTTGCCAATGTCGGTTGGTAACCCACCGCTGAAGGCATACGTCCTAGAAGTGCTGACACCTCAGAACCTGCTTGTGTGAATCGGAAAATGTTATCTACAAAGAAAAGTACGTCTTTCCCTTGTCCATCTCCTGCTCCATCTCTAAAATATTCTGCAATGGTCAATCCAGAAAGGGCGACTCTAGCACGTGCTCCAGGAGGTTCATTCATCTGACCAAAAACGAAAGTTGCTTTTGAGTCGAGCATTGCAGTTTTGTCAACCTTGCTCAGATCCCATCCGCCTTCTTCCATTGAATGAAGAAAGTCGTCTCCGTATTTTATAATTCCTGACTCTAACATCTCGCGCAACAAGTCATTTCCTTCTCTTGTTCTTTCTCCAACTCCAGCAAAAACTGAAAGTCCTCCGTGACCCTTGGCGATGTTATTAATTAATTCTTGTATCAAAACTGTTTTTCCAACACCCGCTCCGCCAAATAATCCGATTTTTCCTCCTTTGGCATAAGGCTCAATCAAGTCGATTACCTTAATTCCTGTAAACAAAACTTCAGTAGAAGTTGACAGTTCGTCAAATGCAGGTGCTTCTCTGTGAATCGACATTCCGTCTTTTCCTTCTTTGGGTAGACTTCCCAAACCATCAATGGGATCTCCAATTACATTAAACAATCGGCCATAAACCTCTTCTCCGATTGGCATTTGAATTGGGTTTCCTGTACCTATAACCTCAGTTCCCCGACTCAATCCATCTGTAGAATCCATCGATACGGTTCTTACCGTATTCTCACCAATGTGAGACTGTACTTCTAATATCAAAGAAGAACCATCCTCTTTTTTAATTACCAATGAATCATAGATCATTGGAAGAACATTGTCCTCTCCTGCGAATTCGACATCTACAACGGGGCCAATAATCTGAGAAACTTTACCTGTACTTTGAGCCATTTTGATCTGCGTTAGCGTTTATTTTTAATGTTTATTTCAAGCTGCAAATATATGGGGTTCAATCCAAAAAATTGCCCTGTTTCTGAATTTTTGTAACTAAGCTTGTTTTTTATTTTTAATATATTTAAAAACGCTTAATTCTTATACCATGTTCCAACGTATTTATTTGTATTATCCTCCGGTCTTCTCGTCAATTATTCCTTGTAGATTGGGCAGATTAGATCAAGCAACTTTGTTTAAAAACAATCCTATTGGTTATTTGGCAGGTCTAACTGACACGATATATCATTAGAAACATTCTGCAACAAAGAAATTAAATCAACACCAACCCAATAATCTAGCATCATAACCAGAATAAAATATCAGATGGTATTAATTATTATAAAGGGGTTCTTTGGTCTTAAAACAATCAACTAGAATAAATGTCTTTGCGTTTGATTTGTTCCAAAAAAAAAGGCATTCAAAATGAATGCCTTTTTTTAGAGTTTCAATTAACTATTACTAGAAATTAAAGTTTATTGCAGTGTAGTAAACAGAACCTATTTTACCACCACCTAATACACTAAAATATTCATCGCCTCCGATGTTGTTTCCACCAACTTTAATAACAGCGTTTATGGAAGGTAAATCATATGATACTTGCGCATCAATAACATTTCTAGCGTCTATCGTGCCATCAACAAATGATGCCTCGTAATAATATTCTGAAGTATAACGACTGGAAACATTAAATGATAATTTGTCAAAATTTCCAAGAAGTCCTGCTTTGATATTGTGCTCTGGTGTGTTGTAGCCAGCCTCAAAACCTTCAGAGGTTCTTTGAGTATAATCTAACTTATTGTAATCATAAATAACATTAAGTACGAAATTTGACGACAATGTCTTTATTACTTCCCCACTTAGTCCATAAGTCCTTAATTCCTCCTTTGAGTTTGAATCCGCTTGATAAATCGCATAGGCACCCAATTGTCTGTAATTTGTCATTGTTGCTGTATTACCTAAAAGGTCTGTTAAGGCAGGCACATACGCATCAGTAGACCCGATTTTATCAGTATAATTAGTGACATATCCGGATATATCAATAGTTAAACCTTTTCCTTTAAACCTGTACCCTAAATCATATGATGTGATTTTTTCAGCCTTTACATGTTGTAGGTTCGCAGCAGCCCCTCCTTGGGTGAATGCATTATTAAAGACATATTCTCCCGTAAATGTATTTGGGTTGCCATTATTTAACAATACTGTCCCATTGTATCTGCTAATATTATCAGGTGAAGTTCCAAGTAAAGTAACATCTCCAGCAAACAGTCCTATGTATTGGTCTTGGTTGGTTGGATTTCTAAATCCAGTTTGATAGGACATTCTTAAATTCTGATTTTTGTCTATGGCAATTAACGCTCCTATTCTAGGTGTGAAATTTGCATCAAAGAATTCGTGTTTATCAACCCGGATCGAAGCAGTAAGATCAATTCTATCATTAAAAACCTTCTTAACCCCTTGAGCATAAGCACCAAACTCTGTGTATTCAATTGGCCCATCTTGATCAGAATAAATAGTCCCTTTGGAATTAAGTTCCGTTTTTCTCATTGATCCACCTACCAATATATCGATATCACCCGTAAGATCTGAAAGATCATAATTTAATTCGTAATTATAGGTTTTGGTATCATCAAAAATACCCGCTCCAGCATTAGTAACCGGAAGGTTTTGAGAAGTAACTGAATCAAAAGCAGCCTGAAAACCTGCAGAGCCAGGCTGTAACATATTTGCATCAGCAATTGGTCTTGCGTTTTGGTGTGCAAACAATGTTCCGCCTTGAGCTGCAAATAAATCATTAATTGAAGTACCACCAGTCAAAATGTGTGGGGCAACTTTTGTCGCAATTAACGCCCCAACACCAGTAAGATCAGGTGTTAATGAGCTCGCTGCAGCAAGTGTACCCATATAACCTAATTGGTAGTCAATAAACCAGCCTTGAAGGCCATAAAAATCCCCTAACCCTCCTGGAAGAGAAACATTATTTGCAGTACGGGCATTTCCTATGAGTGTAGCAGCAGCAGATAGTTGATAACTGTCACCATCCTCTTCTCTAGTATAATAGGATCTAAAATTTAGTCTCCCTCTATCAATTTCAAGTTTGTGTTGTTGGATTTGAATCCCTTTCATGGCATATCTACCAAATCCTTGAAGTGGAGAATCTCCTCTTCCAATGAGTGATGTTAAACTAATCTCAGTTTTTTCGTCTGGTCTAAAATGTATGGCGAAAGTACCTTTAGTATTCTCGGCATTGTTTGAGATAACGTCACTATCCTTATATCCTGTGCTTCTAACTGAATCAAAATATCCAGGTGCTGCAGCTTCCAACAATGCCCCTGCTGGGTTTAACATTTTGACTAAACTCCATGTATTTGCACTTGTAAACAAACGTTCACCATAAACATTTAATGCATCATAATCAGGAGATGTTTTAGAATAAGCAGGGTTAACCTCGCCCCCTACTATGGGTTGATGAGAGTATTCTCCAGGCATCCATTCTGTTCCTTTCTTGTGACTAACTGAAGCTTTGACAGCCCATTTGTCACCAAGTTTCGTCGCTAATCTCACACCAATATCGGTAAACATGTTTTGTCCGGCAACCTTTTGCTCGGTAACACCTGTTCTATAATATGCGCTAATCCCTTCATGTTCAAAAGGATTTTTACTATTTAAAAACATGATTCCTTTGTAAGCGTCCGCTCCGTAAAGAGCAGAAGCTGGACCAGGAATTACCTCAACACTTTGAACATCTAGTTCGTTAAGACCAATAAGGTTTCCCATAGCAAATCCAAATAATGGAGACATATTGTTCATGTTATCAACTAGCGTAACAAAACCTTCATTATATACGGTAGCAAAACCACGAGTAACAACTTGATTTAACAATAAACCTCCTTGTTGTAATTGTATACCTTTGACATTTTCTAATCCATTAAAAAAGTCAGCCGCAGCTGTAGCTTTTATCTGTTGAGCACTATACTTCTCAATCGTAATTGGAGACTCAAACACTTTCTGAGCAAACCTTGAAGCGGAAACAACAATTTCGTCTAATGTACCTGTACTGGGTTGAAGAGAAACATTAATTGAAGCATCAGCAGAATTCACATCAATAATTTGAGTAGTAAACCCTAAATAACTCGCTTCGACTTTAAGCGGTATTTGTTCGTCAGTTTTAAGCGAAAAATTTCCGTCAAAATCTGTCGTTGTTCCAATTGCCGTTCCCTGAATGATAATATTTACTCCAGGAAGTGGTTGATTTGATTCATCAAGGACAGTTCCACTCAAGGTGTTCTGTGCAAAAGATGAATTTAAAAACAGCATCGCACTTAATAACATTGCTGTTTTAAAAAGAAAGTTTGTTTTCATAGTTGATTAAATTTAGTTTTTTGATTTTTTTAGTTTGAATGTTTAGTTGATAGGCAGGTATTTGGGGGTGTTTATAATAGACATGCGCTCAAAGCTTATATCATCTAGAAATATTTTTATGCAGTAGGATTTTAACAAGGTTCACTATATCGGGTGGCTCAATAGTGGAGCTGATTTTTCATGCTTTTCAAAAGCAGATCTGTGATTATAGTTTTTTGACTTTGACTTTTTTTTGGTGCTAAAAACAAGCTCAATCATGGCTTAGAGGTCATCGCAGTTTTGATTTAAAAATCTTAATTAATTTTTTATAATTATAGTAAATACCCCCTGTATAATGATACTATATTAAAAAAGTAGGGTAAATAAAAGTCGTGTAATAAAAATTGGAATCACGCTAACCTTCTATTTATCAGTGTTTCAATGAACGAATTTGTGCTAAAAAGCGGCGTTTACATATTAAAACGCAAAAGCAAGATAGTGTCTTTTATTATATTTCAAAGATTTTTGCCCTCAAAAATAACTTTTTTAAGGATTCTATGCTCCTCATCCAGGGGTTTGAAAAGTATTTGGAACTGTATTCATATAAAAAATGGTCAAAATAATCGTTTTCATTAACACATCACTGAATAAATAAAAGTGGTCGTTTCTCACATTTCTTCTGTTTAAAAGCGCCCACTATTTCAAAGTGATTTATTCTTAAACACTTCTTGATTTCTTTATACTCATTCAAATATTTTGGGGAAGTTCCTGTTTTTAATTACTTTGAAGAAGGAATTAGAATAAACTAATAAAGTATGCTCTCTTAACCTGTGGGTTCGCGAACACTAAATGAAAAAACTATTTTATCATTTTATAAAGAAAATCGTTAGAGTCGGTTCGATAGGTTACTTTAGAAAAATAAAAATTTACGGACTGGAAAACATCCCCAAAGATGGAGGTATAATTTTCTCCCCCAACCATCAAGGAGCATTTCTAGATGCGCTTTTAGTAGGAACAATCCTACCTAGAGAAGTGACTTCTTTAACAAGAAGTGATATCTTTGGCGGTTCCTTTCAGTGGTTTTTTGACGCCCTTCGGATGCTGCCCGTTTATAGAATTCGAAATGGATATGCCAGTTTAAAAAAAAACGAGCTTGTTTTTAAGAATTGTCGTGATTTGTTGCGCAAAAAGGAATGGATTGTGATCTTTTCAGAAGCCGCTCATCACAACGAATATTATTTACAAAAACTCTCAAAAGGAAGCAGTAGACTCGCATACGAATCGCAACTTGAATCGAATGAAGTTCCGATCTATCTCATGCCTTTAGGGATCAACTATGGGCACCATCAGAAACCCCGATGTGATCTTCACATGGTTTTTGGAGAGCCGATAAGAGTTCATAAATATTTAATCGGAGGTATTTCCAAACCTGAGACCCTCAACAAAATTAAGAATGATCTGGAAATAGGTATGAAGAAATGCCTTTGGTTGCCAAATAAAGATTCAAATTATTCTGAAAAAAAGAAGCTAATTCATCGAAAAAATACCCTGCTAGATTTTAATGATTTGAGAAATGGAATCGATAAGAATATACTCGATCCTAAAAAAAAATTCAAGAATCAACAACTCCTAAGATTCTTTATTGTAACTTTTTCTGTTCCCAACTTTCCTCCGCTTTTTATTTTAAAAATAATATTGGGTCTTTTTACTGATATTGTTTTCTATAGTTCTTTAAAATTTACCGCAGGAATCCTTCTTTTGATAATTTGGTGGCTATTTTTGTTCCTGTTTACCTTATTCTATTTTTCTTTGATAGTATCAGTATCATTGATCGCAGTGTGTTACCTGTGTTTAAAAGTTAGGCAATATCTATCATTTTATATAAAATAATAGTTTTTACTTATAAAGGTAATTATTTATAGCCTGAAAGCATCTTAATTATGCTAAAAATGTGATATTAATAACAAAAAATGATTAAATTGGTTTTAATAATAGCTAATCATTATTATATTGCAAATCCTCGCATTAGTTGTAAATTAGTAATGTAAACAAGAAAAAAATGAAAGACCTTATAATAATTGGGGCTGGTCCTATCGGACTGGCTTGTGGAATTGAAGCTCAGAAAGGCGGTTTAAGCTATTTGATTTTTGATAAAGGCGCTTTGGTTAATTCGCTTTACAACTACCCCTTGAACATGACTTTTTTTTCTACTTCAGATCGACTAGAAATTGGAGAGGTTCCTTTTATTTCAAACAACCCCAAGCCAACAAGGGCAGAGTCTCTCGAATATTACCGAAGGGTAACTTCTCACTGGAAGCTTAAGCTCAAATTATACGAGGAGATAAATGTGATTGAAAAAGATGTTGACGGATTTTCGATTGCAACCTCCAAGGGCAGTTACAAGGCAAAGAACGTAGTCGTAGCGACTGGCTTTTACGACCGGCCTTTTTTGCTTAATGTTCCAGGAGAATCCCTTTCAAAAGTTTTACACTATTATAGAGAACCACATCCATTTTTTGGGATGAATCTGGTAATCGTTGGGTCTGCAAATTCTGCTGTAGATGCCGCACTAGAAACCTACCGAAAAGGTGCTAAAAGTGTGACGATGATTATCCGAGAACCTAAAATTGGGGATAATGTAAAATACTGGGCACGTCCCGACATTGTAAATCGAATCGAAGAAGGCAGTATTAAAGCGCACTTTAACTCCTCTATTACTGAAATAACACCCAACGAAGTTAAATTTAGAACGCCTAAAGGAGAGCAAACCATCGACAATGATTTTGTTTTGGCCATGACAGGATATCAACCAAATTTTCAACTACTAGAGTCCTTAGGGGTAGGATTTCAGGAAGACACTTTCAGAACGCCTGTTTATGATTCAATGAGCATGCAGTCGAATGTCAAGGGCGTGTATTTGGCTGGAGTGGTTTGCGGTGGTCTTAAAACCAACAAATGGTTTATAGAAAACTCCAGAGATCATGCTGCTTTGATCGTGAAAGCAATTTCGAAAAAAGTAAATTAGAACAGTTGCGTTTTAGAATTCGGTATAAAAGACTTCGAGCTCCAATTTATTCGCCTCATTGTCTTTAGATTCAGATCCATGAAGTACAATTCCGAAAGGATTCAAAATTGAAGCCATAGGGTACAGGATATTCTTCAGCTCTGAGGTTTTTGCATTTAGATTGGAGATATTGTCAACATGAGAATTCACCACGAGCCCCAGTTCTACATTGGTGGAATCTTTTCTAACAACACGGTTAATGTGGTCCGTAATCTTAAACTTATATCGATAGGGAAGATTGTTCTCGTCGTATTCTAGTAATCCGCCGAAGATGGATTTATCTCCATTTTTTGTGCTAGTATTTGTTGTGTTATCCCTATAAAAATCCGAAAGAGGCATCTTGTCCTTATAGTTATAAAGAAAAACTCTATCAGCTATTAAAGAATCCGTATTTGAGTATTTAGACTGGTCTACATAGAAAATTAGATTGGCTTCGTTGATTAGCCATTCTTTTTCTCTAAGCTCTTCTAAAAGCGTTGTCTCTTCATCACTATTGTTAAAAAGGTTGATCGTTGCGTGCAATCCAGATCCATCAAGATAGATGCGTTCAGAAGAAACTCCATTTAAATCATTTTGTAATTCTTGAGTAATGGCAGGATCAAAACTACTGTTCTTGAGGGTGTTTATTTTTGTACCTAAATTAATCGTCGTCGTCTTTGACGCTTTCTCAATCTTACTCTCTTCGGTGCTCTCCGCATTATAAGAGTCATAGCTGTAAGTCATTCTAATTATGGCTTGATTGATGTCCAACAGCATGTATAAATCATCCGAAAAGTCATCCGTTTGAATGATGATTCCCTTTAGGTGTCTCGCAAAGTTATCGGCGTTTTTCAAAACGCTTTCCCCTTCTTGATCTATAACCTTTGTTTGAAAAAAACTAGCATCTAAAGGAATTCTAATTCTAGGTGAAAGCCTTGTTTCGACAAGCTCTGTTTCGTCGACATCTTCAGTTTCTGGAACATCTTCCTCGAAATTAAACCTCAACTCATCAAAATTAAGCTTGTAGGTGTCATCGTGTATTTTATCGCCGAAAAACCCTTGTTCAAAATAATCCGTGTTGGAGTAATAACTTTTATAAGTTTCAAAATTATTATCAGGATCCAAAGCTGAGATAAAATAAGTCAACTCATAAACTTTAATATTAAACGTTGCCTCCCTGTTTCCATAGATAGAATCTATTTGGTATACACTGTTTTGTGAATCGTAGGTTGAGTTGTCTAAATCAACATCATCCAAAATTCCATCGCCGTCACTATCACTACTTAATGGGTTTGTATTGGATTGAGTTTCAATATAATCAAGAACACCGTCTCCGTCACTATCACTTTCAACATCATCTGGGTCAGCATCTAGGGCATCCAATACGCCATCTCGATCAGTATCAATTTGATTTGTGAAAAAAGGAATTTCAAGAAAAACCTCAGTCACCGTTTCGTTTTCGTTTATTATTGCAGGGTTCGTGTCATCTCCTGCCAATTCAGTTTCCTGAGCGTAAACTCCAAAAGTAGGATCATTCCCAATTGTTAACTGAGCCGTAATACTTGCTTCAGAATTACCAAAAACAGGGTGTCGAATTTTACCTAACTGCGCCAATGGCAAACCGTTGGTTTGAAATAAATCAACTTTCTTTTGATGAGTATACACCGGAATTTTAGTCTTTTTAGTTTCAAAAGACATTTCTTTAAAAATCTCGACACCCACACTTTGGAAGTCGCTATCGCAAGAAATCAATGTGAAAAAAAAGAAAACTATACCAATAAATTGTTGGGGGAGTCTACTGAAATTCATTCTTAAATCAGATAATATTTTGAGAATAAAAATTAATAAGTGCATCTTTTTGCTGAGTTTCCTCGAAGCTTAACCCAGGGATTTTTTCAGCAGCCGAACTCTTTTCAATTTCTTCGGGAGTTTCAGCATCAGCGATAACGTATCCGTCAGAATAATTTAAACTCAATTGGGTTAAGTTTTCAAAATTTGCATTCTTCAGAAGTGTTATTTCTTTATCAGGAATTTCATCAAATGCAACTTTCTTGTGGAAATCCTCTGAGAATACGCCTTCAAAATCTTTGGCATATACGGAGGATACGATTTTACAATCCGCAAAAATAGGCTCATCCTTATAATAAGTTTTTAAGTATACTGGAAATAAAGAGGTAAACCATCCGTGAAGATGAATAACATCTGGAGACCAATTTAATTTTTTAACTGTCTCGATGACACCCTTGGTAAAGAAAATCATTCGCTCGTCATTGTCAGCAAATAGCACATCTTTTTCGTCCCGTAAAACAGCTCGTCTTTTGAAATACTCCTCATTGTCTATAAAATAGACTTGCATTCTTTCCTTAGGAATCGAAGCAACTTTGATGATTAGCGGCATATCAACGTCATTGACAACCAAATTCATTCCCGACAATCTTATCACTTCGTGGAGTTGATGCCTTCTTTCGTTTATCAAACCATAACGCGGCATAAATATCCTTGTTTGCCCTCCGTGGTCATTAATATTCTTAGGAATCTGAAATGAATTCACGGCCTGATTCGTCTGGGGAAGGTATGGTACTACTTCGGATGAAATGTTCAGAACTCTTTTCTCTTTCATAAAATATCTATTATTGAAGGGCTTAAAAGTTTGGCAAAATTACAAAAATTAAACGGAATAAGCGGAATTCTGTATATTTACCCCCAATAATCTTTTATTAAATGGAAGTCTTTGATTCGTATGAATCTCTTAAAAAGGTTCTTAACGAGGGAGTTGGTTCTATCGGAATGGTTCCCACAATGGGCGCACTGCACGAAGGACATTTGTCTTTAATCAGAAGAGCAGCGCAAGAAAACCAAAGGGTATTGATCAGTATTTTTGTAAATCCCACCCAGTTTGAAGAGGCTTCGGATTTGATAAACTATCCTAAAACACTGGTCGAAGATCTTAAAGCGATTGCTTCAATAGATTCGAAAACATATGTCTACGTCCCCAAAACAAATGATATTTACGGCCAAAATGCACTAACCGAAACGTTCGATTTGAGTGATCTTGACCAAGTAATGGAAGGGAGTAAACGGAAAAATCACTTTCAAGGAGTTGCAACTATTGTTAAGTTTTTTCTTGAAACCTTCAAGCCTACAAAGGCTTATTTTGGTCAGAAAGATTACCAGCAGCTTCAAATTATTTTACAGCTCGCAGAAAAATTAAACTTAAACACTGAAATCATAGGTTGTCCTATCGTTCGAGAAGTTGATGGATTGGCGATGAGTTCCAGAAATAAACATCTAACCCCAGCGGAAAGAAAAATTGCCCCGTTGGTTTTTAAAGCATTATTGGAGGTAAAAGAAATGTCGAAGAATAAAAAATATTCTGTCTTAAAATCATTTATCAATGCGTTTTTTGTGGAGCACTCTCAACTCGAATTGGACTATTTTGTAATTGCCGACTCCAAAACACTCCTCGAAATCAGTGATCAAGACAAGGCGCGTGAAGGAAGAGCTTTTATAGCGGTTCGCTTGGGAAAAATAAGGTTAATAGATAATTTAGATTTGGCTTAAATTCATACATTTGCTACATGTTAGTAGAAGTATTAAAATCTAAAATTCACCGAGTTAAGGTTACTCATGCCGATTTAAATTATATTGGCAGTATCACCATTGATAGAGATCTAATTGAGGCAGCTAATTTTCTGGTGGGTGAAAAAGTTCAGGTCGTTAACATAAATAACGGAGAGCGATTAGAAACCTACATCATTGAAGGAGAGAGGGGATCTGGAGAAGTTACTTTGAATGGACCCGCTGCAAGAAAAGTTCAAAAAGGAGACATCGTGATTATTTTAAGTTATGCGCAGATGGAGGTTGAAGAAGCAAAAGTTTTTAAACCAACCATGATCTTTCCTAACGAAAACACAAATCGTTTAAAATAAATTTTGAAAAAACTCGCTTCGATCTCGAAAATAATTATACCACTTGGGATCGGGATTTTTTTTATTTACCTCAGCTACAACAACACCACTACCGTAGATCGTAAAAATATTTTTTTACACATCAAAAATGCCGATTATAGCTTTGTGCTTTTGTCAGCCGTCTTTGGAGCCCTCAGTCACATTTCAAGAGCATACCGATGGCAGTTTCTACTCGCACCTTTGGGCTACAGCCCGCGATTAATAAATTCGGTACTTGCTGTACTAATTGGCTATGTTTCTAATCTTGGTATTCCCAGATCTGGAGAGCTTTTTAGGGCCACAGTAATGGATCGATTTGAAAACATTCCTTTTCAAAAAGGTTTTGGAACAGTAATTGCCGAAAGACTGGTAGACCTTGTTATTCTTTTGTGTTTTGTCTCTTTGGCACTGATTCTTCAGTTTGATTTGATTTGGGATATCATAGCCAAAAAATCGATTAATCCTGTTCAGATAATTATAATAATTGTGAGCGGAGTTGTTTTGTCCCTTGTTTTAAGAAAATTTATCAATCAATCAAACAACCGCTTTTTAAACAAAGTTCGCTTATTTTTTGCCGGCCTTTGGGAAGGGATTATTTCCCTCAAGAAGATGGAACATAAATGGGCTTTTATTGGACATACTCTTTTTATTTGGCTGATGTATCTCGCAATGTTTTACATCATTAAATTTTCAATTCCTGAGACGGCTTCACTTGGGCTTGAATGCCTAATTGCTGCCTTTGTAGTTGGCGCGTTGGCAATTTCTGCAACCAATGGCGGCGTTGGAATTTATCCCTTCTCTGTATCCTTAGTATTGATTGCCTATGGGATTTCAAAAGAATCAAGTTTGGCTTTTGGATGGATCATGTGGACCTCTCAAACGGTAATGGTTGTTCTTTTTGGTAGCCTTGCCTTTTTTGCTTTACCTTTGGTTAATCGCTCTAAATAAAAAGCGATACAAGTCTATTTTATATTAACAAATGAGTAAAATTAAAACTTCCTTTTTCTGTCAAAGTTGTGGCTCTCAACATACCAAATGGCAAGGACAATGTAACGCATGCAAGCAGTGGAATACGTTAATAGAAGAGATTGTTGAAAAGGCAGATAAAAAAGACTGGAAAACCGATACCAAAACTCCCAGAACCTCAACACCCATAAAAGTTAACGAAATTCTGACGACTGTAGAGTCGAGAATGGATACTAGAGATGGTGAACTCAATCGCGTGCTAGGGGGTGGAATCGTTCCCGGTGCATTAATGTTGTTAGGAGGAGAGCCTGGTATTGGAAAATCGACACTCCTTCTTCAAATTGCAATGCTTGTAAATTGCAAAGTGCTATACGTCTCAGGGGAAGAAAGTCAAAAACAAATAAAGCTTCGTGCAGATCGAATGAATTCGGCCTCTGAAGAATGCTTTGTTTTAAGTGAAACCCGCACCCAAAATATTTTTGCTCAAATAGAAAAATTAGCGCCTGAATTGATCATTATTGATTCGGTTCAAACCCTGCACACCGATTATATCGACAGTAGTCCAGGAAGCGTTTCTCAAATAAAAGAATGTACCGCAGAATTTATTCGGTTTGCAAAAGAAACCCATGTCCCTGTTTTTCTAGTAGGTCACATAACTAAGGATGGGCAAATTGCTGGCCCTAAAATATTAGAACACATGGTAGATGTTGTACTTCAATTTGAAGGGGACAGAAATCACATGTATCGCATTCTGAGAACTCAAAAAAATCGTTTTGGGGCAACTTCTGAAATCGGAATTTATGAAATGCAGTCAAAAGGACTTCGTCCAGTTGTAAACCCAAGCGAACTGTTAATCTCCGAAAAAGATCAAAACCTGAGCGGCCATGCAATAGCAGCAACCATCGAAGGAGTTCGACCCCTGATGATAGAGGTTCAGGCTTTAGTAAGCTCTGCTGTTTATGGAACTCCACAGCGAACAAGCACGGGTTTTAACACAAAAAGACTCAACATGCTTTTAGCGGTTCTTGAAAAAAGAGCCGGATTTGCATTAGGAGCAAAAGATGTTTTTATCAACATCACAGGAGGAATTTCGATTGAAGACCCTGCCATTGATTTAGCCGTTATATCTGCAATTCTATCAAGTCACCACGACATAGAGGTTTCACAAAACTATTGTTTTGCAGCTGAAGTTGGTTTGTCAGGAGAAATAAGGCCCATTCCTAAAGCAGAGCAAAGAATTCAGGAGGCTTCAAAACTAGGCTTTGATACAATAATCATATCAAAATTTACGAAAATCAGTGATACGAATCAGACCATCAAGATTGTTCGTTTAGGTAAAATTGAAGAGTTAATTACTTATCTTTTCGGTTAACATTTATTTTTTATAAAGAATTAAATGTATACTTTAATAAAATAAAAAATGTCATCAATATGGATAAAATAGTCACTCAATTTTTAGAAGAAGTCAATCGAAAAAATCAAAATGAGCCAGAATTCATGCAAGCGGTTACTGAGGTTGCTGAACATGTAATTCCTTATGTTTATAAGAATGATATCTATTATGGCCAAAACATTTTGTTGAGAATGGTCGAACCTGAACGTGTAATCTCTTTTCGCGTCGCGTGGATAGATGACAATGAAGAAATTCAAGTAAACCGTGGTTACCGTGTTCAAATGAACTCTGCAATTGGTCCTTATAAAGGAGGGTTGCGCTTTCACCCAAGTGTGAACCTTAGCGTACTTAAGTTTTTGGCTTTTGAGCAAGTTTTTAAAAATAGTCTGACAACCTTGCCGATGGGAGGTGGAAAAGGGGGATCTGATTTTGACCCCAAGGGAAAGTCGGATACCGAAGTGATGCGTTTTTGCCAAAGTTTTATGTCAGAATTATTTCGTCACATTGGCCCAAACAGAGATATTCCTGCAGGAGACATTGGTGTTGGAAGCAGAGAAGTTGGCTATCTTTTTGGACAGTATAAAAGACTTAAAAACGAATTTACTGGCGTAGTCACTGGTAAAGGAATTAGCTGGGGAGGATCACTTATTCGTCCGGAGGCAACAGGTTATGGTGTGGTTTATTTTACTGAAAAAATGCTTGAAAATCAGAACAACAGCCTCAAGGGCAAAAATGTTGTGATTTCTGGCTCAGGTAATGTCGCCCAATATGCCGCTGAAAAAGCAATTCAACTGGGAGCCAAAGTACTCACGCTTTCTGATTCCTCGGGATATGTCTATGATAAAGACGGAATAAATAGAGAAAAACTAGATTATATAATGACGCTTAAAAACGTTAAAAGATCCAGGATTGGTGTTTATATTGAAAAATATCCTAAAGCCGAATTTTTCCCAGGCAAAACCCCTTGGGAAATCCCTTGCGATGTTGCACTTCCTTGCGCAACACAAAACGAGTTAAACGGTGACGATGCGAAAGCACTTGTCAAAAATGGGTGTTTGTGTGTGGGAGAAGGCGCCAATATGCCCTCAACTCCTGAAGCCATTCATGTTTTTATCGAGCATAAAATCCTTTTTGCACCGGGGAAAGCTTCAAATGCAGGAGGTGTTGCTGTTTCTGGATTGGAAATGGCACAAAATTCATTAAGATACAACTGGACTAGAGAGGAAGTGGATCAAAAATTAAAAAATATCATGAGTGATATCCATCAATCCTGTATTGAGTTTGGAACAGAAAAAGACCACGTCAATTATGTAAAAGGTGCTAATATTGCTGGCTTTGTAAAAGTTGCAGATGCCATGCTTGCGCAAGGTGTTGTATAAATAATCTTAATGAGTTCAGATAATAAACATGCTGGTTGAAACTAATGCTGTCGTAATTCGCACCATAAAATTTGGCGACTCTAGTCTAATTGCGCGCTGTTATTGTGAACAAATAGGGCTTAAATCATTTCTTTTAAAAGGAATTTTATCTTCTAAAAAAGGAACCCTAAAGAAATCTTTGTTTCAGCCTTTAAGTTTAATAACACTGAATATCAATATTAAAAATGATACTTCTGAGCGTTTACTTTTTATTAAAGAGGCTAAAATTTATCGTCCGCTACAAAACATTCACTTAAATATTAAAAAAAACACTGCTGCGCTTTTTCTTACAGAGGTATTGATGAAAGTAATGGAAGAAGAAGGAGACCCCAATCCCTCATTGTTTAGTTTTCTGGAGCGGGCAATTTTACAACTAGAAGAAAAAAGCTTTTCTGCTCTTTTTCATTTAAAGTTTTTAATTGATTTAACCCGTTACATAGGTTTTTATCCAAATATTTCAAATCTTGAGCATCCATGTTTCGACATGGAAAATGGCTGTTTTTGTTTTCAAACCGATTCAAAAAAAATCATCATTGGAAAAGAGCTTGAGGCTTTTAAAACCCTTCTCGGCATGAATTTTGATAAGATAACGAATGTCTCCATAACAAGTGCAATAAAAATTAAATTATTAGATTCAATCGTGGACTATTATAGTCTACACATGCAAAAGTTTAGTAAAATAAAATCTCTTTCCATACTACATGAAGTTTTTCGTGAAACATAGCTGTAAAGTCTTTGTGTTAGTAGCCTTATTTCTTAATGGGCTCAATGCGCAGGAAATAAAGGTTGAAGATGAAAACTCAGGAGAGCCTCTTGAGGGTGTTGCTATTTACACTGAAGATCTGAGGAATAGCACTCAAACTGACTCGAATGGTATGGGGTCTCTAGCGGGTTTTTCGGGAGTCATCAACTTCTATTTAATGGGCTTCGAAGCGCTTCAAATCCAATTTAGCGAATTGGAGAAAATGGGTAATGTGATTAAATTGATTTCTAAAGACAAAAAGTTAGACGAAGTCATATTGTCTGTTGCTCGATCCCAATCCATACGAAACAAAATTGCTGAAGAGGTTTCAATAATTTCTGCGCGCGACATTGAGCTCAGTACTGGGTCCACGGGAGCCGATATTTTAGAATCAAGTCCCAATGTCAGAATACAGAAATCACAGGGAGGTGGCGGAAGCCCGGTACTAAGAGGTTTTGAAGCCAATCGAATACTAATTGTCGTGGACGGCGTTAGGATGAACAACGCCATCTACCGTTCGGGACATCTTCAAAATGCAATCACAATTGATCCCCATAACATCGAAAGAGTAGAAGTTACATTTGGATCTTCTTCTGTCGGTTACGGGTCTGATGCCCTTGGAGGAGTAATTCACTATTATTCAAAATCTCCAGTGATTAATGGTGAAGAAAAAGTTACTGCAGAATACACCAGCAATTTTAACTATGCAAATCTCTCAAGCGTAAATAATTTAAATACCAAATTGAGTTTTGAAAATTGGGGGAGTCTTACCAGCTTTAGTGTCTCTCATTTTGGTGACATCAAAATTGGGAAAAATAGAAGACATGGTTTTGAGAATTGGGGCTTGACGCCCTATTATTCAATTAATAGCCGTGAAAATTATTACCCAACCCCCCTCTCAAACTCAAATCCAAACATTCAAAAAAACACTGGATATGATCAATACGATCTCTTTCAAAAGTTCATTTTTGCACTAGCGGAAGACATGGTTCTTAATGTTAATTTCCAGTATTCCGAATCCACTGACATCAATCGATATGATAAATTGGTAGAGGAAAGAGCAGGCAGTCTTCGTTTTAGCGAATGGTACTACGGCCCTCAAAAAAGACTATTTATTTCTCCACAACTAAAAATGTTTTTTGGAAAAAATTGGTTGCAAAAAGGAACTTTTACCGCTGCCTATCAAAACATTGAAGAATCTCGTATTAATAGAAAATTCGGGAGCATTACGCGTTCCTATCAAAACGAAAACGTTGATATATTTAGTTTTAATGCTGATTTTAATGGATCACTTAACGACAAGCATTCGTTCTCCTACGGAATAGAAGGCACGCGAAATAAAATCGCTTCTAATGGCTTTTCTAAGGATCTGATTTTAGACGCTTACAAAATCATTGGATTAAAAACTCCCACTCCTATTCCCTCCAGATATCCGAATGACGGCAGCAAGATTTCAAGTTTTGCAGGATACTTGAATTGGGTATACCTCTTAAATAAAAAGCTAACCTTAAATGTTGGTCTTCGAGTCACTAAATCTTCTCTTGTTGCTAACTGGAACGATACCGCTCAAATTGATCGTCTTTTATCTTCGGTTGATTTGAAATTCAATGCAATAACTTACACACTAGCGGTCACCTACCGACCCAATGAAAGAACACTGGTTAGCAGTTTGTTTTCTAGTGGGTTTAGAAACCCTAACATTGATGATATTGGAAAAATTAGGGAAAGTAATGGAACATTACTTGTGCCTAACACTTTTTTAGATCCTGAATATGCCTATACTTTTGAATCGGGTGTTAGCTTAAATACTTCTGATAAAAAAATACATTTCGATCTGAGAGGATACACTACTTTGGTTTCTCGCCATATCGTGAGATCTGATTATATCGTCTTTGCAGATCAGTCAACCCCTGACGAAAACACAATATTATATAAAGGGGAAGAGGTTAAAACCCAAGCCAATAAAAATTTAGGAAATAGGTTTATTTATGGAGGGTCCATTCAAACGAATTATAAATTAAATAAAAAAATAACTGCAATGGGCAGTGTGACTTACACCGACAGTTATAAAAATCTTAATTATGGCCCAATGCCATCGATAAGTCCAATCTATGGGACTCTATCGATGGTATACGACCAAAAGAAGCTTTATGCTAAAATATATTGGCAGTTTAGCGACTCTAAAGATCCTGCAAAATACAGTTGGGGAGGCGAAGATGGATTAAATGAAACTCCCCTTATAAATCCAACAGCAATCAATGATTTGGAGCGATATAATGGAACGCCATCATGGAGTATACTTTCATTTTTATCACAATATCAGTACCGTAAAAACATAAAACTTAATTTTGGTGTGACCAATATTTTTGACCTTCATTATCGCACATTTGCTTCGGGCATTTCCTCTGAGGGGCGTAGTTTTCGGTTAGGGTTAAAGGTCAAAATATAAATCTCCATTTTTTATCTTAAAATCCTTAATTTCGCTTTTCTAAGAAAGAAAGCTATACATGGCATTTAAAGAATACAAAGGACTCAATTTATCGGATATTTCAAAGGAAATTCTCCAATACTGGGATCAAAACAAAATTTTCGATAAAAGTATCTCCAGACGAGAAGGGAACACACCTTTTGTGTTTTATGAAGGACCACCTTCTGCAAACGGTATGCCCGGGATTCACCATGTTATGGCGCGTTCGATAAAAGACATTTTCTGTCGTTATAAAACTCAGAAAGGGTTTCAGGTGAAACGAAAAGCAGGATGGGACACCCATGGCCTCCCAGTTGAATTAGGCGTAGAAAAAGAGCTTGGAATCACCAAAGACGCCATCGGTAAAACACTCTCAGTTGAAGCCTACAACCTCGCCTGTAAAAAAGCAGTGATGCGCTACACTGATGTTTGGAATAAGCTCACTGAGCAGATGGGTTATTGGGTGGACATGGAGGATCCCTATGTTACTTATACTTCCAAATACATGGAAAGTGTTTGGTGGTTGCTGAAACAGATTCATGAAAAAGGACTGCTTTATAAAGGCTATACGATCCAACCTTATTCTCCAAAAGCAGGAACTGGATTAAGCTCACACGAGCTAAATCAACCAGGTACTTATCAGGATGTTAGCGACACCACCATAACAGGTCAGTTTGAAACTTTAAATGAAACCCTGCCTGAATCGCTTCAGGGAAATATACCGCTTTACCTCCTTGCTTGGACAACTACTCCATGGACCTTACCTTCAAATACGGCCTTAACGGTTGGCCCTAAAATTGACTATGTGGTGGTTCATACTTTTAATCAATATACCCACCTTCCAGTCAGGGTTCTATTGGCCAAAGCTTTGATTCAAAAACAATTTTCTGGAAAATATGAAGCCGTTTCAAAATTAGTAGAAGTTGAAAAATATCAGAAGGGAGACAAAAAAATCCCTTTCTATCTTAATCAGGAAATTAAAGGAAGAGACTTAGAAAATATAAAATATAAAAAAATATGGTCTGAAGCGCCTGATCCTTTCGAAAATGCCGAAAATGCATTCCGAGTTATAACAGGAGACTTCGTTACGACAGAAGATGGAACAGGAATTGTACATACCGCTCCCACCTTTGGAGCAGACGATGCTAAGGTCGCCAAAGAAGCAGTCCCTGAAATCCCACCACTTCTGATTCTCGATGAAAATGACAACAAGGTTCCCTTAGTTAACTTACAAGGAAAGTTCCGAAAGGAATTAGGAAGCTTAGCGGGTCAATACGTTAAAAATGATTATTACCCAGAAGGAGAAGCTCCTGAAAAATCTGTAGATGTTCAGATTGCTATTCGTTTAAAAGAAGAAAATGCTGCTTTTAAAGTAGAAAAATATGTTCATTCTTATCCCAATTGTTGGAGAACAGACAAGCCCATTCTTTACTATCCACTAGATTCTTGGTTTATTAAAGTAACTGATGTCAGAGATCGAATGGCTTCTTTAAATCAATCCATCAACTGGAAACCAAAATCCACAGGAGAAGGAAGGTTTGGCAATTGGCTTGCTAATGCAAACGACTGGAACCTATCGCGCTCTAGGTTTTGGGGCGTACCACTTCCTGTTTGGCGAACTGAAGATGGGCAAAACACCAAGGTCATCGGTTCAATTAAGGAATTGATCGAAGAAATAGAAAAGTCGATCTGTGCTGGGCACATGCATTCCAACCCATTTGGAGATTTTGAAGTGGGAGAAATGAGTGATGAAAATTATCAAAAGGTAGATTTACATAAACATACGGTAGATGAAATCATTCTCGTTTCTGAGGACAACCAGCCCATGCGACGCGAAAAAGATTTAATTGATGTTTGGTTTGATTCCGGAGCCATGCCTTATGCGCAATGGCATTATCCCTTTGAAAATAAAGAAAAAATTGATCAGGGAGAATCTTTCCCTGCCGATTATATTGCAGAAGGTGTCGACCAAACCAGAGGCTGGTTTTACACCCTTCACGCAATCAGTACTTTGGTCTTTGATTCCATCGCCTACAAAAATGTCGTTTCGAACGGATTGGTTTTAGACAAGAAAGGTCAAAAGATGTCCAAAAGACTAGGGAATGCTGCTGATCCTTTTGAAACAATCAAAAAATATGGGCCTGATGCCACTCGATGGTACATGATTTCAAACGCTAATCCTTGGGACAATCTCAAATTCGATATCGAAGGAATTGCGGAGGTTCAACGAAAGTTTTTCGGAACACTTTACAATACCTATTCCTTCTTTAGCCTTTATGCCAATATTGATCAATTTAAGTATGAAGAAGCTCAAATTCCAATTGAAAATCGACAAGAGCTTGATCGATGGATTTTGTCTGAACTAAACACATTAATCGATAACGTTGATAAATTCTATGAAGATTACGAACCCACAAGAGCAACGCGTGCCATTTCGGATTTTGTACAAGAAAAATTAAGCAATTGGTATGTAAGACTTTCCCGACGTAGATTTTGGAAAGGCGAATACCAACAAGATAAAATAGCTGCTTATCAAACGCTCTATGAGTGTCTGCTTACTGTTGCAAAATTGGCCGCTCCTGTAGCGCCGTTTTATACCGATAAGCTTTATCAGGATTTAATCCAAAATACGCAAACGGAAGGGTTTGAGTCCATTCACCTTTCAGATTTCCCAGTGGTAAACAAAGCGGCGATTGATCCCATATTAGAAAACCGAACCAATAAGGCCAGAAATATCACTTCTTTGGCGTTGTCATTAAGAAAAAAGGAACAAATCAAAGTGCGTCAACCGCTCGAAACTTTAATGGTGGCAGTTAATAGTCCTGAAGAAAAAATGGAAATCGAATTAATTCAGGAACAACTTGCAGCAGAAATCAACGTAAAGGGTGTGAAATTACTAGACGAAAATAGTGATATTCTGGTAAAAGAAATAAAACCTAATTTTAAAGCATTAGGCCCTCGTTTTGGAAAAGAAATGGGAAGCATCGCAGGAAAAATAAAAAGCTTAACTAGTGAAGAAATAAAAACATTAGAGCAAGAAGGTAACTTGTCTCTATTAGTTAATGAAAAAAATATTATCTTGGAACTTAGTGACGTTGAAATTTCATCGAAGGATATTGAAGGTTGGCTGGTCGCTCACGGTAACGGATTGACAGTTGCGCTGGACATCTCTTTGACCGAAACCCTTATTGATGAAGGAGTTGCAAGAGAGCTCGTGAACCGAATCCAGAACATCCGTAAGGACTCTGGTTTTGCGGTTACTGATAAAATAAATATTTCGTTTTCAGCAGATGAAGACTTAAAGAAGAAAATAATTAATCATCGGGATTACATCCTTTCAGAAACACTTGGAGAAAATATTGATTTTCAAGAAAGTTTAGATTCTGAAAATGAAGTGTTTTTCGAAAATATGAAAACTTTAATAAACATTAAAAAGATTTAAAAATGGCATCAGATGTAAAAGTTCGTTATTCTGACAAAGAATTAGGAGAATTCAAAAAGCTAATCGAAGATAAAATTCAAAAAGCCAAAGCGGATCATGAATTGCTTAAAAGCGCATATATGAACGATGGAAACAATGGGACAGAAGATACTTCACCGACCTTTAAAGCTTTCGAAGAAGGCTCAGAAACCATGTCAAAAGAAGCCAATACGCAACTCGCAATTAGACAAGAAAAATTTATTCGAGATTTAAAAAATGCCTTAATCCGAATTGAAAATAAAACTTATGGTGTTTGTCTTGTTACTGGTAAATTGATCAACAAGCAACGACTGTTGTTGGTTCCGCACACGACCTTAAGTATTGAGGCAAAGAACATGCAAAAATAACTTTGCAAAGGACGCTAATTATATTCGTTTTTTTGATAAGTCTTGCACTTGAAGCTCAAAAAACTGTACAAAAAACTTGGCTTGATCCTAATATTACTGATCTTGTTGTGGAGGTTCCTTGGGCCTCAAACGTATTATTCACCGGGGCGGATAACTTTTCGGGGATTCAAATAAAATACCGGTCGGATGGAGAGTACCAAAACCGTACCGTTTTAACTTCTAAAGTGGTTGGTAGGACACTTTATATTGTCGAAAGTCCAACCCCAAATACTCCCGACTTAAACGACAAGCTGAGTGCTCATAAGTTTATTTCCTCTAGCATAAAACTTATATTTTCATCAAATATTTCTTTTAATTTAAAAAGTAATGATACAAAAATCAAAGGAAAAGGCAAGATGAAAAACATAAACCTAGACCTTAAAAGTGGTTATTGTGAGCTTTCGAATTGGGACGCTCCAGGAAACGTCACTACTGAGAATGCAAACGTAAATGTGATATCCGAAAAGACAGCCGTTAGTGGGAAAAGTAAAAACGGAATAGTTGTTTTACCCTTATCAGACAATGGTTTACTCCCGTTTCTGAAGATCAATAGTCTTAATGGAGATATCACACATCAAAAGAAGTTATAATTTTCTACTTTTGTCATCAAAATGTAACCGTTGAAACTACAACTTAAAAACATAAATTTATTTACATCCGCGATTATAATAATCTCATTATTGTTTATTGATCAAGGTTCAAAAATATTTATTAAGCTAAACTACCCTTTAACCCTCTATGGCAATAACGCCATTATAGATTGGGGGTTTTTTAAACTCCTGTTTGTCGAAAATAAAGGGATGGCAATGGGCGCAAAGCTCAACGATATAATCCCTTTCCTTACGGAAAGAACTGCCAAACTTTTTTTAACCATTTTTAGGCTATTTGCCATTTTTGGGATAGGTTACTGGCTTCTAGACACATTAAAAAAAGACATTTCTAATCTTTTTAAGTGGGCTTTGTGTTTAATTTTTGCAGGTGCTATTGGAAATATTATTGATTCTCTTTTTTATGGTGTTTTGTTTTCTCATAGCTACGGACAAGTAGCCAGTTTTCTTTCTGAAGGCGGAGGATATGCCCCTTTTTTAGAAGGTCACGTAGTTGACATGCTGCAATTCCCCTTGGTAAGCTGGAATTGGCCAGAATGGGTTCCCTTAGTTGGAGGAGAACATTACACTTTTTTCCAGTATGTCTTCAATGTGGCAGACACCGCCATCAGCACGGGAGTAGGAATTTTGATTGTTTTCAACAAAAAGATTTTTGGAGGAAAGCTTAAAACGAAAACACCTGATTTGGAGTAACAACAAAGTCCATTGCAATATCATTTTTGTCAATATCTTCAATTTTATCAATCGGCTCAAAAAAAGAAATCCCCACTTTGATGGTTTCTTTTCGACACTCCGCCAAGAAGCGATCATAATAGCCCTTTCCATAGCCCACACGATGCCCTTGCTTGTCAAAAACGAGAAGTGGGAGAAAAACTAGATCAATTTCTAAGGGATTTATTTTAATCCCTGATAAAGGCTCCGGAATCCCATAATCATTTTCTTTAAGTAAAGTCTGATCACTTAAGAGATAGTGTTCGAGCTTTGAGTCATTGAGCATTTTAGATACCACAATTTGCTTGTCTTTCCCCTGTAGGACAGAGAGCAGAAAGGAAGTGTCAACTTCATTTTTCTTTTCGGAAGACAAAAACAGGTGATAAAGCGCCTTTGTCCAAAGGTCAACCGCCAAACAACGATTGGCAATCGCAATGCTCTTCACCATAACCTCCTCTGCAGAGAGTTGTCCTCTCAGGTTTCTATATTTTTTTCTTAATTCGTGTTTGTGAAATGTCAAAGTGATTATCCTTTAGAGCTTAAAATTAAATTTTCTTTTAAGCATACTTTAAGTATTTATGTTTTTTTTTGACCCTAAAGAAAAATAGTACCTTCGTTAAATGGAAAATTCGCCAATTGCTATACAGCTAAAAACACTCCCTCCCAATCCAGGAGTTTATCAATTTTATGATGAAAATGATACGGTGATTTATGTTGGCAAAGCTAAAAATCTTAAAAAACGAGTCAGTTCCTATTTTAACAAAAACCACGACAATAATCGTACTCGGCTGCTTGTTAAAAAAATTGTTCGACACGAGCACATCATTGTTCCCACAGAAGTTGACGCACTTTTACTGGAAAACAACCTCATAAAAAAATACCAGCCCAAATACAATGTCTTGCTTAAAGACGACAAAACCTATCCGTGGATTTGTATTAAAAAAGAGCGCTTTCCAAGGGTATTTAGTACCCGAAAAGTAATTAAAGATGGATCGGATTATTTCGGTCCTTTTACTAACAAGAAAACAGTTTATACCCTTTTGGATCTTATTCGAGGGTTATATCCCCTAAGAACTTGCAACTACGACCTTTCTGAAGAAAAAATTAATAATCAGAAATATAAAATATGTCTAGAATATCACCTTGGAAATTGTCTGGGTCCCTGCGAGCAAAAAATAAACGAGGAATTATACAATCAGAATATCGCCGCTATTAAAAACATTGTTAAAGGAAATTTCAAAAGCTCTCTAGATCAATTTCAATTGCAAATGGAAAACTATGCAAAGGAGATGGAATTTGAAAAAGCTCAAGAAATAAAAGAAAAACTTGCGTCCTTAGAAAACTACCAATCAAAATCAACCATCGTAAATCCCAAAATCAGCAATGTTGATGTTTTTACTATCGTTTCTGATGAAAGTTATGGTTATGTCAACTTCCTTCAAATATCCTATGGATCCATCACCCGATCCCATACGTTAGAGATAAAAAAGAAATTAGACGAAAGTGATCTCGATTTATTAAGCCTTGCGATAATCGACATCAGGCTGAGATTTAATTCGCAGTCGGAAGAAGTCTATTTGCCTTTTCAAATCAATTTGGGGGAGAAAATAAAAGTAAGTATTCCGATGCTCGGAGACAAAAAGAAGTTGGTAGAACTCTCACTTCGGAATGCAAAATTCTATCGAATGGATCGCTTCAAGCAAATGAAAATTGTAGACCCTGATCGACATACAAAAAGATTAATGGGTCAAATGAAAATCGATTTGCGACTATCCGACGAGCCCTATCACATCGAATGTTTTGACAACTCCAACATTCAAGGAACGAATCCTGTTGCTGCATGTGTTGTTTTTAAAAATGGAAAAGCGAGTAAAAAAGATTACCGACATTTTAAAATAAAAACGGTGGTCGGAGCAGATGACTTTGCTTCCATGGAAGAGGTCGTTTTTAGGCGGTATAAGCGACTCAAGGAAGAGGGGAAATCACTTCCGCAGCTGATTGTAATTGATGGTGGCAAGGGGCAACTTTCGTCGGCTGTAAAAAGTTTGGATTTACTAGGCCTGAGGGGTAAAATTGCTATTATAGGAATCGCCAAAAGATTAGAAGAAATTTATTTTCCTGAGGATCCAATTCCTTTGTATTTAGACAAAAAGTCTGAAACCTTAAAAATCATTCAACAACTGAGGAACGAAGCACATCGTTTTGGAATCACTTTACACAGAAATCTCAGAAGCAAAGGGTCATTAAATTCTCAATTGGATGAAATCAAAGGCGTCGGGCCAAAAACGAAAGAGTTGCTTTTAAAAGAATTCAAGTCTTTAAAAAGAATCAAAGCCGCTTCACAAAAAGAGTTGATTGATACATTGGGAAAAGTAAAAGGGGTACAATTGTTTCTTAAATTAGAAGAAATGACAAAGTAAAATTGACTTTATTTTAAATGTTAAATAAAAGCTTCATTTAAATCATTTAATTATTTTTACAAAATGATGGAGATTAAAAAAAATACACCATTAATTTTTCTCTTATTCTGTTTCTCCTTTATTCTAAAAGGTCAAGAAGTGTCTGTTTCCGATCCTGTTGAAAATATTGTACCCTTTAAAGCTGGTGAATGGTTTGGATTCCGGATACATTATGGTATTTTTAATGCCAGTTATGCCACATTAAGCCTTACTCAAGATACTTTAAATGGAATTCCTGTTATTCACGCCAAAGGATATGGGAAAACAACAGGTCTTGCGAGATGGTTTTTTAAAGTTGAAGACCATTATGATAGTTTTTTTGACGAAAAAAAAATCATTCCCTATCATTTTATTCGTGACATCTATGAAGGAGGTTACACCAAAAATTTAGAAATTGATTTTGATCATGAACAACAACTGGCTCATGTAAACAATAAAAAAGAACAGAAGAAAGAAACTTTCAAGATTAAAAAAAACTCTCAGGACATCCTTTCTGCTTTTTATTACTTAAGAACATTCTACCCTGAAAGGGACATGATCGTTGGAGAAGATTTTGATATTAACATGTTTTTTGATAATGAGAATTATCATTTTAAGTTAAAGTTTTTGGGAAAAGAAACGCTTTCTTCAAAATTTGGAAAAATAAAATGCGTAAAATTTAGACCTGTTGTGCAAGCAGGTCGGGTGTTTAAGGAGCGAGAAAGCGTAACACTCTGGGTGACTGATGATAAAAACAGAATCCCGCTCAAAGTAAAAGCAGATTTGGCGATTGGCTCGTTAGAAATTGATCTTGATAATTTTAAAAATGTAAAGTTTCCTTTTAATATATTTGTTGACTAACCTTAGAAAGGATTGTTTATTAACAAATGAATAACTTTTTGAGGTGTACATTGTTATTAAGCGCTAAATTCAAGAAGTTTGTTGCATTATAATAAACAATATTCGTTTTGATTTTAAAATATTTTTCTTTTTCGGCATTTCTTTTTTTTACCCTATTGATTTATGGCTGTGAGGATCGTGATGAAAAAAAGGGATCCGAAACCATTGCAGTCGAACAAATTCCCCCAAACATTAAATATGGATTTGATTTGAACAACTACCGCGTTGTAAATAAAAAAATCAAAAGAGGAGATACCTTTGGTTCTATTCTAGAAGAAAATGGAATTGACTATCCGGAGGTATACAACATTTTACAGAAAATAAAGAACAAAGTAAATGTAAGGAGGATCAATGTTGGGAAACCCTACACGCTTCTTTTCAGTAAAGATAGCATCCCAACTCCAAAAGTTTTTATCTATACTCCAGGGATTCAAACCTACAATATTATCCAGCTAAGGGACAGTATTTATGGTAAAAAAATAGATAAACCCATTCGCACCGTTCAACTACAAGGTGCAGGGGAAATTGAAAGTTCGCTCTATGAAACCATGTCCAATAGCGGATTGAACGAGCAACTCACTTACTATCTCTCCGATGTTTACGCTTGGAATATCGATTTTTATCGTTTACAAAAAGGGGATCGTTTTAAAGTTATTTATGAAGAACAATTTGTTGATGATACGATTTCCATAGGAATCAAACGAATTAATGCTGCCATATTTGAGCATTCGGGAAGAGACTATTACGCTTTCGAATTCCAGCCAGATCCTGAAAAAGGAATCGTAGAATATTTTGATGATAGTGCTAAAAACTTACGCCGTGCTTTTCTAAAAGCTCCTGTTAAATTTGGTCCTGTTACCTCACGCTATAATCTAAAAAGACGGATTGCTTATTATGGTAACCGAATAAGACCTCACAAAGGAACCGATTTTGGAGCAAGTATTGGAACATCCATTTTGGCAACTGCAAATGGGGTCGTAGTTAAGGCAAGTTATACCAAAGGCAATGGCAATTATGTCACTATAAAACACAACAACACCTACAGCACTCAATATTTGCACATGAAGCGAAGGAAAGTGAAAAGAGGGCAAACAGTAAAACAAGGAGACGTGATCGGGTGGGTTGGAATGACCGGAAATACTTCAGGACCTCACGTTTGTTATCGTTTTTGGAAAAACGGCAGGCAAGTTGATCCCTTCAAAGAAAAATTACCCGAAGCGAAACCAATTTCTAATTCCCTAAAGAAAACTTACTTGACTGGTATTCAAGAAATAAAAACCGAACTCGACTGTATCTCTTTTGTAAAAGAAAACTCCACTATAAATAACACATTAGCTCTTTCAACAAGTGAATTTAAATAAAAACAAACCTTCGAATCTCGATTCGTGGAAAAAATTGAACTTAAATTTCAAAACACTTTCTTCAAAAACATTAACAGAACATTTCGCAGAAGATCCTGATCGCGTTGATAAGCTCTCCATAAACTGGGAATCATTTTATGTAGATTATTCAAAAAATCGCTTGGATAAATCTACCATTGATCTTTTGGTTTCCCTTGCGGAAGAAGCCGGTTTAAAAGAAGGAATTGAAGCTTATTTTTCGGGCGGAGAAATCAATGAAACAGAAAGTCGAGCAGTACTTCATACGGCACTCAGAACTCACGATTCTTCGCCAGTTCTAGTTGAAGGGGAAAACATACTCCCTGGGATTGATCAAGCCAAAAAAGAAATGTATGATTTTGCTGAAAAGGTGATCTCAGGTAAATGGAAAGGACATACTGGCAAGTCAATTCAAAATGTTGTTAACATAGGAATTGGAGGTTCTGACCTAGGTCCGGCTATGGTGACCGAAGCTTTGGAATTCTACCGAAATCGCCTTAGTGTTTATTTCGTTTCAAATGTAGAAGGGGATCATGTTAATGAAATTATTAAAAAAATTGATCCCGAAACAACACTATTCGTAATTGTTTCCAAAACTTTTATCACACAAGAAACTTTAAGCAATGCGCAAACCCTCAGAAAATGGTTTTTAAGTCACGCACCGCAAACAGCTGTTGAGAAACATTTTGTTGCTGTCTCAACCAATCAAAAAAAGGTTACTGAATTTGGGATTTCTCCAGAAAATATCTTCTCAATGAATGACTGGGTTGGCGGTCGATTTTCACTGTGGAGTACCGTAGGTATAGGTATTTGCTTGGCCGTTGGTCCAACGCATTTTGAAAATCTCCTCAAAGGGGCTGGTGCAATGGATCAACACTTTAGAAAAGCTTCTTTTGATCAAAACATACCCGTTATACTAGCGATGATTACGGTCTGGTATAACAATTTTTGGAATGCAGAGTCTGAAGTGATTGTCCCTTATTCACAGTACTTAAGAAGTCTTCCAGCCTATTTACAGCAGGGAATTATGGAGAGTAATGGAAAAGGAGTTGATCGCAATGGCGACCCTGTAGATTATCAAACAGGCACCATCATTTGGGGTGCTTCTGGCACCAATGCGCAACATGCGTTTTTTCAGCTAATGCATCAAGGAACCAAGCTCATTCCTGCTGATTTTATTGGTTTTGCCAAACCACTTTATCCAAAAAATGATCACCAAGACAAATTGATGTCCAACTTTTTTGCCCAAACACAAGCCCTTATGCTAGGGAAAAATGAGGCAACGGTTCGGTCAGAATTAGAAAGTCAAGGGAAATCAAATGCTCAAATTGAAGCCTTGCTTCCTTTTAAAATTTTCGAAGGAAATCGCCCTTCAACTACACTTTTGATCGAAAAATTAACTCCTTTTAATCTTGGAGCCCTACTTGCAATGTATGAGCATAAGATTTTTGTACAAGGGGTTATTTGGAATATTTTCAGCTACGACCAATGGGGGGTGGAATTAGGAAAACAACTCGCTAATAATATTCTCAATGATTTTGAATCTGGAAAATTGGATCATCATGATGCGTCAACAAAAAAACTAATTGAACGGTACCAAAATCCTAAAAAACAAGAAGGTTAAACTCTTAAGTCTTTTACTTTTAGTTGTAAAGAAACCAAGCCTCTAAATTCATTTTCTTCAATAGTATAAATTAAGTCAAAAGGTTTTTGACTTTTAATTTTACTGATGTGGTTTGCCATCCCAAAACCAATACCAAAAATGTTTTTTTCAGAAGCATCTTTAATGTCTAATCTTAAATGACTTTGATCATTCCCAACCACACTTGTTTTGCCGTTGTCTTTGCAATTTTTAGTCAAAAAAACAGGCTGCATGTTTCGAGGACCAAAAGGCCTCATTTGAGAAATAGTTTTAAAAAATTTTGGGGTGATTTTATCTAAAGAAATTTCCAAGTCATATTGAATCGAAGGAATTCTTTGGTCTGGGGTTATGATCCTTTCAACTTCAGATTCGAATGCTTTTTTAAAGCTGCTGAGCGCCTCTGGTTTTATGGTCAGGCCAGCGGCATACATATGTCCTCCAAATTGAATGATGTGCTCCTTACAGGCCTCCAGAACCTCATAAACATCAACTCCTTTAACAGACCGAACAGAACCTGCCAAACAATCTCCCGAAGCAGCAAAAACAACAGTTGGTCGATAGTAAACCTCTATTAACCTCGAAGCGACAATTCCGATTACTCCCTTGTGCCAATCGGGTTGAAAAACTACAGAAGAAAAACAAGTCTCTTCTTCGTTTTGTTTGATCTGATCTAGTGCCTGTTGCGTGATTTTTTTATCCAATTCACGCCTTTCAGAATTAATAAGTTCAATCGCTCTTCCTCTGGCCAATGCTTGATCTTCCTCTTCGGTCAAAAGCAGTTCAACTGCAAAACTTCCATGTTTGATTCTTCCAGCGCCATTAATCCTTGGTGCGATAACAAATACCAAATCTGAAACGGTTAGTTTCTTTTTTAAGGTATTAATAAAACTCAGGATTCCAATTCTAGGATTTTCATTAATTTGTATTAATCCATAAAAAATTAAAATTCTATTTTCTCCTGTGATCGGAACAATGTCAGCTGCAATGGCCATGGCCACCAAGTCAATGTAGGGCAAAAGAGACTCCACGGGCTTGCCTTTCTCTTTCTCGAGGGCTTGGAGCAGTTTAAACCCAATGCCACAGCCACATAATTCTTTATAAGGATACGAACAAGCGGGTTGTTTCGGATCTAAAACAGCGATAGCTTCAGGAAGTTGATCCCCTGGTAAGTGATGATCACAAATAATAAAATCAATCATTAAAGATTTCGCATAAGCAACTTGATCAACTGCCTTAATCCCACAATCTAGTGCGATAATTAGGCTAACGTTTTGTTCTTTGGCTTTATCAATTCCTTTGATTGAAATCCCATAACCCTCATCATACCGGTCAGGGATATAGTAGATCACATCGGGAAGTTGTTTGAACAAATATGAATAAACCAGCGACACCGAAGTGGTTCCGTCGACATCATAATCTCCATAAACCATGATCTTTTCGTGTTTATCAATTGCTGTTTTAATTCGATTAACAGCAGCTGTCATTCCCAACATCAAAAAAGGATCGTGAAGATCTTTAAGTTCCGGACGGAAAAAGTTTTTAGCACTTTCATAATCATCAATCCCACGTTGGACCAACAAGGAAGCAATCTCAAAAGAGACGCCAATCGCCAGTTGAAGCGCTTTTATTTTGTCAGCTTCTGGAAGTGGTTTTGAATGCCAATGCATATTTATTTTGTTTGGTTTCCTGAAATGCAAACTACAAATTCCCCTTTGGGGACTTTTTCATTAAAATGAACAACCGCCTCTTCGAGTGTTCCTCTATAAGTCTCCTCATAAATTTTGGTCATTTCCCTAGAAATAGCAACTTGTCGCTCTCCTTGAAAATAAGTAATCAATTGTGTGAGGGTTTTGATCAATTTGTGAGGAGATTCATAAAAAACAATTGTTCTCGAATCTTGCGAAAGCTGTTCCAATCGTGTTTTTCTGCCTTTTTTGGGAGGTAAAAATCCCTCAAAAATAAATCTTTCCGTTGGGAATCCACTTTGAACCAATGCTGGAATCAAGGCTGTCGGTCCAGGCAAACAGATCACTTCGATATTATTTACAATGGCCTCGCGTACCAATAGAAACCCTGGGTCTGAAATCCCTGGAGTCCCGGCATCTGAGATTATTGCGATGGTCTTGCCGTAATTTAATTGTGATATGATCCCTTCCAATTTTTTATGCTCATTGTGCATGTGAAAACTCTGAAGTGGTCTAGAAATATTATAGTGATTCAAAAGCTTTTTACTTGTTCGCGTGTCTTCAGCCAAAATTAAATCTACCTCCCCCAAAACGTTTACTGCGCGATAAGTGAAGTCAGCAAGATTACCAAGCGGTGTTGGTACTAAATAAAGTTTACCCATTGGCTGGTCTTAATATTAAGTATTATGTAAAATTGTTTTCAATAATTTTTAAAAAACGCGCTTCATATATTTCTTTTCCCTCCCAGTTATTATAATCCGGTTTAACGATTTGTACTACAAAACTTTGTGCTTCTTCCCAATTGGAAAAAGTAACAATTTGTGAAATAACCCTTTGATATTCGAGAGTATTCGTTTCAAAAAGATGTTTGATAAATGCAAGGCGGTCATTCAAATCAATCTGAAGTCCTTTTGAAAAATGATCATTTAAGTTTTTTATTGGAAGGGGTTTCTGAACCTCCTGCGTTTCGGTCTGTTTTAAATCTACTTTAGGGAATTCAGTAACAATTTCTTTTATGGTCTCCATCAAAGGAGGAATTTCTTCTCTATTTTGATCGAGAGCTTGAACTGGCTCTTTCTTGACTTCAATGAAATCAATTGCCTGATTGTATATGGATTCCATGTCTTTCCAAGTGTCTTTTTCAACAACTTGGGTGTTTTTGAGTACCACCAATTTTTCGAATAATGATAAAGTTTGATGGTATGTTTTTTCAAAATCAACCGACCCCTCTGTTGCAATAATTTCCTGAGCGATTTTTTTAAGTTCTTCTTGGATTTTATTGGGCATAAATATTTATTTTACAAACGTTTGTTTTTAATACCTTTGTTTTTCTTGAAAATTACAAAATGTTTTTAGAAAATCCCGTAAACCATAAAGAACAATTTGGATGGATCGAAGTGATCTGTGGCTCAATGTTTTCTGGAAAAACAGAAGAGTTGATCAGACGGTTAAAACGGGCTCAGTTTGCGAAACAAAAAATTGAAATTTTTAAACCCGCCATCGATGTAAGGTATGATGATGACTTGGTTACTTCGCACGATTCCAATCAAATTCCATCCACACCAGTACCTGCCGCAGCAAACATTCCCATTTTAGCTGATGGCTGTGATGTCGTGGGGATTGACGAAGCGCAGTTTTTTGATGATGAAATTGTTCAGGTCTGTAATGCCCTTGCCAATCGAGGGGTTAGAGTAATTGTGGCTGGTTTGGACATGGACTTTGCAGGGAACCCCTTTGGCCCAATGCCAGCACTTATGGCTACTGCTGAATATGTAACTAAAGTCCATGCCGTTTGTACAAGGACAGGAAATCCTGCTCATTACAGTTTCCGAAAATCTGATTTAAAAGATCTTGTTGTTTTAGGAGAAAAAGAAAACTATGAGCCCCTTAGTCGGGCCGCCTATAACAAGGCAATAAAACGTCTTGATGGTAAAAAAGACTCTGGGTCTGAAAATAAAAATAAATAACTCGCTTTTGAATTTCATTGAAATTGACTTAAAAAAACTTGAGCATAATTATCATGCCATAAGAAGTCTTTTAAATCCTGAAACAAAAATGATTGGTGTTGTTAAAGCCAACGCATATGGGAGTGAAGTAAATTCAATAGCTGAAAAACTCGTGACATTAGGAATTGATGCACTTGCCGTTGCTTACACTGAGGAAGGCATTCAGCTAAGAAATCAAGGAATTAAAGCGCGAATTATGGTTTTTTATCCACAAATCGAAAATTTTAAACTTTTGATTTCAGCCGATTTAGAACCTGCTCTTTACAGTAAAAAAAGCTGGCTTGCTTTTGAAAAAAACATCCTGGATCAAAAAATAACAAACTATCCTGTTCATATAAAATATAACACTGGTTTAAATAGAATTGGATTTAGTCCCACTGATTCCGAGTGGGTTCTTAACGAAATGAAAAAAGATGCTTTTAAAATAAAAAGTGTTTATTCTCATTTGGGTGCGAGTGAAGAAAATCGTCCAAATGAATTCAGTCAAAAGCAGCTAGCGCTTTTTGATGAAATAATGATCCATCACAAAAAAAATTCTAAATCCGAAACAGACTTTCATTTGCTCAACACCTCGGGCATATTTAATTATCCTGAATTACATTTAGACTGGGTGCGTTGTGGGATCGGGCTTTATGGTTTTGCCAATCAACCCCAATGGAATCAAAAGCTAAAACCAATTGGAAAACTTATCACTACCATTACACAAATCCACTCCATAAAATCGGGGGAGACCGTAGGTTACAATTGTGGTTGGACAGCCCATGAAAATACCCGAATTGCCGTATTGCCCCTTGGACATGCTGATGGAATTGCAAGACATTATGGTCAAGGCAATGGTTGGGTTAGTATCCAAGGAGAAAAAGCGCCAATTGTAGGAAACATCTGCATGGATATGATCATGGTCGAAATCAAAAATCTCCCATGTAAGGAAGGAGATGAGGTTGAAATCTTTGGGACAGTTAATACTGCAGAAGCTTTTGCTGAAAATGGAAACACCATCTCCTATGAACTCTTATCCGGTTTAGGGAAAAGAATAGATAGAAGAATCTTAAAATAAATATTTAACCTTTTGTTTCATATAAAACATTTTGTTTGATTTTTGACTAAATCTTAAAGGTTAATTGTCATGCTTTAAATTATCATTAATTTTATCAAAAACTTAGAAAATGAAAATAGCTGTAGTCGGTGCAACTGGGATGGTCGGAGAAGTGATGTTAAAAGTTCTAGCGGAAAGAAACTTCCCCGTTACCGAACTTATTCCCGTAGCCTCGGAACGTTCCGTCGGAAAGATAATAAGTTTCAAGGGAAATAATTATACTGTTGTGGGTCTTACAACCGCTATTGAACTTTGTCCTGATATTGCGCTGTTTTCTGCCGGAGGGGAAACTTCTCTTGAATGGGCTCCAAAATTTGCTGAGGCTGGAATTACAGTAATCGATAACTCTTCGGCATGGAGAATGGACCCATCCAAAAAACTAATTATTCCAGAAATCAACGCAGATCAACTCACAAGTGAAGATAAAATAATAGCCAATCCTAACTGTTCTACCATTCAAATGCTAATGGCCTTAGCGCCACTGAAAAACAACTTTGGGATCAAGCGTGTGGTTGTCTCAACCTATCAATCAATCACAGGAACAGGAGTTATGGCAATGAAACAATTGGAAAATGAATATAATGATGTGGTTGGAGAAATGGCTTATCCATATCCCATTCACAAAAATGCGATCCCACATTGTGATGTTTTCTTAGAAAACGGCTACACTAAGGAAGAAATGAAACTGGTTCATGAAACTCATAAAATTCTTGACGACGATAGCATCGGAGTTACTGCAACGGCTATCCGAATTCCTGTTGTGGGAGGTCATTCCGAAGCCGTCAATGTGGAACTTAATTCTGATTTTGAGTTAGCAGCTGTAAGAAAACTCCTAAACGATACTCCAGGAGTCATTGTTCAAGACAACCCAGACACCAATACTTATCCAATGCCGATTTATGCAAAAGATAAGAATGAGGTCTTTATCGGTAGAATAAGAAAAGATTTTTCTCAACAAAATACGCTCAACCTTTGGATTGTAGCTGACAACTTAAGAAAAGGTGCTGCAACTAATACAATTCAAATTGCAGAATATTTAATTAGGGAAGGGTTAGTATAACTTCAAAAAATATTTTTTGTTGAAGCTTTACTCTTAATATATTGATAAAACTCTAGGGCCAGTTGCGCTGTCGAATTGACGTCTTGTAGAACTACTTTTTTCGACCAGCTGTTAAGTTTCTTGTCATACCAGCCCATGAATTTTTCTGACCTGTACGGAAGCTCCATTAAAGAAATGGTTAACAGTCCAAGGTCACAATAAAAAAAATTAGATTCCATTCCTAACTCACGGCATTTCTGGGATAGTTTGGTTGTCTTTAATTCTCGCTGAAGCAAATACAATATAATATCAGTAGTTCGATCAAGACAAAATAAAGATGGGGGTCTTTTAGGAGCATTTTTTTTCATAATTTTTAAATTTGGGAAATTCAAATATACAAATTATTTGTATATTATTTATAAATTATTATATTTTTGGTAAATAAAATGGCGGCTTTTTTCTTTAATAGATTAAACAAAAAGTATAAAATAATCACGAATATTGAAATTTTTATATAACTTTGCTTTTATATGCATGCATAATATAAATTATTGCGAAAGCACTATAAAGGCTTCTGGAGGAAAAGGAAATGATTGAGAGTAGATAGCGTTTATGAGCTTATTAATAAATAAGATTATTTTGCTAAAACCAAACAATTTGTAAATATGGCAAATGTTGAATTCAAAAAGACAATAACCAAGCATTTCATTGAGGTCGTAAAATACCTTAAAATGAGTGGTCGGGTGAAGTCTAAGACAGAAATTGGCGAAATTATTGGACAGCCTTTGCAGGTCATTTCTAAGCTATTGAGTGGAGAGCGCATTATCACCTTAGAACAAATGCAAATGTTAATCAAAAATACCAATGTAAACAGTTACTGGTTCCTAACTGGAGAGGGATCAATGATCGATGACAACGACCACAAACTGAATGAACCCTCGGTTGATTATCAAAAAACCGAAGGATCTACTATAAATACAATTGGAGTATTGTTGCCTTTAATTTCAACTTTAGAAGAAAAGATAAAAATCCTAGAACAAAATAATGCTATGGTTCTAGAACAATTGGAAGCTATTGTTGCCCGGACCAATACAAAATAATATCCTATTCAATTAATCCTTCATTGAAAAGGATTCCATGAATTTTGTTGTATAATTCCCCGAGATATAATCTGGATGATCCATTAGTTTACGATGGAAAGGAATGGTTGTGTTGACTCCTTCAATAACAAATTCATCAAGAGCTCTTCTCATTTTATTTATTGCTTCTTGACGCGATTGTGCAGTCGTAATGAGTTTTGCAATCATCGAGTCATAATGTGGCGGGATCGTATATCCACTATAAACATGGGTGTCTAACCTTATGCCGTGTCCACCAGGAAAATGTAGGGTGGTAATTTTTCCAGGACTTGGTCGAAAGTCGTTGTAAGGATCTTCAGCATTAATTCGACATTCAATAGAGTGCATTTTTGGAAAGTAATTTTTCCCTGAAATAGAGACACCAAAAGCGACAAGGATTTGTTCTCTTATCAAATCAAAATCGATGACCTGTTCCGTTATAGGATGCTCAACCTGAATTCTGGTATTCATTTCCATAAAATAGAAATTTCTGTGTTTGTCAACCAAAAATTCAACTGTTCCAGCCCCTTCGTATTTAATAAACTCAGCAGCTGTTACTGCAGCTTTTCCCATATTATTTCTTAACTCTTTCGTCATGAATGGCGATGGAGTTTCTTCTGTTAATTTTTGATGTCTTCTTTGAATTGAACAGTCTCTTTCTGACAAATGACAAGCTTTCCCATTTGAATCTCCAACGATTTGAATTTCAATATGACGGGGTTCTTCAATGAGCTTTTCCATGTACATTCCGTCATTTCCAAAAGAAGCCGAGGCTTCCTGACGAGCACTTTCCCAAGCTTTTTCGAGCTCCTCTTCTTTCCAAATAGCTCGCATTCCTTTTCCCCCTCCACCTGCAGTAGCTTTTAGCATTACAGGATAGCCGATTTCTTTGGCTATTGTTTCGGCGGTAACTAGCGAATCTATTAAGCCTTCTGAGCCTGGGATGGTAGGAACACCGGCAGCTTTCATTGTTTCTTTGGCAGTAGCTTTGTCTCCCATTTGCTCGATCATACTTGCCGAGGCTCCGATAAACTTGATTCCATGTTCTTCACAAATCTTAGAAAACTTTGCGTTTTCGGAAAGGAAACCATAGCCAGGATGGATTGCGTCAGCATTACAGATTTCAGCGGCTGCAATGATATTAGAAATCTTCAGATAGGACTCTGAACTGGCCGCTGGGCCAATACATACTGCCTCATCTGCAAATCTTACGTGCAGACTTTCTTCATCAGCCTTGGAGTAAACAGCGACGGTTTTAATGTCCATTTCTTTACAAGTCCTGATCAATCGCATAGCGATTTCACCACGATTGGCGATTAATATTTTTTTGAACATTTTGAGTGAAATTAAGCAGGTTCAACTAAAAAAAGAGGCTGATCAAATTCAACCGGAGAAGAGTCATCAACTAAAATTTTAACGATTTTCCCGTTTACTTCGGATTCGATTTCGTTGAATAGTTTCATTGCTTCAATCACACAAAGCACATCTCCTTCTTTAATGGTGTCCCCGACCTCAACAAAAAGAGGTTTGTCAGGCGAAGGTTTTCTGTAAAAGGTCCCAATCATTGGGGACTTTATCGTAATAAGATTGTCCGTATTCTCTTTTGCGTTTTCTTTCGATGGTTTTTCAACAGCAGGTTGTCCTGCTTGTACAGGAGCCAATTGAGACGTAGGAACTACTCCAGGTTGAACTGGTTGAAGGGAAGTGATTGAATCCGAGAAATGCCCTTCAGAATTGGCTTTAATCGTGATTTTAAAATCATCTGTTTCCAATTTAACTTCATGTGCTCCTGACTTAGCAACAAACTTGATTAGGTTTTGGATTTCTTTAATTTCCATTATTTAAATAATTTATATTATTAATATGCCCAAGTTAAATAGGCAGCACCCCAGGTAAATCCACCTCCAAATGCTGCAAAAATTAATTTATCTCCTGGTTTTAGTTTTGATTCATAGTCAAACAACAGTAGTGGCAATGTAGCCGCTGTTGTATTTCCATAGTATTCAATGTTTTTCATTATTTTTTCTTCAGGCAAATTAATCCTTCTTGATATCGCGTCGAGGATTCTTTTATTTGCTTGATGTAGAACAAGATAATCTAATTTCTCGGAGTCAATATTATTTCTTTTAAGAATTTCTTCCGTGGCATTCGCCATCTCAGACACCGCGTATTTGAAAACCGATTTTCCATCTTGATAGAGGTTGTGTAAACCATTCTTAAACGTTTCTTCAGAAGTTGGATACAAAGACCCGCCTGCCTTTATGTTTAAAAACATTCTTCCTGATCCATCTGACCTTAAATACTCATCTTCCCATCCAAAATCGTTTTGAGTGGCTTCAAATAATGCTGCTCCTGCACCATCTCCAAAAATAATACATGTAGATCGATCTGAATAATTCACAATGGATGACATTTTATCCGCACCAATGACCATTACTTTTTGGTAACGCCCAGAAGAAATCATGGCAGAAGCTGTTGACATCGCATAAAGAAAACCCGAGCAAGCGGCTTGAAGGTCATAAGCAAAAGCATTCGTCGCACCAATTTCGGAAGCGACATAGGCTGCTGTTGCAGCAACTGGCATGTCTGGCGTAATGGTAGCAACAATGAGCATGTCAATCGAAACTGGATCAACTTGTTTTTTTTGTATGAGGTTTTCTGCTGCTTTTATGGCCATAAAGGAAGTCCCTTTGGAGGGGTCTTTAAGTATTCTTCTTTCCTTTATTCCTGTCCTACTGACGATCCATTCATCGTTAGTGTCGACCATCTTTTCAAGGTCTGCATTGGTGAGCTTGTCTTCTGGGACAAATCCTCCTACTCCAGTAATCGCAGCCTTTCTTGTCGCTGAATTTTTATAATCCATCAGTAAATTACTTCCTGTGTGAGTTGCAAATATTCATTGTGAAGATAATTGTTTTTTTAGTAATCAAAATCTTTATTAATAAAAAAAGCCCTCCAAAGTAGGGAGAGCATTTATGATATAAAAGCAATAATGATTATGATTCGACTACTTCGCTGCTGTCGATCAAGACTTTACCTCTGTAATAAAGTTTTCCTTCGTGCCAGTGTGCCCGGTGATAGAGATGAGATTCGCCTGTTGTTGTACAAGTTGCAATTTGTTGAAAATCAGCTTTATAGTGCGTTCTTCTCTTGTCTCTTCTGGTTTTCGATATTTTCCTTTTAGGATGTGCCATTTTAGTCCCTTTTTGTTATTTATATATAATTACAATAAATCTTTTAATTTATTCCACCTCGGATCTATGTCTTCGGAGGGTGCTTCTTGTTGGGGTTGTAATTCTTTTAATTTGTCTAATATTTCTGACTTAAGTGTGCCATCTTCAATACCAGGGTGAACTCTCTTCTGAGGGATTGCTAAAACAATCATTTCATAGAGGTATTGAGAGACGCTTAATTCATAACTACCTTGCGGTAGTATTAGAATTTCATCATTGTACTGATTTTCCTCGGCTCCAAACTTTACAACCAATTGGAATTCTGTATCCAATGGGAAGTCAAAGAGCTCTGTAGTAATGTCACATGGTATTTTCACCTTGCCTTGTGCTTTAAAATCAAGCGTAAGTATGGTGGGTTTCTTTTCGAAATTCAAAGCAACTTTTATATTTGCTTCGTTAAAATCTAAAAAATCATAACCTTCAAAGAACGTATTGTCTAACTCATAATCAAAATGATGATGACCGTCTTTTAATCCTACAAAAGGAATTAAAAATGCTGAATCTGTTTTCATCTCTTCAACTTTTGAGCCTGCAAATTTATAAAAAAAAAGAGACAAATAATGTTTTATCTGTTTTTTTCCACCTTCGCCTCTTTTCTATGGGAAAATATTTTCCTAGCCATAAAAATTGCTGCCCTGAAAGAACCGATTTCAGCTGTTCCTTTTCCTGCGATTTCAAAGGCTGTACCATGGTCTGGAGAGGTTCTGACTTTATTCAGTCCTGCGGTAAAATTTATTCCCTCGCCAAAGGTAAGCGTCTTAAATGGGATAAGTCCTTGGTCGTGATAAATCGCAAGAATTCCATCAAATTGTTTGTGAGATTGATTACCGAAAAAACTATCTGCTGCAAAAGGGCCATAAATCAAGTTTCCATCGGCGCTTAATTTTTCAATTACGGGACGGATTATTGTGTCATCCTCATCTCCGATAACCCCTTTATCTCCAGTATGTGGGTTAATCCCCAAAACCCCAATTTTAGGTCGATTAATTCCAAAGTCGTGTTGAAGGGAGGTTTGAAGCTGTTTTAGTTTTTCTTTTAGAAGCTCTTCTGAAACCGAAGCCGCGATATCTTTTATTGGTATGTGATCCGTTAAAAGCGCAACTTTTAAATTATCCGATACCATAAACATCAGACTATTTCCTTCAAGTTCTTGAGCCAAATAGGAAGTATGACCTGGAAAGGAAAAATCGTCAGATTGAATTGTTTCCTTATTTATCGGAGCAGTGACAAGAACATCTACTTCATTATTTTTTAAAGCCTGGGTGGCTTTGCTCAGTGACGCTAATGCCATTGCTCCAGCAGCCTTAGAGGGCTCACCAAAAACCAATTGTTCATTAGTATCTTTAATGTTGACAACATTCAGTTGGGCCAAATGTGGCTTCCCTTGGTGATTAAGCGAAAACAAATTAGTGGTTAATTTAAAATGTGCTTTCTGTTTTTTGAGGAGTATAATCGGAGCGAAAACAATTGGCGTGAAAAAATCAAAAATTCTTTTGTCTTCAAAAATCTTTAAAATAATCTCGATTCCCACCCCATTGGGGTCTCCCATTGAAATCCCCACTTTAATTTTATCGGACATCTTTTGTTGGTTTTTTTATTCCTAATTTTACAGTGTAAATGTAATTAAAATCTACAGCATGTTTACAGGAATTATAGAGGCTTTTGGAAAAGTTGTGACACTCGAACGTGAAATGGAAAACCTCCACATCACACTCGAGAGTAGCTTGTCGAAGGAACTTAAGATCGATCAAAGTTTGGCCCACAACGGGGTCTGCCTTACGGTGGTCAAAATTGTTGAAAACAATTATACCGTTACGGCCATCAAAGAAACGCTTGATAAATCTAACTTGAATGAGTTAAAAGTTGGAGATCTGGTCAATTTAGAAAGAGCAATGAAAATGAATGCCCGATTGGATGGACATATTGTTCAAGGGCATGTGGATCAGGTTGGACACTGCACAGCTGTCGAGTTTAATGAAGGAAGCTGGGGATATACGTTTGAATATGCTCCGGAGCAAAACAACATTACGATTGAAAAAGGATCTATCACGGTCAATGGAGTGAGCTTGACCGTCGTGAATTCTGGGAAATATACTTTTTCGGTAGCCATCATTCCCTATACCTACGAACACACAAATTTTAAAGCATTAAAAGTCGGTTCAAAAATCAATCTGGAATTTGATCTCATCGGAAAATACATCGCTAAGTTAAATAGAATGTAGAAAGTCTTTTCTCTTTTGATTTTTTAATTAACTTCGTCCAAACACTAATTTTATGGACGTTCTTGAGCTTTCTACAGTACTATTATTACTTGCTTCCTTCTTTTCAATCATTAACTTAAGAATTCTAAAACTTCCTCAAACCATTGGGTTAATGATTTTAGCCATCTGTCTTTCCTTGATTGTTTTAGTTATTGGAATCATTTCCCCCCCCTTTTTAGAAGCAGTTACCTCTCTAACTGATCAGTTTGATTTTAGCCTTTTATTACTCAACGTAATGCTTCCTTTCCTTCTGTTTGCTGGGGCAATAAGTATCAACGTCCACGAATTATTAAAGGACAAGGTCACTGTTTTATTACTGGCGAGCGTGGGGGTAGTCTTTTCTACTTTTACAGTTGGAACAGGTTTGTATTGGTTGATTCAACAATCCTTTTTTGGCTTGACCACTTTGGGGCTTACTTATGTAGATTGTTTGCTTTTTGGAGCTTTAATTGCACCTACAGATCCTATCGCTGTTTTGTCAATGATTAAAAAAATGAATTTATCTACAACTACAGAAACCAGGATTGCTGGAGAATCTCTTTTTAATGATGGTATTGGTGTGGTTATATTTTTAACGCTCCTAAGTGTAAAAGTGGAGGGCATCGAAAATGTTACGGTACAAAGCGTCAGTATTTTATTCGCAACAGAAGTTATCGGTGGTGTGGTTTTGGGAAGTGTCATTGGTTATTTTGGCCTAAAACTTCTTCAATATATAGAAAATCAGTATGTAGAACTCGAAGTGATTATCACCCTTTCACTGGTTCTTTTCGTCTCCGTTATCGCACATCGTTATCATTTGTCTGGCCCTATCGGTGTTGTGATGTTGGGCTTGTTTTTAAATAAAAATATTGATGCGGATAAAAACGCAGCTGGCGTTCAAAAAGCAATGGGAGAATATGTCTATAAGTTTTGGCACCTTTTGGATGAAACACTTAATGCCATTTTATTTATCCTAATCGGTCTTGAAATAATTTCAGTTTTAAGATCCTTTGATTTTATCTACCTAATTATCTCTTTTGCTTTAATCATATTGGTCGTTGTCTCCAGATGGATTGGTGTTTTAATTCCCATAAAAATATTATCATTTAAAAAACAATTTGAAAAAAACACAGCATTGATTATCACCTGGGGAGGACTCAGAGGAGGACTCAGCATTGCCCTGGCTTTAAACTTGCCAGACAGTATCGGAGAAGGGAAATCACTCATTCTTTTCCTTACATATATCATTGTATTGTTTACCATTTTAGTTCAGGGGCTTACCCTAAAAAAAATAGTGAAATAGTCTTTTCAAATTATTTTAATTTATATTTGAAATGAAATGTTGGCACTGTGACAACAGTGAAGTTGAATTTTATAAAGAAAGGAGGGTCATATGTTTTACCAAGATAATTTGAGGAAGTTAGAACAACAGATACCCCGTTTTAATCTGTTGTAAACGCTCCTTATCTATTGTATAATGGCGAATCGATGGATTCGCCATTTTTGTTATTTTATAAATTAGATTTAAATAAATATTAGAAAAAAAGTGGCTCAAATTCCAAAAATAAATCTTGAGGACTTTCTTTCGAATGATCCAGAAAGAAAAGCCGAATTCGTTAAAAAACTTGGAAATGCATTTAGCGAAATAGGCTTTGTTGCTTTAAAAGGGCACTTTTTAAGTCCCAAAATTATAGAGAATTTATACCTTCAAATTGAAGCATTTTTTAAACTTCCACTTGAAGTAAAAAAGAAGTATGAAATTCCTAATTTGGGTGGACAACGAGGATACACCTCCTTTGGAAAAGAGCACGCCAAAGGTCGTAAGACTGGGGATTTAAAAGAATTTTGGCACTTTGGTCAATACCTTGAAAAAGATGATTTAAATCTGGTTTATCCCGATAACATAATTGTAAGTGAAATTCGTGAGTTTAACGAGATTGGAAAAAAAGCCTATCAACTTTTAGAAAAAACCGCGCTTCATGTGCTTCGAGGAATTGCTTCTTATTTAGAGTTAGAAGAAAATTATTTTGATGGATATGTTAAAAATGGTAATTCTATTTTGCGTCCCATTCACTATCCCCCTATTCTAGAAAAACCCAAAGAGGCAGAAAGAGCGGCAGCGCATGGTGACATCAACTTAATCACCCTCCTTATGGGAGCACAGGGTCGTGGACTCCAAGTCAAAAACAAAAGTGGTCAATGGATTGACGCAATTGCTGAGGAAGACGAATTGATGATTAATATCGGAGACATGTTGTCTCGCCACACCAACAATCGACTTAAGTCTACCATTCATCGGGTCATAAATCCTGCAAAAGAACATTGGGGAAAATCTCGATATTCCATCCCCTTTTTTATGCATCCCCTAGCTTCCATGCCTCTTAACTGTATCGACAAATGTATTGATGAAAAAAATCCAAAAGTATTTGAAGACATTACAGCGGGAGAATTCCTCAACGAGCGCTTAATCGATTTAGGACTAATTTAAAACGATAGATATTTGTTCTTATTTTGATTCTAATAAATTTAAAAAAAACCTATTATATTTTCAATTGTAATGATTAATAATTCTAGAATTATACGTTTTAAAAAAACACTTAAAATAAAACAGATATTAATTTTAACTTTTTTTGTGATAGGTGAACTCGTTTTCGGGCAAATTAAAGGAGTTGTTGTTGACCAACAAAACGAAACCCCAATTGAGTATGCTACCATTGTATTAAAAAATGGAGATGAGATCATCAGTGGAACCATTTCTAAAGAGAATGGATCCTTTAGCATGAAAAATCCATCCTCAGGGTTTTACCAACTTGAAATTTCCTTTTTAGGGTTTAAAACACAACTCATCGAATCCGTTGAAATAATCAAAAAAGTGAGCGTTGATTTAGGAATTATTTCGTTAGAACCTTCTCAAAACCTTCTCGACGAAATCGTGCTCAGCACTAATCAATCGACTTTGCGAAATAAAATTGATCGTAAAGTTTATGCTGCCAACGAATTTGAAAGTGCTAAGGGAGGAACTGCAGTAGACCTTATCCGGAATATTCCATCCATAAATATCGATGGATTAGGGGAAATAAGTGTTAGAGGAACCTCCGGTTTTGTTATACTGTTAAATAACAAGCCCATACAGTCTGATGTTCAAAGTTTGCTCAATCAACTTCCTGCAAATAGTATAAAAAAAATAGAAGTAATCACTTCTCCTTCTGCCAAATACGATGCAGAAGGAAAAGCAGGAATCATCAATATCTTAACTTCAAAAGCAGCTGTTAATGGAGATTATCTTCAAATCAATACCTTGTTGGGTGCACCTTCAATCGAAGATTATGACAATGCCGAAGCCGCTCAACGTTATGGAGCGGATATTACTTTCAACAGGGTCCGAGAAAAATGGAATCTTTCTTCAGGGTTTAATTTTCAAAGAAATGACCTTTTGGGAAGAAGAGAAGGAGATGTGTTTACCATCATTGAAGATCAACGCACAAGTTTCCCCTCAGAGGGTGAACGAAGTTTTGATGAAGTCAATTACTCTGGTCGTTTTACTTTAGATTATACCCCAACGGATAACGATCGGTTTTCAATTGGATTTTTTGCTGGAAAGAGGTCTAAAGACAGGACGGCTGATATTCTTTATTTTAACAATCGCGCAACTGAAAAAGGTGCTTTTTTATATGAGAATCAATATTTTAATGAAAACCTAAGAATCCGAAAAAGTGATTTTGTACTGGGGAGTATTGATTATGATCACACTTTTATTAATAAAGCCAAATTAAGTACCTCCCTGCTTTATGAATACACTTTACTTGGAGGTCCAACAAGCAACAGGAATTTAGCTTATCCAAACACAACAACCCTCTTGCAGGACGAATACAACACCAACGATAATCCTCTGAATGGTTTAAGGTTTAATATTGATTACCAGTTTAAACCCTTCTCTTTTGGAGGACTAGAAATTGGTTATCAATATCGGAATCTAGACCATAAAGGAGACTTTGTTTATGAGCGAAAAAATAATGCTACGGGTCTCTTTGAGCTTGTTAGTGATTTTTCAAGTGAAGTGAATTTAAAGCGTGCGATTCATGCTGCTTATGCCCAATTCGATGCTGTTTATGAAAAGTGGAACTTCGGTGCCGGACTTCGCGTTGAGCAAATGGAACGCGATCTTTCTTTAAAAGATAAATCTGGTACAATTGATCAAGATTATAAATACGATTTCACCAAGCTTTTCCCATCAGCAAATATCGTTTATAACATCAATGAAAATTCAAATCTTAAACTCGCCTACAGCAAAAGAATTGAACGAACTACCACCTTTAAAATGAACCCGTTCCCAGAAAGGGAGCACTCGGAAACCCTCGAGCAAGGAGACCCTAATTTAAGACCCGAACTTGTCGATCAAATCGAATTGGGAGTGTCTCATAAAAATACGAAGGGGGATGCTTTATTCTCAACCCTCTACTTCAGAAAAGTGAACCACCTCATTAATCGTGTCAATACGGTTTATAATGACACAATACTAAACCGAATCTATTCTAACGTTGGAAAAGGAACAACTTTTGGCGCAGAGTTTGGATCTGAGTTTTCGGTGAGAGAAAGCTGGAAAAATTTGGCTTCAGTCAATCTATATAACTACGAAATCGAAGGGAGTTTTGACAACAAACCCATCGACTCTAAAAGCCTTATTTATTCTATAAATTTTAATTCAACCTATCGTTTTTCTCAAAACACTTCTCTCCAGTTTACGTTTAATTATCTATCAGATCGTGTCACGGCACAGGGAGAAGACTCGCGATTTTATTCCCCGAATCTAACCTTTACAAAACGTTTTTGGAATGATCAACTAACGGCTTCTCTTCAATGGAAAAATATCGACCTTGGGCTGTTGGACACCAATGAACAGCGAATTACAACTTCTAGACCTAATGAGTTCTTCACCACTACAAACTACGTTTATGAGGTCGATGTAATTCTTATAAATTTATCTTACAACTTTAACAACAGGAAGAACACCTCTAAATTCATACAAAGTGAATTTGGGAAAAGAGAATTCTAGTATTGTTTAATTTAAGACTTATGTGATCCATCACAAAAGGGAAGATCCCTCGATTTTCCACACCCACAGAGGGTAATTCTTGGGCCGTGTTTTATTGGATTACCTTCTTCATCCGTAAGATTTACTTTTCCTTGAACCACAATCTGTCCCATCGTTTTTCTAAAAATTCTAGGGACTTCTTTATCCGCTTTTTCTGACTCCATATCTTTTGTTTTTTATATTAATCCATAATAAAATCCATTCGGCGGTTGACCAAATCATTTGGCTTATCGCACCATTCCGGTGGAAATAATTTTTTTGTTATTCCCAGTTTAAAAGAAGGGTTAAGTGACTTAACAAGTGTCAAGCTGTTGAGCATCAAGTTAGCTTCGGTTTCAGAATTCGCATTCTCAAGTAGCTCGATAATCAATGAGTAATCAATGGGGAGTTGATTTAGTAGAAGGTATTCTATTGCACGCATGCGCACAAGGTTTTCCTTGTCGTTAATCATCAATGATCTGATTTCCGATTCGAAAATTTTGGCCTGCTCTCCAAAAGAGGAACAAACAATAAGTGCCCAATATCGGATCCAAGGGTCTTGATGTTTAAGTGCAGTCTTAATTTTATTTTTAGAAACCTCAAAATCAAAAAGGTTTAAATCAGCAATATCAATCAGGTCTTGCAATTCTTTTTTATTGGTTTGACCAAATTTAACTGGGTTTTGAAAAGCATGTTCCAACAAATAGGATTCGGGGTAAAAGCTCAAATCTGGAAGTGACACAACCTTATCATAAAGTTGTTTCCGGATTTCTAAAAGTTCTTTTTGATGTGCTGGAGAATTGGCAAGATTATTCGTTTCATGGGGGTCATTCTCAATATCGAAGAGAGACTCCGGTGCTTTTTTAGAATAAAATTGCTGTTGAACTGGGTTTAATTTTCCCGCTAAATAAAGTTGATACCACTCTTTATAGGCAAGCATTTTATAACGATAAAAGTTAAACAGACCATCAATATTAAAAGGTTGATAATTACGGATGTATTTATATTTTCCAACCCTCAGTGACCGAACCAAATCATACTTCTCATCGAATCGATCTGCATGTCCAAAAGTAGTGTTTTGTTTTTCAAGATGTTCTTTCGTTAAATTATCTCCCAAAAAAGGTTTTCCATCGATATTGGCAGGAAGGCTAATCCCGGAAAGATTCAAAACAGTAGGCGCAAAGTCTACAAACTCAACAAAAGCCTGAGTCCTGGATCCTTTTTTAAATGGATTAAGGTGTTTCAAACCTTCTGGCACATAGATCACCAAAGGGATGTTTAGACCACTCTCATAGACGTAGCCTTTGCTCCTTGGCAAGACGCCACCATGATCACCGTAATAAAAAATAATGGTGTTCTCTAGTAAGCCTTCCTTTTCGAGGTTCTCTATAAAACTCCCCATTTCTTTATCCATTTTTTCATGAAGCGCTAAATAATGCTTTTGGGTATATCGAAATGTTTTGGTGTCTGGATGATATGGAAAAGGCTTGATGTTTTGCAATTCTTTGTCAGATGTATTATCAATTAGCTTTTGAGCAAAATGCAACCCACCCTCGTGTGTTGTATGAAAATTTTGAACATGAAAAAAAGGCTGATTTTCTTTTCTGTTTTTGTAAGTCGCTTGCCTTGAAGACTCATCCCATACGCCTTCAGGAAGAATAAAATTATAATCTTGCTTGGCGTTATTGGTTGTATAATAGCCTGCTTCTCTTAGGTAAAAAGGAAAGGGCATCACCCCCGATGGAAGCGGAACTGTTTCCGTTTTACGGTGGTATTGTGTGCCTATTCTTGGGGCATAACATCCCGTAATAAGTGTGCTTCGAGCAACAGAACAAACAGGTGCATTTGAAAACGCATGGTCAAAAACCACACCATTTTTTGCCAATTTTTCTATGCTTGGCATGGAAGCGCCTTGCGGATTATAAAGATTTAAATAATGAATTGAATTGTCTTCAGAAACCAACCAAACAATATTAGGTTTCTCATTTTTTTTTTGCGTGCATCCTGATTGCATAATGGCAACAAACGCAAAAAGAATAAAAGCTTTTTTCATTCAATTATAGTTGTGAAAATGGAAGTGCACTAAGAAACACCCTAGTAATAGATGTGCAACATGAGTTTTTATAGGCTTCCTGATTTTTCATCCGAATCCAATCGGGATGGACTCTAAAGTCATCCCAGTTGCTGTTTCTTTCTTCTAGACTTTCAAATGACAACAAATAGGTGAGACAGGGCATTCGGTCTCCAGCAATTTTTTCACCAAAAAAAACAGATCCAAGCTCAACATCATCAAAGATTTTTATTTCGCCTTCGTTAAACATATTGACTTTTCTTCTGGCGGCATCTTGTGAAAAACTTTCATAAGTTCTTAATTCAAAAAACCCTTTGCCTGAAGCTGGTTTTGAAATTTTAGGAAATCCATCAAACGCTTTGTAAAGTGAAGTGTCATACCTATTAAACATTGGTTTTCCATATAAATTATATGTTTTAGAAGCAGAAATCAGTTCCGAATTAGATGCCATACCCGAAACCACAGCTTGATATTTGTCAAAACTTTCATAAGGAATTAATATATAAAATTTGCTGGGAAGGCTTTCTGATACTTCTCTAAAAACACCAATATTTTTTATCCCCAATTTATTTAATGTGGGGATAAATGCTTTTTCGAAATATTGATTGAAACTGTTTACAGAAGATGATTGAAATAACTCGTAAGTTCTTAATTCATAAAACTCTTTTTGCGCAAAAAGATTAATGCTCAAAAAAAAGGCTATTATAAAGAAGATTTTTTTCATGTCTAATAATTTTAATAGATAAGTTAAATATATAAATTTTAAAATGATACGTTAAATCTTTTAAATTCTGAAAATGTTCATAAATCTAAACAGTAAGAATAGAAAAAAATTTAATAACAATGATCAAATTATTTTGTCGATTTTTGCTGCTAATTTATGATCCAAATCCGTTATTTCATTTTTGTCATGGGTCCACAGTTCTAAATCAACCTTATTGTATTCATTAATGATTTTTGGATGATGATTCAAGTGTTCTGAAATTTCTCCTACTGCATTTATGAAACTTAAAGAGCCTTTAAAGTCTTTAAATACAAATGATTTAATCAGTTTTCCGGATTGGGTTTGCCAAGTGTCTGTCATTGGTTATTTTTTATTGTTAAAATTGAATATAAAAAAATTTATAGACTTTCACTTCTGAAAAAAATAATCCAAATAAAATAAAAGTATACCCCTCGTTCTATTCTTTATTTAGATTTAATAAAAATAACTTGCTTTTTAATTAAACTTTATTTTTATTTGTAATCAATTTAAATAAGGCGTTTCCAATGAAAAAAATCCTACTAGTTCTTTTATCAATTTCTTCATCGATTTCGTGTTCCAGTGATGACAACAATGATCAAATTTCCCAAGTTTTAGTCCCTGATAATTACTCTTTCCAAAGAGCTGGGAACAACACGGTTAGCTTTTTAGGTCAGACCACAAGACTAAATATGGCTGTTGAGTTAAAAGATGCACTCGGCGATCCTTCAAAAACTGAGACAGAATTAAATGCAATGTACCTTTCAGGAACTGGTTTTTCTTCTGATGAATTAAACAATTCTGGGAAAAACCTTGGTGGTAAAACAGCAAGCTATGGCGGATCAACGACCGCAAAACAATATTTTACTGATTGGATAATTGAGGTTACTGGTGTGGTTTTCCCCGCTTGGAATATGGATGCCTCAGAAGGCATTCCGGGACTCTATACTGATGAAGGAGGATCGGGAAGGTCGGTTCGGATTAATGGAAAAGGCCTTGAAATAGATCAAGCATTTACGAAAGGTCTAATCGGAGCTCTTGCTGCCGATCAGATTATCAATGGTTATTTATCTTCCGCCAAGTTGGATAGTGGAACAAATATTGAAGACAACAATAACAATGTGTTGGTTGAAGATAAGCCTTATACAACAATGGAACATTTCTGGGATGAGGGTTTTGGATACCTCTACGGTAAAGAAGTTGACATTACTTCTCCTACCCTTGAAACGGGGGATGTTTTGTTAAATTATTATTTAAATTCTTTGAATAAAAACGAATCTTACACAGGTATTGCTAAAGTAATTTATGATGCTTTCGTCCATGGAAGAGCCGCCATAGTTGCCAAAAATTATACAGTAAGAGATGCTCAGGCAAAACTAATAAAGGTTAATCTCTCCAAAGTTATTGGGGACAAAGCTGCACACTATTTAAGAGCAGGAGTCTCGAGTTTCGAGGCTGGCAACAAAGCCGATGCTTTTCATTTTTTGTCTGAAGCCTATGGCTTTATCTTAAGCTTACAGTTTACTCAAAAAGAAGACGGAAATCCTTACCTAAGCAATAGTGAGGTAACTGAAAAACTCGAATCGCTAATGGCTGGAAACGGTTTTTGGGACAGGACCAATGTTGAGCTAATCGCCATGGCAGATGAAATTGATGCTGCCACTGGATTAGTAACGAAATAGTGGAACGTTTTAAAAAACTATTTATAATTTTGCAATCTATATTTTGAAGATGATGGGGAATAGAAAAAAATTAATTGTGATGTTTTACTCGATGTTGTTCGCGGCATTAATTCTGTCGTGTGAGGATAATGGCGAGGATATCGAAGCTACTAGTTTTGATCGAGAAGCCATGCTTACTCATTGGGCAGATAATATCATCATTCCCCTACACAATCAATTTTCAACAAGCTTGTCGAGCCTCAAAAGTACTACAGCAACTTTCGTTGCGACACCTAACAGTGATAACCTTTCACAAGTTCGACTGAAGTGGATCGCAGCATACAAAGCTTGGCAATATATCGAAATGTACAACGTCGGCAAAGCAGAAGAAATCTATTTCTTTTCTAAGATGAATATTTATCCTAGTAATACGGAGCGTATTACCCTTAATATTTCTTCTACAGTATATGATCTAGAAAATGCAAATAACAATGCCGCTCGAGGATTTCCTGCCCTAGACTATATGCTTTATGGAATAGACACTACTGATGATTTAATTCTACAAAAATATATTGGTGATGTTAAGTACGGAACCTATTTAACAGACCTTGTTGATGCAATGGTTTTAAACACAGAAACCGTTGTTAACGATTGGAACGGATCTTACCGCGCTACTTTTATTTCTTCCACAGAAAATAATGCTTCTTCGAGTATAAATAAATTAATCAATGACTTTATTTATTATTATGAAAAGGGCTTTAGATCAAATAAAATTGGGATTCCCGCAGGCGTTTTTTCTGGTGCTGCCTTGCCCAAAAACGCAGAAGGATATTACAGTCGGATCTATTCAAAGGAATTGGTTCTTGAAGCTTACAAGGGCATTGAAACTTTCTTTACTGGAAAATTAAATGGCACTACGATTATGCAGGGTTTAAGTCTCAGTGATTATACCGATCATATGGAAGGAAATCTTGAAGAAAAACTGAGTACCACTATCTTGGCTCAATTTGAGCGCGCCAAAACAAAAATTAATGAACTCGATTCTAACCTCGTTTCACAGGTTGAATCTGATAATTCAAAGATGCTTTTAGCTTTTGATGAACTGCAAAAAGCTGTTGTTCTTTTAAAAGTAGATATGCTTCAAGCGATAAGCATAAACGTAGATTATGTGGATGCAGATGGTGATTAAGTTTTAAACCCTACTTATTACTTTTCTGTGTTTTCTATAAATAAAGATTAATGTTTTCATTCTTAAACAGCTATCTTAAAAAAGATAGTGATTCTATGCCATTGGCTGTTTTTAGAATAGCCTATGGCTTTTTAATGTTCATTAGCATCCTACGTTTTTGGAACAAAGGATGGATTGAAGAATTGTATTTAGCCCCTTCGTTTCACTTTTCCTATTTTGGCTTTGAGTGGGTCAAGCCACTTGGAGAGTTCACCTATCTCATCTTTTTTATTTGTGGATTGTCCTCACTTTTCGTAGGTCTAGGGTTTAAATATCGTTGGTCGATCGTTATTTTCTTTTTAAGCTTTACTTATATCGAATTGATGGACAAAACCACCTATTTGAACCATTATTATTTTATAAGTATTTCGAGTTTTTTAATGATCTTTTTACCTTCCAATGCGCGATTGTCCATAGATAATTTAAAAAGTGGGACGTTTTATCAAAACGTTCCAAAATGGACCTTAGACGCTTTAAAGCTATTAATTAGCATCGTTTATATTTATGCAGGGATCGCCAAAATTAATTCTGATTGGTTATTTAGGGCCATGCCATTAAAAATTTGGCTCCCCTCAAAATATGACCTCCCACTGATCGGAGACACCCTTTTGCAAAGTGAATTTATACATTATCTTATGAGCTGGGGTGGCATGTGTTATGATCTTTTGATCCCCTTTTTACTTTTAAATAAAAGGACAAGAGGTTTTGGATTTCTGCTGGTCGTATTCTTCCATGCTTTTACAAAAGTACTCTTCCCCATCGGGATGTTTCCTTATATCATGATCGCGAGTGCTTTGGTTTTTTTCGATGCAAATTTTCATAAAAAAGTAGTTGATTGGGTTATCAAGTTTTTCGAAATATTTAAAATCAAAACTAGCTCATTAATTAAAAAAGCATACACTTCTCAACCCTTTCACTATAAATATCCTAAGTTTACGCTTTTAATTGTCAGTGTGTTTTTATTGTTTCAAATGCTAATTCCCTTTAGGTATTTTCTTTATCCAGGAGAGTTGTTTTGGCATGAACAAGGCTATCGTTTTTCTTGGAGAGTGATGCTGATCGAAAAAATGGGATACACTACGTTTAAAGTAACAAACTCGGCTACTGGAGGTTTTTTTTATGTTGATAATCGAGACTTTTTAACGCCCTTTCAAGAGAAACAAATGAGCTTTCAGCCAGATTTTATATTGGAATATGCCCACCACCTCGGATCACATTTCAAGGAAATGGGTCATCAAAATGTGAAGATTTATGCCGAAAGTCATGTGTCATTAAACGGCAGAAGAAGCACTCGTTTTATTGACCAAAAAATTGATTTATTAACCCAAAAAAGATCCTTGAAAAACTACGCTTGGATTCTACCCTTTAATGATGAGATCAACGGTTTTTAAAATCTTTTTGCTGTTTAATTGTTACTTTTTGTTTGCCCAAAACAAGGTGACAGGCACCATTCGCTTTGAGGACAAAACCTCTGAAAGTAAAGTAAGTATTTATGAGGAAGGCGATGGGTTCCTTACCGAAACAGATGGCAAAGGATTCTATCGTTTTTTTACCTTCAAAAAAGAGCTTCATCTCTATTTTGTTTCTGAATCTGGAGAGCTGGTTGAAAAAAAAATAAGCGTAGAAGAGGTCACAAAACTCGACGTCGTTTTTACCCCCAAAATACAAGTGCTTTCTGAAGTAGTTCTGAATGCAAAAAAAACCAAAGTTTTTGAACTAAAAAGATTGAAAGACGTGGAAGGAACCACCATCAATGCAGGTAGAAAAACAGAGGTGGTTTTGGTTGAACAATCGATGGCTAATTTGGCTTCTAATAATTCACGGCAAATCTACAGTCAGGTATCAGGCCTAAACATCTATGAAAACGACGACGCTGGAATTCAGCTACATATTGGGGGAAGAGGTTTGGATCCCAACAGAACGTCCAATTTTAATACGCGTCAAAACGGCTATGATATCAGCCCGGATGTCTTAGGGTATCCCGAAAGTTATTATACCCCCCCAGCAGAAGCTTTGAAAGAGATTCAAATCATTCGAGGTGCTTCCTCCCTGCAATATGGGACTCAGTTCGGAGGACTTGTCAACTTTGTTATTAAAAGTCCTCACTCCACAAAATCTTTAGAACTTATTTCAAGAAATACAATAGGCTCTAACAAGCTCTACACAAATTTCACAAGTTTAAGCGGAACCAAAGGAAAGTTTAGTTACTACTCTTTTTTTAATTTCAAACAAGGGGATGGTTTTAGAAATAATTCGAAATTTAATTCTAAAAATGCTTTTTTTCATCTAGGTTATCAGTTAACAAATAAAACATCGATTTCTACCGAATTCACTTATCTAAACTATTTAGCGCAACAAGCGGGTGGGCTATCCAATGATATGTTTTCAAAAGACCCTTTTCAAAGTAATCGATCGCGAAACTGGTTTGGACTCGATTGGTTTCTTTATAACCTAAAATTAAAAAGCGAATTAAATGACCAAACTAATTTTAGCTTTAGTTTTTTTGGTTTAAATGCTAAAAGAAATTCCTTGGGCTATCGATCCAATCGGGTAAGTCAAATTGATCCTATGACGGAACGGGATTTTATCTCGGGTAGTTTTAATAATTTTGGTGCCGAAGCACGCCTGTTGACAAAGTATACTTTTTTAAATCGAAATGCCACATTCTTGGTGGGCTCAAAGTTTTATAAATCAAATAATTCAGGCGAACAAGGGCCTGGGAGTGATGACTCGGGAGCTGACTTTAGCTATGCCTATGATCAGTATCCAAATTATAGTAATCAGTCAAATTATGCCTATCCCAATTTAAATTATTCTGTGTTCACGGAAAATATTTTTTACTTGAACGACAAAATCTCACTCACCCCTGGAATTCGATTTGAACACATTCAAACAGAAAGCGATGGGTTTTATAAAAAAATCAATCTTGATGCGGCTAATAATGTGATTTTAAATGAAACCGTTACGGATCAAGAGGTACGAAAAAGATCATTCGCCCTTTTTGGAATTGGCGCCAGCTACAAACCTTTTCCCGCGCTTGAGGTTTATTTGAATGCTTCTGAAAACTATCGTTCGGTGACCTTTACGGACATTAGTGTTTTTAATCCTGCCTTTTCCATCAACCCTAATATTAAGGATGAAAGCGGATCAACAATTGATCTAGGAGTCAGAGGAAATGTTTCTCAATTGGTTTCTTATGACCTCAATTTTTTTAATTTAAATTATAATAATCGTATTGGTTTTGTTCAAAAAGCAGATGCTTTTGGACGCGTAAAAAGCGAACGAGGCAATGTGGGAGATGCTACAATCTATGGGGTTGAATCGCTCATAGACGTTGACCTGAGAAGGGTTCTGTTGATGCAGGATGCTTTTAGCTTAAATGTATTTCTCAACGCTTCTTTTATCACGTCAGAATATACCAAATCCGAAACTCCTGGAGTTCGTGGAAAAAAAGTAGAGTTTGTTCCCGAGCAAAATCTAAAAACAGGGGTTCGGTTTGGACATAATAATTTGATGCTTAACTTTCAATACACCTATTTATCCAGTCAATTTACGGATGCCTCCAATGCCACAAGTGGCGTTTTAAGCGGTGTGATCGGTGAAATTCCTGCTTACTCAGTCATGGACTTGTCCCTCTCGTATTCTTACAAAAAAATTAAAGGAGAATGGGGCATTAACAACCTCCTAGACAATCATTATTTTACACGAAGAGCGACAGGATATCCCGGTCCAGGAATTATTCCTTCAGCACCAAGAACTGTATATTTTACGGTTCAGATTAAATTATAAATTGCGTTTTTTAGTCTTTTCCAATCCCTTATTTCTTAGCA
>JAFMCL010000003.1 GCA_017857815.1 Flavobacteriaceae bacterium | reverse complement strand
TTGTAGCGAGAGGGGGGCACGATCCCCCGACCTCCGGGTTATGAATCCGACGCTCTAACCAGCTGAGCTACCTCGCCATAAAGAATGCGCAAATATAAAATTATAATTTTTAGTAACAATTTGAAGTTCGATAAAAAAAATAATTATTAATCACAGGAAGGTTAACTTTTTTCAATATATTACCGAAAATTATCAATTTAGATGAGTAAAAAAATATTCTATTCTTTAGAATTTGATTTCCAAGCTTCACCACAGCTGTTGTTTCAATATTTATCAACTCCTTCAGGCTTGTCAGAATGGTTTGCAGACAATGTGAATTCGCGGGGGGAAGACTTCGTTTTTATATGGGACGATTCAGAAGAAGAGGCCAAAATGATTCAAAGTAAAAACAATGAAAGGGTACGTTTTCAGTGGATGAATGACGAAGAGGACTGTGAAGATTATTATTTTGAATTTAAGATTCAAGTTGATGAAATCACTAAAGACCTTTCTCTTATCATCTCTGATTTTTCTGACGATGATGAAGTAGAAGAGTCTAAATTACTTTGGAGAAGTCTCATTGCTGATTTAAAGCAGGTTTTAGGTTCTTCTTAACTCCCCTTTTAATGATTAATTTTGACGGATCTCATTATGATTCTTTAGGGAAAGTTCCCGAAAAAAATCTTAGTGTATTTTCAGGCGTTCCACTTCACACCGAAATATTGATGTGTTCTAAGGCAGGTATCCTTTTTTGGGAAGACCATTACTTTATGTTGATGGCTACTTTACGGAAATCTCGTGTGAACATTCCCATGAATTATACAATGGAATATTTCCAGGAGCAAATCAATGAATTGACAAAGATTAATGCTAAACAAGGCTCCACTTCACTTGTTTCCATTCAATTTTATAGAACTTCGTCTCCCAATTTGTCTCAACCCATTACGGATATTTGTTTTTTTATAAAAACCAGACCTTATGTTTTTGAAAAGCATAATATGACGGTTGAGCTATACAAAGACTACTATATCAATCCAGGAGAATATTCAAACCTCTATCAAACCAACTTTGCACTTCGTGATTTAGCAAAAATATTCGCCTATGAGAATCAATTCGGTGGCTGTTTGTTGTTAAATCAGGAAAAATATTTGGTAGAAAGCACACATGGTTCACTGTTTCTAATATCAGCAGGTACAATTAAAACCCCGGACTTGTCTTCTGGAACAGTGAATACTGTCCTAAGATCAAAGTTTATTGAACAAATCAAACTCGAAAAGTCATTACAGTTTGAAGAAACTAATATTGCCTCCTTTTCACTTCAAAAAGCAGATGAAATTTTCACAGTTTCATTGTCTTCAGGGTTTAATAATATTCGGCAGTTTAGAAAAAAGGTTTACGAGACACAGCAAAGTAATACTCTTTTTGATTTATTCAAGAAGCAACTTTAAAGTTAGTTGTGGTGGGGGTTTTCTGGGCTATTTGCCCATATTAATCGCTTGCCACCGAGAGCGACCATCTGGTTTCTCCAAAAAGAATCAGGGTTTACTTCTAAGATTTTTGAAGAATATTTGTTTTTAACCACCACCCAAGATTCCGTTTCAATTTCTTGCTCAAGTTGATATTCTGACCAACCAGAATAACCCAAAAAGAAGCGAATTTCTTTTTCCGAAATAATTTTACTATTCACCAATGCTATGGCTTTTTCTAAATTGCCTCCCCAAAAAAGCTTTTCACTAATTTTTTCACTCTCTGGAATAAGATGCCCTACATTATGAATGAAAAACAAACTATCTTCCTCTACAGGGCCACCTGAGAAAAGGGGAAGATCCACCTTGATTTCTGAAATAATGTCTTTTAGGAAATAGGGGAGTACCTTGTTGATTATGAAACCTAGATAACCTTTGTTCTTATGATCTACTAGAACAACAACAGATCGATGAAAGTTTAAATCTCCAAAAATGGAGGGCTCTGCAATGAGTAAATCTCCCGTATTCATTTGTTGTTTTTTATTAAGTTAAGCTATTTTAGTCAAATTTATTTATTTTTAAAAGAATTCAAGGCAAAAAAAAAGCTTCCAACAAGGAAGCTTTTTTGATTTTCGAATTGTAAAGATTAGTTTACCGAACCAGACAATTCAGCACCTGCTTTAAATTTCACTACATTTTTTGCAGCAATCTTGATAGTAGCACCAGTTTGAGGGTTTCTTCCATCTCTAGCGGCTCTGTTTGAAATAGACCAAGATCCAAATCCTACTAGTGAAACACGCCCACCAGCTTTAAGAGTTTTTCCAACACTTGATATCATTGATTCAAGTGCTAGTTTAGCTGCGGCTTTAGAAATGCCAGCGTCAGCTGCCATTGCATCGATTAATTCTGATTTGTTCATAATTGTAAAATGTTAATTGTTATTTACACAAATTTAAAAGGATTACTCAAAAACCAATGGAAAACAGCTGTAAATCCTTGTTATTGTTAATAAGTACGACTATTTGTTGATAATGAAGGCACTTTTGTAACTATTTGACACTAAATTTGCCCGAAAATGTGTAACCATTAAGTAAATCAATGGCTAGCATTCTTTTTTTATTCGGAAGTTGTACCTCTTCACACACTAAAAATCCTTCAGGGTGCGAAATTAATATCTTTTTATCCTGAACAATTAACTGATGGTTTTCAAAATCATGTGTCGTTTTTTCGATTGTTGACCTAAAAACCTTCATTACTAAAGTTTTGTTTTCATTGGTCAATAAAGTTCTTGCTCCAGGATGAGGATTCAATCCTCTGATATGAGATTCAATTTGTTTTAAAGATAAATTCCAATCAATACTAACATTTTTATTATTGAGCTTGGGAGCAGCTTTTTCCAAACCAGTAGGTTGCTGCTGTTTTTCTGAGAGACTTCCTTCTGCTAACCCCTTGACGGTCTTACAGATGAGTTCACTCCCAATTTTCGCTAATTTATCGTGAAGTGTTCCAACGGTTTCATCAGTAGCCAATTCAATTGACGCTTGCATTAACAGTCCACCAGAATCGATTTTATCATCAATATAGAATGTACTCACACCACTCATTTTTTCACCATTAATAATGACCCAGTTGATCGGAGCTGCCCCACGGTAATTGGGCAGCAATGAAGCGTGCAAGTTAAAGGTTCTCAAAGGAGGAAGCGACCAAACCACTTCAGGTAACATCCTAAAGGCAACAACCACGAACAAATCGGGCTGAAAGCTTTTTAGTTCTTCAATAAATAATGGATCTTTTAAGTTCACTGGCTGAAGTATGGGGAGATTTGCATTTAAGGCATATTGTTTGATCGCTGAGGAATTTATTCTTTTCCCTCTTCCAGAGGCTTTGTCAGGAGCGGTAACAACAGCAACAATATTGCAGCCCTCATTAATCATTTTATCCAAGCAAATTTCTGCAAAAGTGGGTGTTCCGAAAAACACAATTCTCTTATTTTTCATCATTCAAATAAAATTGGTTGGCATCATTTTGGGTAATGGTTTTGTTTTCTTGCAATTGCTGCAAAGCTAAAACAATGAATTCGTTTTTTGCAGGGAGTGAGACGCCGATTTCATAGGCTGATTTCGGTGCTGTTTTTAATAAATTGATGATTAGTTGAAACAATTCTTTGGGAAATGGTTCTTCACTCCGACAAGAGTCAGAGGAACATTGCTTGCATTTGGTACGGTTTTTTTCGCCAAAGTAATTCAATATCATGTTGCGTTTGCACCTTTCCGTTTCCGAGGCGTAATCAATCATCGCTTGCACTTTCTGTACTTTTATTTTATTGTATTCTTTAATTTTATTTAAAAATGGATTTAAAGTATACTGATCTTCCCTCGGCACGTTCCATAACAACTCAAGATCGGTATTGTGTATTTGGAGGTCAATATTTTTATTTTGAAATAGATTATTAAAAATTTTAAGAATTTCAGATTGAGAAAAACCTGTTCTTTTTGAGATTTCATCCAAATTCACCCATTGCTCATGGTTAAATATATCCTCATAAGTTCGCATTAAATATTGAACAACAACAGCTGTTTTCCCACCTTGATTGATGGTGTCTAAGGCTTGATTTTGACTACAAATCATTTGAACTTTAGTTTTGTTTTGATACACTTGTACCAATTCAAAAACACCTTCTCTGGCCAATATTTTAAAAGTTTCTAAAGTTTTTTTTGTATTAATTTTATAGCGACTACTAAACTCTTTTAAATTTAACTGGTAGTGAAGCCCTTCTCCTTCTCCATAGGGTATTTGCAAGTAGTTGCATAAGTGAGAAAAGCACTTTTTTATAAACTCTGTATTGGGCAAATGACTCAAAAATTGATCTTTTAATCGATCAAAATCAGAAGGGTGGAGTAGTAATAACGCTTTTGCAATCGCACCATCCCTTCCGGCCCTTCCGGTTTCTTGGTAATAAGCCTCCATGCTCTCCGGAAGCAACAAGTGCACCACCGTTCCTACATTGCTCTTATCGATTCCCATCCCAAATGCACTGGTCGCCACCATAATTAGGTTTTTTTCACTTATCCAGTCTTCTAGTTTTTCTTTTTTAGTATCCATACTGAGCCCTCCATGAAAAAAATCACATTTCAATCCAGCGCTTTTCAGTTGTTGGGTGACTTGTTCTGTTCTAACTCTTGAGCGGCAATAAATAATTGCAGGGTTCCGATTGTTATTAAAATATTTAATTAAAGTTCCCACTTTATCTTCTGTTTGAAGGGTTTCATAACACAAGTTTTTTCTTTCAAAAGAAGTAGTAAAGACTTTGGGTTTAATTAAATTAAGTTCCTTTTTAATGTCTTCAAGAACAATGGGTGTTGCGGATGCTGTCAAAGCGATCAACGATAGATTTGGGAATAATTCTTTTAAATTTTTAATAGATTTGAATGCAGGTCTAAAGTCATGACCCCATTCTGAAATACAGTGTGCTTCATCAACAGCAATGCCGTTGAGTGGTAAAAGTTTTAATTGACTAATAAAATCTGCATTCAATAGCCGTTCGGGAGAGCAATAAATCAGCTTGAATTTTCCAAATCTGGCATTATCCATCTGTTGATTAATTGGAAATTTTAGAGAATTACTTTGAAAAAACATCGATTTAATTCCCATCGCATTCATCTGATTTACTTGATCTTGCATCAAAGAAATCAACGGAGAGATGACCAGTGTCATTCCTTCTTTTAGAAGTGCAGGAAGTTGATAGCAAAGAGATTTCCCCCCACCTGTAGGCAATAAGACTACCGTGTCTTTTCCTGAGGTATAATGATTGATTATCTCCTCTTGTAAAGGACGAAACCCCTCGAATTTCCAATATTCCTTTAAGGTTTTAAGAATGATCTTCATTTTTTAATAGCTTAAGTATACTCATTATTCTTGAATTTGGCGTATTAAAAGGAATTTCAACAATAGGAATAGAAAATTTTTTATAAGTTTTTTTAATAGACTCAAAAATTAAAATAGATTCTTCAAAAGACTCCATCCGATGTTCATCATTTTTGTAAATGTCTTTCCAAGGGGGGAGAAGTATCGCCAGATCATAGGGGTATTTTTGTATTTCAATGCTCATTTCATCAGCAGGGTTTCCTTGATGAACTAAATAAGCAACAATATCGTGCAGTCCTCGATCAAAAAACACATATGGGAAAACAGACCTATGGTCGATTTTATCGGCGGACAAATATTGTTTTTTCCTTTCTTGAAAGATAATTTGACTAAAGGTCAATGGTTCTGTTTTAAATAAATTTTGAATACCTTTTGCTTTTCCAGCATCGATAACAGATCTCGAAAACTCCTCAAAGCAATGATAGCCATCGTTAATAAGGAGGTTGACCAAGGTTGTTTTGCCACTTCCAGGTCCGCCACTGATGACAATTTTTTTATTTACAAGGAGGTTTTCTTTCAAAACTTGTTTTTCATTTTAATAACTTATATTTGTACAAAATTAGCTTCCTTAATGGTATCAAAGGAAAATTCAGATGAATTTTATTCACGATTTTACTCCCAACTTGAGAAATCTCAATCTTGGCCCGGAATCTATATGTTTAAGTTTATTGTTAAAACTGAAAACCCTCAGGTTGACAATCTAAAAGCACTATTCAATACCAAAGAGAAAAAAGTGAGTCTGGTTGCTTCTTCAAAGAAAAAGTTCCAAAGTCTAACCATAACTTTAGAAATGAACTCTCCTGATGAGGTGATCACGATTTATAAAAAAGCCGCTGATTTTAAGGACGTTATTACATTATAATAAAACATTATATATTAAAAGAACAATAATTCGAATTTTAGTAATTTGCAATATTATAAAACTGCATCTTAGTAAATTAAATCACTCTCCATAATGGAATCTTTACAATACAACACTAAGCGTACTCAACTTATCATACCTGAATACGGGCGTCATGTGCAAATCATGGTCAACCAACTCGTTGCAACAGAAGATAAGGAAGAACGCAACAAAATGTCAAAAGCAATTATTGGCATCATGGGAAATTTAAGTCCGCACCTGAGAGACGTTCCTGACTTTCAACACAAACTCTGGGATCAGTTGTTCATCATGTCTGATTTTGAATTGGATGTTGATGGTCCTTACGAAAAACCTTCAAGGGAATTGTTGGAGGAAAAACCAGCCAGATTGCCTTATCCTCAAAAATTCCCTAGATATCGTTTTTATGGGAATAACCTTAAAAGTATGATCAATGTTGCCAAGGGTTGGGAAGACGGTGAGATGAAAAATGCATTGGTTTTAAATATTGCCAATCACATGAAAAAATGTTTTCTTAATTGGAACAAAGACACTGTAGAAGATATCGTAATACTCAATCATTTGGCAGAGCTTTCAGGTAACATACTGACCGTAAAAGAAGAGTTGCTACCACTTACAGACAGCGCCGAACTTCTAAAAGGGAAACCTAAAAACGGAAATGGCCCAAAAAGTAATCAAAAGCCACCTCAACGAAACAAACGAAATAATAACAATCGCAAACGATATTAAACTTTAATTTTAATGGGGAGTTTTCAAATTGAAGGAGGACACAAGTTGAGTGGATCGATCACTCCACAAGGAGCAAAAAACGAAGCCTTACAGATTTTATGTGCTGTATTACTTACGCCAGAAGTAGTAAACATTCATAATATTCCAGACATCATCGATGTGAACAAACTCATTCAACTCCTTGAAAATTTTGGCGTAAAAGTTGAGAAAATAGCAAAAGGGAGTTTTCGCTTTCAGGCCGATGCTATTGATCTTGATTATTTAAGTTCCGAACAGTTTAAAGTGGATGGAAAAGGGCTGCGAGGCTCCATCTTGTTAGTAGGTCCCCTTTTAGCACGATTTGGCAAAGGAAGTATTCCAAGACCCGGAGGAGATAAAATTGGAAGACGCAGATTGGATACCCACTTTGAAGGTTTGATCAAGCTAGGAGCTAAATTTAATTATAATCGTGAAGATTATTTTTACAGCGTGGAAGCCAAAGAATTAATCGGTACCGACATGTTACTGGATGAGGCATCCGTTACCGGAACTGCCAATATTTTAATGGCTGCGGTATTAGCAACCGGAACAACTACAATTTACAATGCTGCTTGTGAACCTTATTTACAGCAACTCTGTAATATGCTCAATCGAATGGGAGCCAAAATCACTGGAATTGGTTCTAATTTATTAACCATTCATGGCGTTGAAAACCTAGGCGGAACAGACCACAGCATTCTACCAGATATGATTGAAATAGGAAGTTGGGTTGGTTTAGCCGCAATGACCAAGAGTGAAATTACGATTAAAAATGTACGCTGGGAATATTTAGGACAAATGCCTAGTGTTTTCAGAAAGTTAGGCATTACAATACAAAAAAAAGGAGATGATATTTTTATCCCTACACATACCAATGGGTATGAAGTACAAAGTTATATTGATGGTTCTATATTAACAATTTCTGATGCTCCATGGCCAGGGTTTACGCCTGATCTTTTGAGTATTATTCTCGTGGTTGCAACCCAAGCACGTGGAAGTGTTTTGATCCACCAAAAAATGTTTGAAAGTCGTTTGTTTTTTGTCGATAAATTAATTGACATGGGAGCCAAAATCATCTTATGTGATCCACACCGAGCAACGGTTATTGGTCATGACTTTAAATCCCAACTTGAATCAGCAACATTGACCTCTCCTGATATTCGGGCGGGTGTCTCCCTGCTTATTGCAGCACTTTCAGCCAAGGGAACAAGTACGATTCATAACATCGAACAAATCGATAGAGGTTATGAAGATATTGAAAACCGATTGCAACAAATTGGTGCTAAAATAAAACGTATCAACAGCTAATTTCTTTACTTCACCCCCCATGAAAAAGAAAATTATTATCCTACTAAGTATCTTTTATTCAGTTGTTTTTGGACAGACAGTGTTCGCGCAGTATGATCTTATAGGGAAAGTTCTTGACGCCGCAACAAAAGAACCCCTACCTTATGTAAATATTGGATTAATCAATAAAAACATTGGGACTGTATCGGATGATTATGGTTATTTTGAATTGGGTGTCAATGTAAAATTGAATGCACAAGATACCTTGCTTTTTTCCATGATTGGCTTTGAATCAAAATCATTTATTTTAAAGGATTTTTTAGACCAGCAACTTATAGAAATTTCCTTAACAGAAAAAGCAACTGAGCTGGACGAAGTAATTTTGACTTCGGATCGTAAAACGAAATATCAAACAAAAATATTAGGAAATAAAACCACTTCAAAATTACTATATGCAGCCTTTACAACCAATAAGCTTGGAAATGAAATGGGTTTTGTTGTTCGAGGAAGAAAACGCCCAATGATTTTAAAGAAATTCAATGTCTCCTTGGTTGAAAACGATTATGGTCTAATTAAATTTCGTTTAAACTTTTATGATCTGGTCAACGGACTTCCCAATGAGAATATACTAAATGAAAACATTATTGTAGAAACCGAAATTGAATCCGGTATCGTCACAGTTGATTTAACGCCATATGAAATTGTTATCGATGAAGATTTTTTTATCGCCATAGAATGGATAGAGGATTTGGGACCTGGAAAATTATTTTTCTCTGGAGGCTTTTTTGGTGCCCCACTCATTGCAAGAGAAGTTAGTCAAGGAACATGGTCCGTTCTTGGTTCAGCAAGTGTTGGAATGAACGTGGAAGTTCGTTATTGATCTTTTTTAACAGTTAGTGTAATACTTGTTTTAATGATTTCTTCTAGAACCTTTAAATCCACATCTACTAACTTTTTAATATAAAGGCAACCTTTGCCTTTTTTGTGTTTTCCAAGCGCTTCAAAATTAAATTTCTTGTGGGAAATATCACACATCAGATAAAGTGTAAGGGCATTTTTTCGGGGCGAAAAACCAGTTAAAAACCAATCGCCTTCTCTCCCGCTCGCATATTTATAATGATAATCACCAAAGCCAATAATAGAAGTACCCCAAAGAATTCCTCGTGCTCCAGTAAGGCGGGCCATCATTTGGTATAATACCCAGCTATCAGCTTTTTTTTCCTCAGGAACTAGTTCTTCTAAAAATAGATGAACAGAGGTAGCGGTAGGTTTTGTTTTGTTGGAGGACATTGGATTTTTATCATAAGTTAATAAAAATCAGCGTTTTGAAACCTTATTATTGCTAATATTTCTTTGCCGGGTACATTTAAAACGATCTACGGTTTCCGATCGGCTTTTGCTATGCTTGGTTTTTCTCCCCTGAACTCTAGCCCGCCACATCTTAAAACTGGAGAGTTTCATCTCCTTTCGCATCAACTTAATGACATCCTGTTCTTTTAAACCAAATTGTATTAGGATGGCATCAAAAGGAGTGCGATCTTCCCATGCCATTTCGATAACTCGATCAACTTGAACTTCCTCTAATATGATTTCTTTTTTCATGATTTTCTACTATTTGGTAAAGTATGTTGATTTAAAATTCGTTTGCTTTCTTTTCTAACTAAGCTATTTTTTTGAAGGTTCCACAGGGTTTGACTTGCTTTTTCACGGCTTTTGGTTAAATCTACTATGGGTAATGGATAATTGTTTCCTAACTTAAAATCATACAAAGCAGCTTCCAGGGGCGTTAAATTCCAAGGAGTGTGAAGGAAAGCTTGAGGCAAAGTAGCCAATTCTGGAATCCATTTTTTTACAAATAACCCTTGCGGGTCGTGCTCCAGTCCATTTTTAACTGGATTATAAATTCTAAGGGTATTAATTCCCGTTTCGCCTGCTTGCATTTGAATTTGGGGAAAATGAATTCCCGGCTCAAAATCTAAAAACTGACGGGCTAAAAACCCTGAAATGGATTGCCAAGGTTGCCACAGTTGATGAATCACAAAAGAAACGACCAAGGCACGCATTCTAAAGTTTAAATAACCCGTTGCAACCAAGCAGCGCATGGCAGCGTCTACCATAGGTACTCCCGTTTGCCCGGTTTCCCAAGCAGTCAAATGATCAGAACGTTTTTCTTTTGTAAGAGCATGATATCCTTTATTAATACTCTTAAATTCCATCGCACATTCCATTTCAAATTTTTGAATAAAATGAGCTTGCCATCTTAAGCGTGAATCAAAAGCGGACAAGGCACGACTCCTTTTACCCTGCTCTTTTTCTATTTCTGTTCGCTGCAAAACTTGCCGCATTGAAATATTTCCCCAAGAAATATATGGAGAGAGCCTGCTGCAACTCTTTCGAGCCAAATCGGGTTTTGAAATGTGTTTTTGATAATTTAAATAACGACTTTTAAAAAAGGAATTTAGATAACGATGCGCATTGAGTTCTCCCCCAGGTTGAAGTAATGCTGATTTTGATGTTTCCAACGAAACAACCTCAAAATGAGATTCAAGCTCGAGAATCGTTTTCGAATCAACCAACTGATTTTCTTTGGGAGAAAAAGGAAAAACAGGTCGATTCATATGGGCAGTCCATAAATGAATCCATTTTTTTCGATTTCTCAAGCGTCTAAAAACACCTTGCTGTAAAAATTCCTTCCAACTAATTTCTTCAGAATCTACCCATTTTCGGACTTCCTTATCCCGATCAAATGTGAGTTGAATACCGGTTTCTTGATGAGAATACAATGAAATCGGAATACGTTCATTTAAACTTTTCAAAATACTTAGAACAGTTCCCTGCACACACAGCACTTTAGTATTATGCGGTTTTAATTGTTGATTTAATTGTGCGATTGACTGTTTGATAAAATTGAAATGACGCTCACTATAATGGCTGTCGTTTAATAATTCCTCTTCTAAAACATATAAAATAAGACAGTTGTTCTCAGACGCCAAAGCAACATGGAGGGCTTCATGGTCTAAAAGTCTTAGATCTCTTTTTAACCATATTACATTAAGTTTTTTGGTCTTAAAATGCATCGGGTTGGTTTATGATTTCATAAGCACGCTTTTTTATTTCAGCAAGATCTGCCGCAGGAATTTTTTCCAATAACCGCAACATCATTGCCATTCGATTGTTTTTTTCGAAATGCTCTTTTTTATCATCTAAAAAGTTCCAATACAAGCTGTTAAAGGGGCAAGCATCGTCACCCACTCGCTTCTTTTTATCATATTGACAATCATCACAATAATTACTCATTTTATGAATATAGGCCGCTGCAGAAACATAGGGTTTTGTGGCAACAATTCCCCCGTCTGCCCACTGACTCATCCCTCGAGTATTAGGCATTTGCACCCATTCCACCGCATCAGCATAGACCCCTAAATACCATTGATCCACCTCATCGGGATTTATTTGTGCTAACAAAGCAAAATTTCCAGTGATCATCAAACGCTGTATGTGGTGAGCATAGGCATGGTCTAATGAATTTTGAATGCTGTGATGTAAGCAATTCATTTTGGTTTTGGCGGTCCAATAAAAATCAGGAAGTGAATTTTGATTATCCAACACATTTTTCTTTGCATAGTTTGGCATTTCTCTCCAATAAATTCCTCGCATGTATTCTCGCCAGCCAATAATCTGACGTACAAAACCTTCTACTTGAGAAATCTCAATTGTTTCTTCATTGTTGTAATAATAGTCAATTACCGAGTTAACCACTTCTAAAGGGGAAACCATTTTTGTGTTTAATGCAAAGGAAAGACGGGAATGAAATAAATTCAGCTCTTGGGTGTGCATGGCATCTTGATAATGTCCAAAATATTTTAGTAAATGCTGATTAAAATAATCCAATTGAAGCAGGGCTTCTTCCCGAGTGGCCGGATACAAAAAATTAGCTGAATCTAAGGTTCCTAAAGTTTCAACCCCTTGTTTTTTTAAGAGTTCCTCCAATGCATCAATGGATGTTGGAGCTCCTTTAAATGGTTGTGGAATTGCAGGTTCTCCCTTCCATTTATTCCGATTGTTTTTGTCAAAGTTCCAAAGACCTCCCAAGGGTTTTCCAGCTTTCATTAACAGATTGAAATCTTTGCGTATTCTGCGATAAAAAAATTCCATCACCAACTGCTTTTTCCCTTCAAAAAATTCAGTAAGAAAAAGCCTTGAAGTCATGAAATGTTCTGAGCCTATAACGGAGGAGGAAATAGAGAGTGTTTTACAATATTGATTTAATTCTAAATCAAGTCGGTACTCATCAGGAAACTGATACTCAAAATGAGTGGCTTCATGTTGACCAATTATTTGATTCAAATTCTCTGTAATGCTTTGTTTGTTTTTTGGATTATCTAATTTAAAATAATGAATGCGATGTCCTTTGTTTTCAACAGCACTTTTAAAATGGCGCATGGCGTTAAAAAAAGCAACTACTTTTTGTAAATGATGCTTGACATAATCGGTTTCCTGCCGAACCTCCATCATCACATAGCAGACTGAATCGTCAATTTGATCAAACCAAGAATGGTTTAGATTTAATTGATCGCCAAGGATTAATCGTACTTTCATTCAAACAAGGTGTTTTGCAACCAGCATTTTTGATATTGCCCTTTGGCATCATAACGATCTGCTTGTAGTTTTATATTAAATTTTCGGTCACGTGGGTCATTGCCAACACCTGCAACGTAGAGCCAGTTCCCCCAGTTGCTATGTACATCGTAATCAATAAGTTGTTGCTCAAAATAAGCAGCCCCCATGCGCCAATCCATCAACATGCTTTTGGCAAAAAAACTTGCAACATTTTGCCTGCCTCGATTGCTCATAAAACCTGTTTTTTTCAGTTCGATCATATTGGCGTTGACAAAAGGCTCAGTGGTTTTTCCTTCAGTCCATTTTAGGAAAATTTCCGAATTGGAATCCCAAGTATATTTTTTATCCAAAATACCACCCAGATGAAAGATTGCATTTCCATGCTTTAATGAGATGTACTTAAAATAATCTCGCCAAATCAATTCGAAAATTAACCAATAGGTGGATTCATTTTTTTGAATTTCTTTTTCATAGCGTTGCACTTCCCAATAAATCATTCTTGCTGAAAGGGAACCGTTGGCTAACCAAGGTGAATATTTTGAACTGTAATCTGATCCTAATAAACCATTTCTGGTTTGTTTATAAAATGAAAGGCGCTCGGATTTCCAAAAGTAGTCCGTTATGCGATTCAATGCCGACGTCGTTCCTCCCAAAAATGGAAAGGCGGTATGCGTTGGGGTGTCAAAGGATGCGAACCCTAATTCTTCAAGAGTAGGAATGGTGAAGGGAGCAGCTAGTAAAGATTTTTTATCTAAAATTGCGGGTTCTGGAATGCAGGATTTGATAGTGCTGTATTTCTCACATTTTTTTCTAAAAACAGTAAACACCTGTGGTATTGAATCAATGTCCATGGGGATATCATCGGGATGAAAAAGGAATTGATCGTAATGAGTAAAAATCTGAACTTTATTTGATAAACTATCACAAACTGCATTTGAGATTAATTTTTCTTCAGCTGTCCATTCTTTTTGAAAAAACAAAGCGCTTGCGTTTAGGTCTTCAATCCAATGGGGAATTCCCACCGTTGCAGATCGCTTTTCAACGATTAGCGTAATATTTTTTTCTTTTAATTCAAGTTGAAGGGATTGAAGTGTTTCAATATTGAAACGTGTTCTAAACTTTCCCGTTTTTTGAAAACCCCAAGTTGTTTTTTCAAAATCTTTTGGCTCAAAAGTATAGTAAGCCACGACCCTTTCATAAGACTTGCAAGCATTGAAAAAGGACTGTTGATCTTGAAAACGCACATCATTTCGTAACCAAACCAAAGCTGTTATCATGTGGATTTACATTTTTTACTACAATATTTGACATTTTCCCAATCACGCTCCCATTTCTTTCTCCACTGAAATGGACGATTGCAAGTCAGGCAAATTTTCTCAGGTAAATTTTGTTTTAATACCCGCTTCATGCCATGTTTAATGCTGCTTTATAAACACTCAAACAACGTTCGCGTGCAAACTTATGATCAACAATGGGTTGGGGATAGTCTAACTCTTGAAAATTAGGAACCCACTTTTGGATGTATTTGAGTTCCATATCAAATTTTTTGATCTGTTCGGTAGGATTAAAGATTCTAAAATAGGGCGCTGCATCAACACCACAACCCGCTACCCATTGCCAGTTCCCTACATTGCTTGACATTTCATAATCCAACAGCTTTTCAGCGAAATAAGCTTCCCCCCATCTCCAATCGATCAAAAGGTGTTTACACAAAAAACTACCCACCAACATCCGCACTCGATTGTGCATAAAACCAGTCTCGTTTAATTCTCGCATTCCGGCATCTACAAATGGATAACCTGTTTCACCAGCACACCATTTCTCAAATTCCTCTTCGTCATTTCGCCACTCTATCCGATCGTATTTTGATTTAAAATTACTGTCTTTGGTATGAGGAAAATGCCACAAAATCTGCATGAAAAACTCTCTCCAAATCAGCTCTTTTAAAAATGTAATTTCTTTTGCTACAGCTGCTTTTTCAACTAGCTGTCTGACACTTACTGTACCAAATCGAAGGTGAGCTCCTAAACGGGAAGTACTGTCAAGCATTGGGAAATTTCGAGTCGCTTCATAATTGTCAATTACTTCATCCGTAAATACATGTGGAAGTGGTTCTTTTTCTGAGGATTCAAAACCTAAATCCGCTATGGTTAATGTAGGAAGAGACGAATCATTGTATAAATTACCAAGATTATTTTCTGAGGGATAATGATTTGTATCTTGAGGCTTTAGATTCGCAATCCATTTTTTGGAATAGGGAGTATAAACGAGGTATGGCTTTCCATCATTCTTACAAATCTCATTTTTCTCAAAGATTACTTGGTCTTTGTAGGTAATAAAGTCAATTCCTTTGTCACCTAATAGTTCTTTTATTTCACCATCACGTTCCAAGGCGTATGGCTCATAATCATGATTAGCAATTACTTTATCAATCTCATAATCATTGGTGAGTTTTTTAAAAATAGCCTTGGGAGCGCCTCTATAAATTCCTACAGTACATCTGTTCCCCTTCATCGCTTTATTGATGCCCCCCAAGGCTTTAAACAAAAATGTTATTCTAGCATCTTTTTTTGGAAGCTTGTCTAGGATTTTTTCATCAAAAATAAAAATAGGCAGAACTTTATTTGAATGCTTTAAGGCCTCATAAAGACCTCTGTTGTCGATGACTCTCAGGTCACGACGAAACCAAAATAAAGTTACCTTTCCCATTTTTATTTAACTTTTTATGTCTCCAATTCCTCCGTCGATATGAAGAACTTGAGCAGTCATCCAACTGCTTTTATTGCTTAAAAGAAATGCGGTTGCTTCTGCCATCTCTTCGGCACTGCCAAAACGTTGTAGTGGATGTCTTCCAGCTGCATTTTCTTTTTTGGTGTCGTTGTTCAGGAACTTATCCGCTAGCGGAGTATCTGTAATCGAAGGTGCAATGACGTTGACCCTTACTTTTGGAGCTAATTCTGCTGCCAGTGATCTCGCCAAACCTTCTAATGCTCCTTTTGCAGCGGCAACACTTGCGTGGAAGGCCATCCCGGTTTGGACTGCGACAGTGCTATAAAATACAACGCTTGCTGTAACATCTCCACTTTGTAATTTGCTTAATACGGATTGTAATGTTTTGACAGCTCCCATTACATTGATTGAAAAATCATTAAGAAAAGTTTCAGGTTTAAGTCCTTTGAATGGTCTTAAATTTATGCTTCCAGGGCAGTAAACAAAACCGTCTAACGATTCTGGTAATACAGAGAGATCCAAGGTGTCAGTTAAAACGTCAAAAGGAATGTGAGTTACATTCAAGCCAGTCAAATGCTCGTTGGTTCTGCAGGCAGAAAAAACGTTATTTTCTCCCCCAATTAATTTGATCAATTCGAGTCCAATTCCTGAGCTACCCCCAATTATTAGTATATTTTTTTTCATATTTAGTTTTTATATTCACCAAAAAGTTCAATTAATTTTTTTTGTCGATAATCAAATATTTCATTGAGTTTGGGCTTGACAATTATCGGATGTGCCAATCTTCCGAGCGTTCCAAAAGGTATTTTATAGTCAATAATGTCTTCCATTTCAACACCGTTTTCAATCGGGCGAATGAAGTGTTTGTGGTGCCATAATGCATAAGGGCCAAATCGTTGTTCGTCTACAAAATATTCACCTTCCTTTACATGTGTGATTTCAGTCACCCATTTCGTAGGGATTCCCATGACCGGGGTAACGATATACTGAATAATTTGCCCGGCATACATTTTTTTTTCTGCACCACTTAAAATTTCAAACCCCATATAATCAGGAGTGATGGTTTTTAAGTTGTTTGGATCACACAAAAAATCCCAAGCCTGGTCGCAAGTTATTGGAAGATTCTGGAAAGTATGCTTGCGATAAATTTTCATTTATGATTATTATTTATACAAATATAAATAAACGTTTAACTATTTTTATATTTAATTAAACAAAATATAAACAATTAACAAAGGATTTAAGCTAACTTACCTTAAAAACTATTTCAATATTATATTTTTGTAAAAGTTTGATGCATTAAATTTAAAACATAACATGAAAAACCATTTATTATTAGCCATCTCATTATTTTGTAGCATAACATTTGCTCAAGTAAGAACACCCCAGCCGAGTCCTAAGGCTAAAATATCTCAAGTTGTTGGGATGACAGATTTTACGATTGAATACTCACGCCCTTCGAAAAGAGGCAGAGCAATTGTTGGAAATTTAATACGCTTTGGAGAATTATGGAGAACGGGTGCCAATAAAAATACGACCATTGAGTTTTCTGACTCAATAATGATTATGGGTGAGGAGATACCTTCAGGAAAATACGCTATTTACACCCTGCCTGATGAAAACAGTTGGGTGTTGTATTTTTATAGTAAGACGGACTCTTGGGGTGTTCCTAAAGAGTGGGAGGAAAGCAAAATTGCGCTTAGCATCTCTTTACCAGTCCAAAGGATTGACAAAGAAGTCGAAACTTTTACGATTGACATCTCTGATATAAAAAGTAGTGGCGCCAACATAAACCTATCATGGGAAAACACTTCGATCTCTCTGCCTGTGGAAGTTCCCTCTGCTAAACAAGCCATGTTAAGTATTGAAAAAACATTATCTAATAATCCCAAAGCTGGAGATTATTACAACGCAGCGGTTTATTATCTTAACGAAGGACACGACCTTAATCAGGCGAAAACTTGGATATCTAAAGCAGTTGAGATGCAGGATGATGCTTTTTGGATGTTCCGTCAACAATCTTTAATTTTAGCAGGTTTAAATGAAACCTCTGCTGCTATTGCTGCAGCTAAGAAGTCTTTGGCACTTGCCATAAAGGCGGGTAATAAAGATTATGAAATCATGAACAATGAATCTATAGAAAAATGGAGTAACTGATACTAAGCTTTTACTGTTTCTTTAAAAATTGCTTGTAAAATTAGGGCCAACATAATGGTGAGTGTTGCGCCAATTACGTTGAGCCAAAGAAAACTAACGATGTCCATTTTGTAAACATACAATACCATAATTTCTGAAATTATTGCAGCAAAAAACATGGCTTTTCCTCTGATGAATTTAATGAAAATTGCAATTAAGAAAATTCCAAGAATGGTTCCGTAGAAAAGCGATCCAATGATGTTAATTAATTGAATTAAATTCTCAAACAAATTCCCCACCATTGCGAATAAAATCGCAATACATCCCCAAAGTATGGTGAAGCCTTTGGTAGCCCAGACATAATGTTTGGGTTCAGAGTTGGGTCTGAATCTTTTGTAAAGATCCACTACACTCGTTGCTGAAAGTGCATTAATTTCGGAGGCAGAGGAACTCATGGCAGCTGAAAGTATTACAGCCAAAAGAAGCCCTATCAGTCCCCTTGGTAGGTGTTCTAAAATGAAATAAATAAAAACATAATCCTTGTCATTTGACTCGACTTTTGGCTCTACTTGTTCAATTAGTTTTTTGGCAGCTTTTCGGTTTTGCTCATACTGATTTTGAACTTGAAGGTATTTCTCTTTTAGCTGTTCGCTTTCAAAAAATAACGTTTTATTAATGTATTGTTGTTTTTCAAGGTGCAACTGATCATTTAGTTTTTCTAATTCAACAAATGCACTTCGATGAGTGGACTCTTTTACCTTTTCAATGGCATTCTTGTTGAAATGTATTGGGGCTTTTTCAAACTGAAAAAAAACAAAAACCATAACTCCCGTTAACAATATAAAAAACTGCATTGGGATTTTTAAGAATCCATTCATGATTAGGCCTCGTTGACTTTCTTTCAATGATTTTCCTGATAGGTAGCGTTGTACCTGACTTTGGTCAGTACCAAAATAAGAAAGAGCTAAAAAAAGCCCTCCCGTTATTCCACTCCAGAAAGTGTATCGATTGTTTGGGTCAAAACTAAAATCCAACACATTTAATTTATCATTGATTCCTGCCAATTCTAGTGCATTGGAAAAATTTATATTTTCGGGCAAAGCATAAACGATAAAAATAAAAGCGGCGATCATTCCTGAAAAAATAATGAACATTTGTTGTTTTTGGGTGACACTGACAGCTTGGGTTCCACCAATCATTGTATAAAAAACAACTAAGAGTCCTATGATTACGATAAGCATTTTTAAATCCCAACCTAAAACTACGCTTAGGATTATCGCCGGTGCATAAATTGTTATTCCTGCTGCTAACCCTCGCTGAATAAGGAAAAGTATTGCAGTTAAAATTCTTGTTTTAAGATCAAATCTTTTTTCTAAAAATTCATAAGCTGTGAATACTTTTAATTTATGATAAACGGGTAGAAAAAAAAGACAGATGATCACCATCGCAAAAGGTAAACCAAAATAAAACTGCACAAACCCCATGCCATCATTAAATGCTTGTCCTGGAGTAGAGAGAAAAGTAATTGCACTGGCTTGAGTTGCCATAACAGACAGACCTACGGTAAACCAAGAGGCTTTATTTCCTCCTTTAATATAATCTTGAATGTTTTTGTGAGAGTTGTTTTTTCTTATCCCGTAGAGGATGATGAAAATTAGGGTAAAACCCAAGATGATCCAGTCAATATTTCCCATTAATTATAATATTTCATAAATAAATAAAAGAGTGACCAATAGGCAATTTGAGTTAAAACTAAACCAAAATATATTTTTGAAATTTTATTTTTTTTCATTTTTAGGTGCGATTAAATTAAAAAACAATCGATAAGCTCCCGGAACTCCAGCCGGTAAAAGCCTGAAAAAACTTAATCCAGTGTAAACAATCTTTCCTTTTCCGTAATCTGCGAACAACAACGCGCCATCTTTCGGATTTTCTCCGGGATCATTCATTCTTAATAATGGTTTAAAATCATCGTGCCATTGGTTAGGGAAATACAATCCGCGCTCCTGCACCCAACCTTCAAAGTCTTTAGAGCTTATTTTGTTTGGATGGTTTAAGAGGAGGTGCTTACCATCTAAAATTGTTACAGCAGCATTTTCATCAGTTACACGATCCCTCGAAAGCGTTAGATTAAGGGGCGCAATTTCATTTGTTTTTAGTCCTCTGCTGGTATTGTATTGAATTAATAAGGTTCCACCTTGAGAGACATATTCCCATAAAATTTTATTTTTAAAGGGCAAGGATTCATTCACATTAAACGCCCGAATACCCATCACCACTGAGGCATAGTTGTTCAGTTTTTCAAGACTAATTTGATCCGCATCAAGCGTTTCAACTTCGATTCCCACTGCTCGTAAACTTTCAGGGATTTTGTCTCCAGCGCCATTGATGTAACCAATTTTATTTACGTCTGTTTTTAAATCTAATGTAATTGCTTTTGAAATTGCCGGAACAACCATGTATTGCTTGGGGAAGTGATCGTATTCGATTTCCTGCATCGATGCGTTAAAACTTTTATTCCTAGTTTCTATTAAAGGATTAAGCGCGAATTGATCTGGAAAGTCAGGGGGTGTTATTTCAAATAAAAGGTTTTTCTCGGCGCCCTTTCCATCAATAACAATGCTATGATTTTCTGGTGAAATTTTCCAATGTTTATTTCCCTTTAAGTGAATGCTTCCTTTAAAACTTTCACCATTATTTTTGACCTTTATATTAATTGATTTTTTTTCTTTTCCAGAAAACAAATAAACTGGTTCTTCGATTTGAGTTGTGGTGGCAGGAAGTATTTGGAATGGCACGACAACTTCCCCTCTGACAGGGTCTGTCTTGCGATAGGAGAGTGGCAGGGTCGCTTTTATCTCCACACCCTCAATTAGGAGCGTAAAGTCAATGACAATTGCTGCTGGAGTTTCTGCCAACCCGATCAGGTTTTTTTTAGACGTGCTGTACATTCCTGTTGAACTTTCCTCAGAAAGCCAATAGGGGCTACTAATCTCCCCTTGTATTATATGGTTTAATTTTTTTTCAAAAACGAAGTTTTGCATCAATGATTTTTCGATTGATTCGGTTTGCTTGATTTTTTCAAGCTGTTTAATGATAACTTTTATCGGACTGGGATTGACTGCTTTAATTGTTATGTTTATTTCTTCGCCAAAAACCGCATAAGGCACTGAAGCATTTGCCTGAAGATTAACCCCAAGACACTGCAAAATAATACCTTCAATTTCTTTTGATTTTATTTCACTCCAATGCTTGTTCTTCAGTTTTTTGATTTTATCATAGGCCAGAACAAGTTTCGAAACACTCAGATAAGGTTTTGAGAAATTAAATTCATTGATAATGTCAACAATCAGCTTCTCAATTTCAGCACCGCCTGCAAGGCGCGTCCAACTTGTATTAATCCCTTCAAATGGATTGTTTGATTTTAGTGGCGTTCCTTTAATCAACTCTAGGTACTCTAACTGACGACCTTGTTGCGCAGCACTTCCAAACCCCTGCGACTTGTGCTGACTTCTACTCATTGCAGCAATTTCAGAATTACTTCTACCCGTTAAAGGATCAAAAACACCAGTATCAAATTCAATTAAATTGGATCTATCCGATTTGTTAAACTTTTCGCGACTTCCATGGAACCACCATGAGGTGTTGAAAAAAAGTCTTTTGGGCTGCCAGATTTCAGAGATAGAAAGAGTGTTTTTTGAGCCAGAGAGTTCAAAGGCTTCGGTGCTTATAATTGCTGAACTGGTGTGATGACCATGTGTTTTTCCAGGAGTTCTGTGGTCAAAACGATTGATGACAATATCGGGTTTGAATTGTCTTATTCTTTCAATGGTTTGTGAAAGAACTTTTTCTTTATCCCAAATCGAAAATGTTTCATCTGGATGTTTTGAGTAACCAAAGTCGTTGGCCATTGTAAAATATTGCTCTCCACCATCAATGCCTCGGGCTGATAACAGCTCTTGTGTTCTTATTAAACCCAAGGCTTCCCTTAATTCGGATCCAATTAAATTCTGTCCTCCATCGCCTCTTGTCAGTGATAAATAGGCAGTTCGAGCAAGAAGATGATTTGAAAAATAAGAAATCATTCTCGTGTTTTCATCATCTGGATGTGCTGCAACATAAAGTACTGAACCCAGAAAATTTAACTTCTGAATCTTTTTGTAGGTCTCTGAAGAACTTTGAGCATAAATGACGTTCATGCTCATAATAAAGATAATGAAACGCATCATAATCTTATGGATTGAGCAGTAAGCTGTCTCTGTATTTTTCATCTCCTAGTTTATTATTTTGCCAATAACTAATTTTTTTTGTGGTCAATCGATTTGCCCTGCTCAGTTGATTATTTTCCTTAAGTGAAAACTCTTCCCATCCTTCTATTTGGTAGGGAAAACTATTTTTGAATTTAATTTTAAGTAAACGATTTAAATCTTGAAATTCAAGACTATAGGTAAAATAATTATTCTCGAAATCTAATTTTGCAATCGCTGGATAGGGTTTTATTTTTAAGTGATTCAGCTGCAATAAATCCAAGGAGGGAATTATGTTTAAATTTCCAATGGGCAAGCTGCTAGGATTTATTCTGATTGTATTCCAAAGCTCCGCTTCTGTCAAGGCATTTTTAAAATTAAGTTCTTGATCTGCTTCTCCTTCAAAATAAGAATGTCTTTTGATCTTGAGCTCTGATTTTTTATTGAGCTGAAGGTAAGTATGTCCACACCATTCTTGAATGGAAGCTGTTATTTTCCTTAAAGATTCTTTCTCCTCCAATGAAACGAAAGAACTGTTCATGATGTGATAAGGATAGATTCCGGTTAAGAAATTAACGTTACGATTTAACTTTAGTACAGACTCACTTTTTTCAGAAGAAACATTAGCTTTTACTTGTTCTTTTTTTAAAAAATCTTCTGTTACAAAAATCAAAACAGCATTTCCCGAACGCATTTCCCCATACCTCGATTGAGACAAACTGTAAGTAGATATTTCTGCTTTCCCATCAAACCAATAAGACTTGAATTCGTTGCTAAGATTAACTTTTTCTGGATTTAACTGCTGTTCTGAGCAGCTGATCAAAGAAGAAACAAGAAACAGAATGCTAAATATTTTGTGTATCACTTGTTTTGATTTTAAGGTTTAAGTTACATTATTTAAAAAGGAATCAAATCTGAATTATAGATTTAATTTTTTGAAAAACCTGAGCGAGAGGTAATCCGACCACATTGGTGTAACTGCCATTAATTTTAATAATCCCAATTTCCCCGATCCAGTCCTGTATGCCATAGGCTCCAGCCTTGTCTAACGGATCGTGTTGACTGATGTATTGATTAATTTCAATTTCCGAAAGCGCTTTAAAATGCACTTCAGTTACTTCTGTGATAATGTCAAATTGACCATCAAAAAGAAACCCAACTGCTGTAATCACTTCGTGAGATTTTCCAGAAAGTTTTTGCAACATGTTTTTTGCATCTGCTTCGTCTTTTGGCTTTCCCAAATATTCATTTTCACACCAAACGATTGTATCGGCAGTGATGACAATTTGTTTTGGCTGAATGATTTCTTTGAAAGGGGCTGACTTTTTTGCGACAATGTAATCAGCAATTTCTCTGCCCTTTAGATTGTTGGGGAAACTTTCTTCCACATCAAATGTCTTGATGGTAAAAGGCAAGCCGATTTGATTCAAAAAATCTTTCCTTCTTGGAGATCCAGAGGCCAGAATTATTTCATAACCATTAAGTGAATAGATATTCAAAAGCTTTAGTTGTTATTTTTCCCGAAAGGCCAATTCCCCTGAACTCGGAGGACTTGTTCTATGATTTCACGAACACAGCCGTCCCCTCCTTTTTTATGAGAAATATAATCTGCAGCATTTTTTACGTCAGTTACTGCATCGTTGGGACAGGTCGAAAGACCCGACTTTTCCATCACTGAGAGATCAGGAATGTCGTCACCCATGTACAAAACTTCACTTGAATTGAGATTGTTTTCTTTTACAAAATCGTCAAAAGAATCGTCTTTTTGATGTGCGCCTAAATAAACTTTTTGAACGCCTAGTTCTTCAAAACGATCTCTAACGCCTTCGTTTGTCCCACCAGATATGATGGCAATCTTATAGCCGTTTGTAAGGGCAAATTTCATTGCAAATCCATCTTTTGTGTTCATAGAACGATGCATTTCTCCAGAGGTGGTCACTAATACCCTACCATCGGTAAGCACTCCGTCAACATCGAAAACAAAAGCTCTGATGTTGTTTAATTTTTCTTTGTAATTTTTTTTACTCATTGTTCTGTTTGATTGAAGCTGTAAGGGTTAAATATAATTCTTTGTATTGAGTCTTTTCTAATAAATCCAAGTGCTTTTTAATTGTGTTTTCGTCATTTCTAATCGCAGGTCCAGTTTGAGACTTTTCAGGTCCATGTGCAATTGCCTTTTTTGCTGTTTCAAGAATGATTGGTTTCAGAATTTCAAAAGGGATGTTGTTTGATTTGGCTATTTTATTCCCAATATTAAAAAGATGATTTCCAAAATTATTGATAAAAACTGCACTTAAATGCAACACTCCCCTCTGACTAGAATTCATTTCATAAGGGAGTGCGCCAAGTTCTTTTGCGAGGTTAAATAATGTGACTTTGTCCTTTTCATCTTCAGCTTCAATGCAAATGGGAAGGTCTTTAAAAGACAATTCATGCGATTTTGTAAAAGTTTGCAAAGGGTAAAACACGCCTTTTCTTCCTCCAGATTCTAAGATTTTCATGTCAACGCCACCTGCACAATGGACAACCAAGCGTTGCCTATTCATTTGGGAACTTACTTTGGCTATGGAATTATCTGAAACGGCCATTACATATAGATCTGCGTCTTCTAATTGGGTAAGGATATTAGTGATCTTAGTGTCTTTTTCAGCAAACTCAATTGCGTTTAAATCTCTATTATACCATTGAACCAAATCAACATTTTCAGCTTCATGAAAAAGCTTTTGAAAATGATGACCGAGATTTCCAGCTCCTAACAATACGATTTTAATCATTTTCAAAAATACATAAAGATATTTTTACCTAAATTTATATTACCTAAATCTTTTACTAATGAATTTCTACAATACCCTACGGCGTAATTATCTTTCAAAATATTATTTAATGATTCCCGTTTCCATCCTATTGGTTGGATGTAGCGGCTCGTTTGCTGCGATGTATATCACGATGAAAGGCATGAACATCTTTAACTTCATTCAATTGGCGTTATCTGTTTTAGCAGCAATGTCTTACCTAGCTGCCATGTTGGGTCAGTTTAGCCGCGAAATTGTTTTCAAAGTGTTTTTCATTTCACTTCTGATCGAATTATTTCTTATTGCATTCAATTTGATAGTTTGATTTTGTTGTAATTAAATCTCAACAAGTATCTTTGTAAGCTTAAAGATATCAATTGATAATGAAGGAATATTTTCTAAAGTATTTGTTTTCAAACCGTTTAATGGCAATTCTTTTTGTTGTTTTTCCTACCGCAATGGCATTGGGAACATTCATAGAGAGTTGGTACAGTACGGATACCTCCAAAATATGGATTTATAACGCTTGGTGGTTTGAGCTTATTTTAGTCTTATTAATTGTTAATTTTTTCGGAAATATTTTTAAATATAAATTATTTAGAAAAGAAAAATGGGCGGTTTTAATGCTTCACCTTTCTTTTATTTTGATCATTTTCGGAGCATTTATTACAAGATATTTTGGTTATGAAGGCGTAATGCCGATCAGAGAGGGAGCAACTGAGAACACTTTTCTAACAGATAAAACTTATTTAACAGTCTTTGTTGAAGGAGAGATTGATGGTATTGCACAGCGTAAAACACTCGAAAAAGACTTTTTGTTTTCTGAGCATGTCAACAATGATTTCAGTTGGGAGAATCAGTTTAATGGAATTCCATTTTCTATAAATTATCTCAACTATACTGAGGATGTTGAAGAACAACTGGTCCTGAACGACAGTGGAGACCGATACATAAAGATTGTTGAATCGGGAGATGGTTCGCGTCATGACCATTATTTAAAGGAAGGCGAGGTTGCAAGTATTCATAACATTCTGTTTACTCTTAACAACCCTATTGCCGGCGCAATAAATCTGCGATCAGAAGGCGGACTCCATTACATAACATCACCTTTCGAGGGGAGTTACATGAGAATGGCCGATCAACAAACAGGAAATGTTGAAGAATTAATTGAACAGTCACTCCAATTGAGATCGTTATATAATCTAGCCAATTTCCAATTTGTAATTCCAGATCCGCCATTAAGAGGACAATTTGAATGGGTTAAAATTTCAGAAGAAACAAAGCAAGCGGAAGATGCACTAAGATTAAACATAATTGCAGGAAACCAATCTGATTCAATTACGATTCTTGGAGGCAAAGGAATCTCTAATAACATGAAGAAAATAACTCTAGGGGGATTGGATTTTTATTTAAAATATGGTTCTCTAAGAAAACAATTGCCTTTTTCAATTAGATTGAATGATTTTATTGCAGAAAAATATCCTGGTACAGAAAAAAGCTATTCTTCATTTAAGAGTGAGATTACAGTAGAGGACAAAGACCCCTTTGAATATGAGATTTATATGAATCACGTATTAGATCATCAAGGATTTCGTTTTTTTCAAGCATCATTTGACCCCGACGAACGCGGAACGGTACTTTCGGTAAATCATGATTTTTGGGGAACGAATATTACCTATGCTGGTTATATTTTATTGTATATAAGTATGATGGGAATCTTTTTTATAGGTAAAACTCGATTTAAAGATTTATCTGTAAAGCTTGAAAAGTTAAAGCAAAAAAAGAAAAGTTTAACATTGATGCTGTTGTTGTTTGGTGTTTCCTTTGCTAATGGACAATCTCATGGACACACTACGCGTCCCGTATTTAATTTTGACTCAGTAGTTAATACAAATGTAGTTTCAAAAGAACATGCGCGAAAATTTGGTCGTCTTGTGATCCAAGACCTTGGGGGAAGGATGAAGCCAGCAAACACTTTTTCTTCAGAGTTGTTGAGGAAAGTAAGTAAGAGTGACAAATATGGCGAACTTAATGCCGATCAGGTGATGATGTCAATGATTGAAAACCCTGCGGTTTGGTATAACATCCCAATTATTTATCTAAAAAGAGGCAATGATAGTTTAAGAAGAATTCTTGGAGTAGATTCGAAGCAAAAAAAGGCTTCTTTGGTTTCGTTTTTTGATGACCAAGGGAATTATAAAATATCTTCTCAATTAGAAAATGCTTATCGCGCTGCAGTTCCGAATCAATTCCAAAAAGACTTTATTGAAGTAGACCGAAGGGTCAATTTGTTGTATTCAGCATTGGAAGGAAAGGTTTTAAGAATTTTCCCAATTCCCAATGAACCCTCTAACAAATGGGTTTCTTATCCAGAATTAAAAGATTCGAGTTTCAAAGGAAAGGATTCACTTTATGTCTATAACATATTACCTTTGTATTTCAACGCCCTTAGGTTGGCTAAAACCGGAGGGGACTATAAGCAATCTAATGGTTTGTTAGAAAGTATAGAAGGCTTTCAAAGAAAATTCGGCAAGCAGGTGTTGCCTTCAGCCAAAAGAATAGATGCTGAAATCACCTACAATAAATACGACATATTTAAGAAGCTTTTCAGCTGGTATCTCTATGCTGGCATGCTTTTGTTTGTTGTTCTTTTAATTCAAATATTTAAAAACAATAAAGCACTAAAGTATTTAATAGCTTTTTTAAAATATATAATTCTTTTCCTTTTTATCCTCCACACAGCAGGCTTGATCGCAAGGTGGTTTATTTCAGGGCATGCGCCTTGGAGTGATGCCTATGAATCAATGATTTATGTAGCTTGGGCAACTTTGTTTTTTGGGTTAATTTTTGGAAGAAAATCTGACTTAACATTGGCTTCAACAGCTTTTGTTTCTTCCATGATTTTAATGATTGCACATTGGAACTGGATGGACCCCGCCATTGCAAATTTACAGCCTGTTTTGGACAGTTATTGGCTCATGATACACGTTGCTGTTATTGTTGGGAGCTATGGACCTTTTGCACTCGGAATGATCATAGGCGTGGTGACTTTGTTGTTAATGCTGTTGACCAATAAAAAGAATAAAGAAAAAATTGAATTGAATATAAAAGAACTCACAATAATCAATGAATTATCAATAACCGTTGGTTTAATTATGCTTACCATTGGGAATTTTCTAGGAGGCATGTGGGCCAATGAAAGTTGGGGGAGATATTGGGGTTGGGATCCAAAAGAAACCTGGGCACTTATCAGTATCATGGTTTACGCATTTGTAATTCACATGCGCTTGGTTCCTGGATTACGGAGTAATTGGACTTTTAACTTTATGAGTATTATTGCTTTTGCAAGTATTCTGATGACTTATTTCGGTGTTAATTTCTACTTGGTTGGACTTCATTCTTATGCAAGTGGCGATAAAATCATCACTCCTAATTTCGTGTATTATGCCCTTGCAATCATCTCTATACTTGGGATTCTATCCTACGGGCGTTTCAATAAGTTCTATAAAAAATAAATACTGGCATTAAATTTGTCATCAGAGAGTTAAAATCGAATTATGAAAATCAATAATGTTTTTTTATTATTTGCTATCTTTCTAATTGCTTGCAATGAGGATAACGCTCAAGTTTCTCAAACAGATTTTGAAACTAATTTTACTAAGTGGGAGGAATTAGACATAAGCGATTACTACTTTACTCAGTCGATTTCGTGCTATTGTACTGAGGAATATTTACTTCCGAAGGAAGTTCGTGTTGTAAACGGAACGATCGTTTCAATTAACGGGGAGAGCTACAATCCCGAAGTGCATTACGACTTCAGGACGATCAATGATTTTTTTGATTTTATTGAAATGAAAGCTAAAAGTAATCCAAGTTTTTTTGGAGTAAGCTATGACGAACAATATGGTTTTCCCACCCGCATCGCTCTTGATCCTGTGGAACAAATAGCTGATGATGAAATCACCTATACATTAAGTGATTTTAAATATTAAACCTTTCTACAAAATCGTCCTGATCTAAACCTTCTTCTATAAGGTCTAATGCGTGGTTCACAACAGTTTCTACACTTTCAATTTCAAATCCAAGTCCAATAACCATTCGCTTCATCAGCATTTTTTCTTCGTCATCAGCGATGTAGTCAGCATAGACCATGCGTCCAATATCATAAAGACGTTCTAGCCTCGATTTTTCATCAGAAGGAGGGCTGATTTTATAATCCTCAGGAGATTTCATTATTTTATCTGCCATTTCTGGTTCGATCTCTAAATAAATTGCCAATCGGTCGATGAAAGCTTTTTCCTCTTTCGTAATGATACCATCTGCTAAAGCAATTTTAACAATTGATGCGAAATGACCACGGTTTCGGTTTTTAAAGCTTGGGGTATACAGGTCTTCAATTGACATATTATTTTTTTGTAAATATAAATAATTTAAAGAATGATTATTTTAAAACTCAAACTTTTTTATCAGCAAAAAGCTCAAAAGATTCTAACTCAAAATAAGAGAGTGATGCAAGGAGATGATCGAAAATACCAGAGACAATCTGTTCATAATTAAGCCAAACTTTATCCTTGATAAAAACGTAAATTTCAATAGGGATTCCTTGTGGAGTTGGAGCCAGTTGACGCACCATTACGGTCATGTCTTGATTGATTTCAGGATGTGTTTCTAGATAAGCGAGGGCGTAACGTCTAAAGAGACCTAAGTTGGTCATGTTCCTTCCATTAACCATTAAAGATTTATCAATTCCTTTTTTGGAATTGTCATCTTTGATTTCTTTTGATTTTTGTGATACATAATCAGAGATTCTTTGAATCTTAGCATACTTACTTATTGAGTTTTCATCTATGAATTTTATGCTTGACACCTTAACCTGAATCGATCGTTTAATCCGCCTACCTCCAGCTTCACTCATCCCTCTCCAGTTTATGAAAGAGTCAGAAACTAGTTTGTAGGTTGGAATAGTCGTAATGGTTTTATCGAAATTCTGAACTTTTACGGTAGAAAGATTGATTTCAATAACGTCACCATCTGCATCACAGCTTTTCATGGTGATCCAATCTCCAATTCTGACAGTGTCGTTGATCGTTACTTGAATGCTGGCAACAAAACCCATGATGGTATCCTTGAAAATGAGCAAAATTATTGCGGACATCGCTCCCAGAGTAGTTAAAAAGGCACTTATGTCTTTTCCAGACAGCAAAGAGAGAATTGTGATGATTCCAACAAACCAAACAAATATCATAAAGACTTGAATGTAGCTGTCTATAGGTTTGTCTTTAAATGTAGGTAATATTTTTAAAAAGTCTTTTAAGCTATTTAATAACTTTCTAATAATACCGATCGTCAGGAGCGCTCCGATAACGTCTAAAACAACAGAGACTGGATTCTTAAGCACTGAAAAGTTTTCTAGGGTATTTGGTAAAAACCAAATCAAAACAAACAATCCGGGAAAGTAAGAGAGCGATGCTGGAACTTTATTTTTTATTAAGTAATCATCAAAATTAGATTTGGTTCTTTTTGAAATTTGATTAAAAAAAACAAGTAATGCTTTTTTGAAAATTAGGGTGACAATAAAAGCAAGTGCAAGAACGATAAAAGAGGAGGTAATCGAATCTAATGATTTTGCAATTGGATCAGATAAACCAGCTCTTAAATATAAATCATAGAAATTAAAGCCCATTGTTGGTCAATTAAAATTAAAAGATAAAGATAAAAAAAACCCCTTCAAATGAAGAGGTTTCTTCTTTATAAAAGAATAAGATTAGAGAATAGTAAAAGGCATCTCCACTCGAGCATTACCCCAGCCCATGTGAAGCTTTGCATTGTTTTTTTCACCTGTAAACACCATTGAAAAAGCTTCAAGTTCTTCATCACCAGACTGAACAGCCAAATTGATTCTTACGACATCATTATCTTTGTTATAGTTATAGGCACCCCAAGTGTTTTTTGCAGTGTTGATAATAACTGTAATACTGCCTTCAGAAGGAATTGAATACAAAGAATAAGTTCCTGGTTGAATAACAGTTGCTCCAATTTTAACAGATTTGTTAAAAATAATCTCCGTAGATTCATTTGCACCCGTTCTCCAAATCTGATCAGGTGTGACGATATCCTCTAAAGCCCTCCCTCTCAATTGAGGTCGGCTATAATAGAGAATAACAGCTTTCTCGGTTATTTTGTTGGAAGCTGGATAAGTCGACCTGTCCAGTGGACTTTTGTCAAGCCCTTTAAAATTTTGAGCTTGTGTCATTGAGGCAAAAGCAACTAACAGAATAAAAATAAATTTTTTCATTTGATTTTTTTAATTATGTATTAGACTTTAGATATTTCAAATAGTTTAATTCCTAAATGTCACAAAACATTTCAACACCACAACAAGAAGGTGATTTGATTTTACCTTCACAGTCAGGACATCTAGAAACTTGAACTTTGGTTCCGTCCTCTAACGTTAAAAAACCATCAACTAGAGGGGTGTCGCATTTAGCACAGCTAGCGTTAACTGCCATTCCACAAGATTTACATTCGTATGTAGCCATTTTGTTTTTTTTTAAAGTTAATAAGAATTACAAAATATTGAGTTCTTTGCGCATAGTTTTTTTAAATGATTTAATTTTATAGACTTCAAATCTCGGTGTTTATTAAATTTAGTTTATTACTATTTGAATTAACTTTCCGTCCTTATAGTTACACATGAGTCAAAAAGAAAATTTATTCGTTTCGTTTTTAGAATCTAATCAATGGAATTCAGCGGGTACTGTTGGAAAAGAAATCAGCAAAATAGCAGCTGATACTTCGCTTCAAGACAGGGTTGAGCAAGGGGTTGTTGTAAAGCCTATTTATCACAAAGAAAACCTTGATTCAAAAGTTTCTTTAAGCAATAACTTTCCTTCTAGATGGCTTGTAGGTCAGATTATAGTTGCCGGAACGCAAGAAGCGTGTTTGTTGTTCTTAAATAAAGCTTTAAAAGGAGGTGTTGATGCTTTAACTTTTTTCGATAAAAAGGAGATCGACCTTGCGACGCTTCTTAAAGGCGTGAAATGTAAGTCAAAAAGAATTGAGATTGTTTTTTCTGAGCTCCCAAGCCCTTCTAATTTAGAAGGTCTAATTTCTGTTTGTGATAAAAATGGAGCATCACTCTGGCTAATTTTTGATCCAATTCATGATTTAATAAAGTCTGGAAATTGGAAAAAAACAAAGGAAAATGATTTACAAGATTGGTTAAAGTTTTATGTTGATTCAAACTCAAAATCTTTCAAAGTTGCGGGTGTTGTTTTTCAAAATGCTGGAGCTACCATTGCTGAGGAAATTGCATTCTGTTTGGCACAAGCCAATGAATATTTATTGATACTCAGCAATGAAGGTATCCAACCTGATAAGGTTTGTTTTGAAGTTTCAATTGGAGAAAATTATTTTTTTGAAATCGCAAAAATTCATGCACTTAGATCTATGTGGAGCTTAGTTTCTTCTGAATATGGCAATGACATTCCTTGTGAAATTATTGCGCAACCTTCAAAAAGGAACATGACTTTATTTGACTTTAATTTAAACATGTTACGATCTTCAACCGCTGCTATGGCTGCAATAATCGGGGGAGCGAACGTTGTGAATAATTTACCGTATGATGAGGTTTTTAATCCATCAAATGATTTTGGCAACCGAATCGCAAGAAATCAGTTGTTGATACTTAAACATGAAAGTTGTTTTGATAAATTGGAGAATCCCGCAAAAGGCGCTTATTTTATTGAACAATTGGTAAATGATTTGAGTGAGAATATTTTGGAGATATTTAAAGATATAGAACGCCTAGGTGGTTTTATTAAATGTTTAGAAACAGGCTATGTTCAAGAAAGAATTTTAATTAGTGAACAGGAAGAACAAAAAGCATTTGACCAAGGCTCTCGAATTCTGGTTGGAACCAATAAATATCAAAATTTGAGCGAAGTTCCCATCGCTGATTTATTGTTTAAGTCAATAAATCATAACTCAACCTCCATTCGACCCATTATAGAAAAACGTTTGTCAGAGAAGAATGAATTAAAAAGAATCGAAGATGGCAAACAGTAGAAAAGTATTCGATCACTTAAAAATTACGAGATTAGAAGAAGATTTAAGTACTGAATCAGAGCATTCTCATTCTGAATTTTTTTCAGGGGTTCCACCATTTCTAAGAGGTCCCTATACCACAATGTATCTAAATCGTCCATGGACCATTCGTCAATACGCTGGATTTTCAACGGCTGAAGATAGCAATGCTTTTTATCGAAAAAACTTAGCCATGGGACAAAATGGCCTTTCTGTAGCGTTTGACTTACCCACTCACAGAGGATATGACAGTGATCATCCTCGTGTCAAGGGAGATGTGGGGAAAGCCGGTGTGGCAATCGATACTGTTGAAGACATGAAGCGATTGTTTGATGGAATTCCACTCGACAAGATGTCTGTTTCAATGACCATGAATGGAGCTGTTTTGCCCATTATGGCGTTTTATATCGTTGCCGCGGAAGAGCAGGGGGTAAGTATAGAAAATCTTAGTGGAACCATTCAAAATGATATTCTTAAGGAATTCATGGTTCGAAATACCTATATCTATCCGCCCAAACCGTCCTTACAAATTGTGTCTGACATTATGCAATTTACATGTCAACAGATGCCAAAATACAATAGCATAAGCATTTCAGGCTATCACATGCAAGAAGCGGGAGCTACTTCTGAAATAGAATTGGCATATACCCTCGCGGACGGAATTGAATATGTTAAAACAGGATTGGCGGCTGGACTTAAAATAGACGATTTTGCTCCTCGACTTTCATTTTTTTGGGGAATCGGTATGAATCATTTTAGAGAAATTGCTAAAATGCGAGCAGGCAGATTGTTATGGGCGAAGATGATGAAAGAGTTTGATCCAAAAATAAATAAATCTTTAGCCTTACGAGCTCATTGCCAAACCAGTGGATGGAGTTTAACAGTACAAGATCCTTTTAATAATGTTACCAGGACAAACATTGCAGCAATGGCAGCTGTCTTTGGAGGGACACAAAGCTTGCACACCAACGCGTTGGATGAAGCCATCGCACTCCCCACAGATTTTTCCTCCAGAATTGCAAGAAACAATCAATTGTTTTTACAAGAAGAAGCCCATCTAACCAATACTGTCGACCCTTGGGGTGGAAGCGAGTTCGTCGAAAATCTTACAAATACAATCGCAAACGAAGCCTGGTCTTTAATTCAAGAAATTGAGACTTATGGTGGCATGGCCAAGGCTATAGAGGCTGGAATTCCCAAAATGAGAATAGAACAGGCTGCCGCAATTAAACAAGCGAGAATTGATAGTGGACAGGATCATATCATTGGTCTAAATAGCTATGAGCTTGAAGTAGAAGAAGATTTGGATTTTTTAGAAGTAGACAATATAAAAGTGACCAAACAACAGTTAGAGAGGTTAAAGTCTGTTAAGCAAAACCGTAACGAAACTGTAGTTCAAGAATCCTTAACTCGTTTGAAAAATGCTGCTTTTAGAAAAATGAGTGAAACTGAGGCTACCCCCGATGAGAATTTATTAGCTTTATCGATAGATGCAGCCAGAAAAAGAGCTACCCTTGGAGAAATCAGTAATGCCATGGAAGAAGTTTTTGGAAGGTATCAAGCAAAAAATCAACCCTTTACGGGAGTTTATTCAAAAGCAGTGAAAGACGATCCATTTTTTAAAGAAGCAAGAGAACTCATATCAGTTTTTGAAAAGAAATTCGGTAGGAACCCTAGAATTATGATTGCTAAAATGGGGCAGGATGGTCATGACCGAGGGGCGAAAGTAATCGCTTCAGCCTATGCGGATCTTGGCTTTGACGTTGACATAGGCCCTCTTTTTCAAACCCCTAAAGAAGCTGCCAAGCAAGCGGTCGAAAATGATATACATGTCCTAGGAGTATCGTCTTTAGCGGCAGGACACAAAACACTTGTGCCTCAATTGATAAATGCACTCGCACAATACAAAAGAGAAGATATTTCGGTAATTGTTGGTGGTGTGATACCTGTTCAAGATCACGAGTTTTTAATCAAATCTGGGGTTTTGGGAATCTATGGTCCAGGAACAAAAATCAGCAAAGCTGCAATTGAAATATTAAATCTTCTATTGGAAAAGTATTCTAATTAATCATACTTGTCCGAAAATTTTCTTCAATGTCTCAGTGATTCTTTCTGAAGCCTCTATGGAATTGATTTCATCATTTTGAATTCGTTTCTGAAGATTTTTTATTTCAATTTTAAGATCCGATTGATTGGTTATAAAGTCTTGAATTTTATTTGCCACCAAATGGTGAAACCAGACCGAATTTTGAGATTTTCTGTTTTTAAAAAAAGAATCATTTTCCCTTGTAATTTTTTCAAACTCCGCGATCGTATTCCAAACCTCACTAATCCCGGTTTTTTCAATTGAAGAACAGGTTTGAGCCCTAGGATGCCAACCAGAATCGCGTTTGGGGAATAGTGCAAAGTTTTTAAAGAAATTTACCTTTTCTATTTCAGCTTCGATTTTATTATTTTGATCCGCTTTGTGAATTAATATCAAATCAATCTTTTCATAAATCCCTTTTTTGATTGCCTGTAAATCATCGCCCCCTCCGACAATTTGAAGCATCATAAGAAAATCGACCATATCGTGGACTTTAGCCTCTGATTGACCCACTCCAACTGTTTCGATTAGAATAATATCATAACCTGCCGCTTCACAAAACAACATGCTCTCTCTTGTATACTGATTGACACCTCCCAAAATAGTTTTGTTGGGAGAGGGGCGTATAAAGGCACTCTTTTGACGGCTTAAGCGCTCCATTCTGGTTTTATCACCCAATATGCTTCCCTGATTTTCATTACTGCTCGGATCGACAGCCAGAACTGCAACTTTTTTATTAAATTTTTCAATTAAATAAGATCCAAAGACATCAATAAATGTGCTTTTTCCTGCACCCGGAATGCCTGTGACTCCTATTCTTATTGAATTTCCTGTATGCTTTATAAGTGATTTAAGAAGTTTTTCAGATAGAAGTTTGTGCTCGGAAAGAGTGCTTTCTCTCAATGTGATCGCTCTGCTGAGTGTCGCTCGATCTCCCGAAAGAATCCCTTTTATATATTGATTCAGATCGAAATTTTGTTTTCCTGAATGCATTATCATTTTATTTCTTGGCACAGCTCAATCAAAACTCCATCTGTGGTTTTAGGCTGAAGGAAAACAACCATTTTATTATCTGCTCCTTTTTTAGGGATTTCGTCAATAGGAACGAACCCCTCGGATTTAAGTCTTTCAACTTCTGATTTTATATCGGCTACTTCAAATGCAATGTGATGTAATCCCTCTCCCTTTTTTTCTAAAAAGCTTTTGATAGGACTTTGGTTTCCTAGGGAAGCTATCAATTCTATTTTTTGATCTCCAGTTTTAAAAAATGAAGTTTTTACACCTTGGTCTTTAACTTCCTCAATTTTATAGCAAGTGGTGTTTAATAACTTCTCAAAAAGGAGAATAGACTTTTCGATATCCTTAACTGCAATCCCAATATGATCGATATTTTTCATCGCCACAATTTAAGACTAAATTTTCACTTCATCTCAGATGTGTGTAATCCCGATTAAAGTATTTGTGAGTTTTATTTCTTTTAAAAAAATATCAAGCTGTGCCTTAATCTTTAATTCATAATAGAAATTAATTTTTCTGCATATCGATTTCCCATGATTTTGAGCCCCTCGTTGTCAAAGTGAGTACCGTCTCTGGTTTTTGTACCCTCTGATTTGACACATCCAGCGAAGGAAACTTCGGTTTCAAGCCTCGCCAACATAGATTTGAATCGAATGTTTTTAGGATTATCCTTATTGAGTTCCCCGGCAATAAAAATCAATTTATCATTTTTTAAATCTTTTCTTAATTGATGAATTATTGATTTTAATTTCTCAAAATAATCGTCGTAATCTGTATCGTCATCATCATTAAGATTTCCTTCTCCTTGATGCCATAAAACGGCTCTGAATTTACCACCTTCTTTCATTGCTTCAAGACTTCTTCTTACGGCTTCTTTGTAATAGAATGTCCCGGGTACCCATGCCTGTATTTTAGTCCCACCTCTTGCGTTTACGACCAAACCTATTGGGTTTAATGTGTTGGTTTCGATCATTTTCTTCGCAAAGGTATAACCGAGATTTAATTTCTGCATCCTTGCTGTTTTTCTAATTGAAGAATGAATGTTTAAAGGATTTTTGAGCGGTGTCCAATGATTTAAACTATCGTATAGAAACGCACCTTCGATTACTTTATTATCTACTGGAAGTAAAGTAGCTCTACCCGCCATATTGGATTGTCCGATGAGGAGAATTAAATCCTTAGGACTATTGAGGTTGTCTTGTGCGACTACCATTATACAAGTAGCACTAATAAAAGTGACAATCAACAATAACCGTATCATTATTTATTTAAAATATTGTGTTATACCCTCCTTTTTTTCTAACCTAAAGCTGTCGAACAGTTGTCCTGAAGCTGTGTATGATTTATAAAACAACTGATTGTCATCGATTGTGATGACCTGAAATAATTGAAGGTATTGCCCTTTTTTATTTTTGACAGCACCAAATCCTTCCCAACCTTCCGAGCTTAATGGATACATTTTACCTCCGCTTACCGAAACAACATAGACTGGCCCTTTAAGGAATTCACTTTTTAACTTTTCATTATAAACAGCACCTCTTGCATATGCATGATCATGCCCCTGAAGTGCTAGATCGACATTATATTCCTCGAAAAGGGGTTTCCAAAATTTGATAATTTCTTCGTTACCCTCTTCTCTTGAGGCTGAAAAAGCAGGATGATGATAAGTAACTACTGTCCATTTTTTATCGTTTTCAGCCAAAACTTTTTTGAGCCATTTCCCTTGCATCCTAATTTCTAAGTTACTGTTTAATGCAATTACCTTTAAGTCTGGATAATCAATAAAATAGCAAGTTTCTTTGAGTTTTTTAGGGCCGTTCTCAGGAAAAGAAAACTGGGGTTGCCATTGCACTGACAGAACTTTTTCATCTTCAGGACTTTTCTTATTCAAACGTTGGTATTCATGATTTCCTGGGACAGCGATGGTAGGAATTTCGCTGTGGATGAACCCTCCTGCATCAAACCAGTCATTCCATTCTGTTTCGCTATGCGCATAATTCACCAAATCACCAGCGTGGATGATGAACTTCGCTTCGGGCATCGTCTTAAAAGCAGTTCTTATTAGCCTTGACCATAATTCTAAAATATAATTCTGAGCGTCTCCAACATAAATAAATGAATAAGGTTCTTTTTTAGAATCACCAGCTGTTTTAAATTGAAACCATTCACTCTTAAAGGCATCGTTCCCAACACGATAAGCATAGAGTGTGTTGGGCTTTAACTCTTTAATCGTGATTCCATAAAAAGAAGATATAAAACCATTCTTTTGATCTTTAGAGGAATCATAGGTGATTTTTGTGGCCTCTATTCGTTGGCTATTTAATGAGAAATAAGGTGTACCATTCGAAACAGCAATCTCAACATAACCAGTTTTATAGGTGGGACTTGTTCTCCAATTTATCCCAATAGCGGTTGTTGGATCTTCAGCAGCACTCAATACAATATGGTCAGGATAGACATCGGGTTGCGCCCATGTTTTGACTATTTCACTTAGATCTTTTGGCTTCTTTTCTTTTTGACCAAATGAAAAAGTACAAAAAAGTAGTGCGAAGAGTGGTAATATTCCTTTAATATTATTCTTCTTTGATTTTTTTTTATTTAATTTTCGCAATTGAGATGTCTTTAAACCAAATTTCCATTTCCCTATTCGGGTGTAATTGAATTCCTACAGGACCATTCAGATTGGCATTTTCTAAATCGTAATCCATCACATATTTTCCGTTTATCCAAACTTTATAGTTGTTATCAATTGCTTGCGCCTCAATGGTGTTCCAACCATTCATTTTAAGAACTGAAGCAGCAGCAGTTGCTTCTTTTGGATAGCCTTTTTTTGGTACGTAGGGAGAGCCAGTCATGTCCCTTTTCAGAGATCCAGAAATTCCGATTTGTATTTGTGGATTTAATTGATTGTCTCCTCTCATAAAAATACCAGAGTCAATTGTGCCGCCAATAAATTTAAATTTTAAACGAACTTTGTAATTTTCGAAATCTTTTTCAGTCCACAAGATACTACCTTTTTTATTGAGACCACTTTTTGCTTTAATTATTTTATCTTCTATTTTCCACCAAATATTACCTTCAGGCAAGACCCATTTTGAAAAATTTCTTCCGTTAAAATATTTTTTATAAGGAGGTTTGTTTGTGCTTTCAAATTTAACCGTCTTTTCAGGTAAGGTTATTTCAACATCAGGGGCTCCAGTTTGTTTTGCAAAAGATAGATTGAAAACGAGTAACAAAGACAACAAATAAATTTTTAAAAAATTGATAGAATTCATTATGGGCTAGTTTTACATTATTTAAAAGTAAATGCGTTGATATCCTCTGCACTTAAAACACTTCCATTGTGAATTAACATTCTGTAATGAAATGTTACAGATTTGTCTTTTTTAAGTGAAAAATTGAGTTTTTCCTTTCCTTTTGAAAACACCTCTTGCCCTAAAGGATTCGCGGCGAATAGACCGTAATCTCGAGCATGCCAGTAGGTTGGATAACCTACGTTTTTAGGATTATCAATGATCGTAATAGAAACTGGCTCATCCTCCATGGTGCTGTAAAGCTTAACCCATTTGGCTCTTGTTCCCCAAACGTCTTTTCCTTCCACGCCTTCGCTGCTGATATAATTTCCATTCACGCCAGTGTTGTCCAAAACAGCAACCTTCGTTGGAATACCTTGAGCATCAACGTATTTGGCAGGTTTTTTTGAAGGAAGCTCCATCGCTCTTGTTACTCGAACACCAAAAACACCTTCCTTGTTGTCTTTAAAAGAAATATCGATTAAGGCTTTTATTTTCGTAATTCTGTCTACAATACGTGTGTTTCCTTTTTGAGAAAATTTAAAAGTAGTTTCTTCGGTTAAAAGCGACTCTCCTGTTGTTGAATCCCATCTGCTTTTGGTGGATATACTTCCGTCTTTTTGGTTGAGATCGATTAAATCAACATGAACGATCTTTCCGTAATTGTGTAATTTATCTTTCGCAATCGCATCCGAGTTGTTCCAAAAATCTAAGCCATTAACATCACCATAGTTAAACCAATGCCCCATGTGGTGGGGATGATCGATTCGTTCACCCTTTTTAGGTTCAATAGGGAAACCTCTAGTAAGAGATTTGCCACTTGAGGTTTTTAAAGGAAAAAGTACTGGCTTTGGTAATTCAGCCTGGTACAAATAATTGGTAAACAAAGACCCATTTAGGTGCACTTCGACTTTCTTATTCAAAGTATCGTTAACGAAAACTACCGCAACAGGATCTGCTGCGGTAGTTTTGGGTTTTTCTCCACAAGCACTCATCGTAATTGCGAAAATTAAAATTAATAAATATGTTTTAACCATTGTTTCATTTTAATATTTAAACACTTTTCCACCTGCTAAAACTTCTTGATTCTTTTCATCAAAAGTAGCCTTAAGACCTGTTCTCAAAGAAGCTGTAGTCATGATGTTTGCAATCGAATGGTTGTATCCTGCTTTTACAGGAGCATTTGTAGTTTCTCTGCTTCTCAAGCATTCTAACCAGTTTAACATGTGATTAGAAGTAGTGTTGTCTACACCAGTGTTGGCAGAAGTAACAACCTTAGCTTCACGATCACTCAAAGAGAAGCTATCCAACAGATTTGGCTTCATGTTCATCGCCTTTGAATAACGTTCAATTAATCCTCCGTTAGGGGTCACTTTATTTGTTTTTAAGTTCAATTCACCACCATTTGAGTAATAAATCTCTTTAGTCCCTCCAGCAGAGTTTGTAAATCTTGAGGAGTAAACTACTTGAAATCCATTGGTAGGATCGTTTAGTGGTCCATAATCAAACACAGCAGTCATGGTGTCAAAATTACTGCGACCATCTTTCCATAAATAAATACCGCCATTTGCAGCGACACTTCTAGGATGGTCAAGACCAGAGAACCAGTGCACCGTGTCAATTTGATGCGCCATCCATTGACCAGGAATTCCTGAAGAAAAGGGCCAGAACAATCGATACTCTAAATATTTTCTTGGATCCCATTTTTCGTAGGGACGATTCATTAAGTATCTTTTCCAGTCGGTATCAGATTCTCTAATATCACTTACTTGATTTGGATAGACTCTCCATCGACCAGGTTGGTTAACATTCCATGACATTTCTACCATTACGATGTCTCCAAACGCTCCCGATTTGACGTATTTATCAGCTGCGTGGTAGTTCTTTCCACTTCTTCTTTGAGAACCGACTTGTAAAACTATACCAGCTTCATTAACGGCTTTGAGACCAATTCTTGCATCATCCATGGTTTCAGCAAATGGTTTTTCAACATAAACGTCTTTTTTTGCATTGGCCGCTTGAACCGTATGCAAAGCATGTTGAAAATCTGCTGTAGAGATGATCACTGCATCAATCTCATTTTTGTCATACATCTCTTCGTTGTTTCTCCAAGTTGTGATGTTGTCTCCAGTCAATTTCCCGATATATTCTTTTCCTTCGGCTCTTCGTCTGTTCCAAATGTCAGAAACACCAACAATTTGACAGTTTTGTTTTTTGGAGTGATTAAGGAATGCTGGAATTAAAGAACCCTTGACACGATTTGAAAACCCGACGATACCTAGGTTGATTCGATCGTTTGATCCGATAATTCGATTATAGCTTTTTGCGCTCATTGAACTTGTAGCAGCACTGACGCCGCTAACCCCTGTGATTACACCAGCAGATACTAAGGAGGCTCCTCTAATAAATTTTCTTCGGTTTAAATCCATTTTTATGTCTCGTTAAATTATTATTGTTAAGTGTGCGTGCACGAAATGTAGTTACTATTCAAAAGTATAAAAAAATATTAATTGTTGAATGATTAATAAGTTTTTTTAATCAAATGATTTACACATAAAAAATAGACTCTTTTTTGTTGAAAAAGTTTAAAAAGGCTAATATTAAATAATTTATAAAGCCTATTTTACGTTGAAGCTTGTTTTGTTTAGCCTGTTCAAAGCGTGATTTAATACCCGAACAACATACTTGTTGGGATCTGATTCTTTTTGCTTTTGAATTGTGTTTTCCATAGCAGCAGCAACAAAACTAAAATCATCTACGACCAAAGCTGATTGCAGTCTTGTCCATTCATTTTTGGACTTAAAACCTTTTTTTATTGGGGCTAAGAGATCCTTCGATTCATTTTCGTGTTTGAGCAGCGCAGCAGCAGCTGCGATTGCTACATTGATGTTTTGATCTCGCAACATTAATTTTAATTTCTTAATTAAATTCGAATCAGGTTTAGAATGAAGGTTGGAAATTCCATTGGCAGCCCAGTACCTAACGGCTTCATTCTCATGAGCCAATCCTTTTTTTAGTTCTTTTTCGTCCTTTGATGAGGACATTAATAATAACTCTTTATAATATGTAGAATCTTTTCTCAAGATGTCATAGATCGAGGCATTGTGTCTCACTTCCCAATCTCTTAAAATGGGTTCTGGAATCAATCCGACATCGAGAACGTCAAACATCCATTGCTCATGAACTCCTCTGAGTTTTAACAATTCCTTTTTGTATTCTGGGTTTAGAGCCAAGTCATTAAATTCATCGGGATCATTTTCTAGATCGAAAAGGGATTCTTTTGGTTTTGTTGTTGCAACAAGTTGCATTGCTTCTGGGGACAGTGTTCCTGCTTTTTCGGCAATCCTTAACTCGGTCATGAGAGGGCCGCTCTCGGGCGTATTCATAAATTGGATAAAAGGCTTATTGGGTTCATAGTAACGAATGTACTTGTACTTTTTCGTCCTCACTCCTCTTTGCATATCATAGCGCTCATCCATTCTTCCTCTTCCAATGAATACGTATGCTTTCTCTGCCTTTAATTGTTTTCCTAAAAAAGCTTGTCCTTGCATGTTTTTAGGAATCGTAATATTTGCCAAATTAAGTACTGTAGGTGCTAAATCAACAAAACTGATCAATCGATCTTGTTCCTTTCCAGGAGCAGTAGGGTAGAGGTCTTTAAAGGCTTCGGGGAGGTAAACAATAAAAGGGACTTTTACTCCAGTATCAAACAACCAACGTTTGTGTCGGGGCAATCCCGTTCCATGATCTGAATAAAAAAATACAATTGTATTTTCACTTAACCCATTTTGTTTAAGTTCTTCCAATAAGCCTCCCACAACGCGATCCATTTCTGAAATGTTATCATAATGCCGTGCCAATAATTCACGAACCACAGGAGTGTCTGGAAAGTAGGAGGGGACTGTCACCTCTTTAGGATTTATTCGTAAATCTTCTGGAAGATTTTTTGTTTTTAAATTGTGTTTTACCTCATTGTTAATACAACTTTCATGGGTCAATGTAAGATTGAAAATCGCAAAAAAAGGTGTTTCAGGAGAAGGTCTGTTTTTCCAATGAGCACTGGTGCTAGATTCATCCCAAATATTTCTTTTAAGATCTAGGTTGTAATCTTCTTTGACATTATTCGTGCAATAATACCCCTGTTTTCTTAATATTTCGGGATACAGCAAAACGTTTTTTGGCAGTTTTCCCATAGTCCTCATGTCTGCACCTCCTGTTGAAGTTGGGTACATTCCTGTAATAATTGAATTTCGAGCCGGTGCACAAACCGGTGCGGTGGCAATCGCATTCGTATATCTAAACCCCTTCTTGGCTAATTCGTCTAAAACTGGAGTTTTTGCAAGCTTGTCTCCATAACATCCTAAATCAGGACTTATGTCTTCAATACTAATCCATAGAATATTGGGTTGTTTTATATTTACGGATTGTCCACTGACCGCAGCATATATTAAAAAAATAAATCCCCAGTATTTAATTTTATTGGTCATTAAAAATGTCTTTTTGATTTAATATCTATAAAATCAGCTATGAATATCCAGTAACACGAACTATCTGAAACCAAAAAAAATATTTTTCACTTTTTGGTACAAATAAATGAGAGACTTCGCATTCACTATGATCAGTTTTGTAGTTTATTTTTTTGTTTCAGCCATCCATTTGAGGTGCAGCTTCTTTAATTCTTCTTCTACTGCTGGATTTTTTGCAATAACATTATTTTGTTCAATTGGATCATTTTTTAAATCATACAGCTCCCAAACACCATCATAAGCGACCAGCTTCCAATCTCCTTTTCTTATAGCTTTTCCTTTGGTCCATTCCCAAAATATAGCCCGAGTTTTGGCATCGGTTTTTTGATTTTTTAACGCTTTTAAAAAACTAATTCCTGGGCTTGGAATGATTTCTTCACCTTTGTAATTACTTGGATAATCAATCCCAAGTAGTTCTGAAAATGTTTTCATAAAATCAATAAAATGAACCGGGGTATGAACCACCCGGTTTGAAGCTTTAATTTTTTCTGGCCAATAAGCAATTAAAGGAGTTTTAATCCCCCCTTCATGACTCCAGTTTTTGAAAAACTTATAAGGCGTATTTGAAACATTGGCCCAATTTTTACCTAAAGATTTCCAGTTGGTCGCCGCCCCTATTTCTCCCGTTCCTCCGGGAACGTTAACGACTTCTCCAGATGCACCATTGTCCGAGGTGAAAAGTATTAAGGTGTTTTTGAGAGTTCCATGTTCTTTTAATTTATCAGTTAACCGTCCAATATTTTGATCAATTCGATCTATCATTGCAGCATAAACGGCCATGGTGCGGCTTTCTTCTTTTCTTTTTTCCTCTGAAAGTGTTGACCATTTTTTGTGATAGGCGATTGACAGCTTACTGTTTTTTGGTAGGATCCCTAATTCTAGCTGTTTTTTAAATCTAGCTTCCCGAATGGCTTCATAACCATCATTATATTTGTCCTCATACTTCTTTATGTCCTCTGGCCATGCCATCAATGGATCGTGCGGGGCAGTGTAGGAAAGGTATAAAAAGAAAGGTTGTTCTGCTTCGATTTCATTTATCCAATCCAACGCATAGTCTGTAAAAGTGTCCGTCGTATAAAAGTCTTTTGATTCAGGGGTGTATGGGGTGAAAATTTCCCCTTCAATGATCCAGCTTCTTGTTTTTCCAACTTTATGGGCGGGAGTCGCTTCACCTTCTCTTTGTTTACCCGGATTAAAATGATTTGAAGCTCCATCCAACAAGCCACTGTAATGATCAAACCCACGATCAATTGGGTTTTCTGTACTGTGATGCTTTCCAGACCATAAGGTGGTATACCCCGCAGATTTGAACAATTCTCCTAGGGTAATGGCATTTCGCATGGGTTGCTTAAAATCTTTATTATATCCTGTTTGTTGTGAATAAAGACCAGTAAGAATACAAGCGCGTGAAGGGAAACATTTCGAAGTGTTGTAAGCATTTGAAAAGCGAACCCCTTCCGCTGCCAAACGATCGATGTTGGGTGTGCTTATTTCGCTTCCATAAGCTCCTAAATCAGAAAAACCCATATCATCTACGATTACCAAGATAACATTGGGTTTAGACTGTTTTTGTTCTTTATTTTGACAGTTTACAAATAATCCAAGAAGGATTAATACTGTTGTTTTTAATTTAAAATTCACGAATTTTTATATTTTTAAAAGATACGGTATTCCCATGATCTTGAAGGAGAATACGACCTTCAGTTGCCCTTCCAAAGTTTTCATATTTGGAATATTTGCTATAATATACTAAGTATTTAAACATTTGAGAATAACGATCATACTCAACAATTTTCATATTGTTAAGCCAGTGTTCTACTTTTCCTCCGTTTACAACCACTTTTGCCCTGTTCCATCCATTTGGTTTCACGCCTCTTCTTTGATCACGTGGTTCTTGAAGGCTTTCGGATCTAATAAGGTCGTATAATGAACCCAAAGTTCGATTTGATTTTATTCCCTTTTTTGCATCAGGATGAAGGTTGTCATCCAAAATTTGAAACTCACAACCTATTGATGAGCCCACTCCTTGATTGAGCGAAGTGTCAACAAAATATTTAATTCCACTATTCGCACCAGGTGTAAACATAAAATCAACTTCCAGCTCAAAGTTGCTAAATTTGTCTACGGTAACAATGTCGCCCCCATTTCTAGCTTCGCCACCTCCTGATTCAAGTACGGTCAAGATTCCGTCTTCCATGACCCAACCATTTTCTGGAAAACCAGCTTTTTTAGCACTTTTCCAACCATTACTGGTTTTTCCATCCCAAAGTAATCTCCATCCTTTTCTAACTTGATCTTCGGTAAGGGTGTTTTTTAAATAACTGATCTCGTTGGCATTCACCTGTGTTGGTGTTTGATGTTTTTTAACATCTTCAGTAGCGATTCTAATGTTTCTCCACTTCACTTTTTTCCCGACTTGATCCGCTGAACTAATGGAGTGTAATTGGAGTGCAATAAAACCGTCAACATCCATATCATCAATAAGGTTGGCACACTGAACACCGTTAATAAATGTTTGTATTTTGTTGCCTACAGCTTCTATTCTGATCTTATTCCAATGCCCATTTTTAAAAGCAGCACTTCCTTTTCTGTTTTCTGTTAATGGATAAATCCAACCTCTTCTAGATTGGTCATAAATCCCTCCTGACCAGGCGCGAACTGGATCGGTGTCAAATTCACACTGATAACCATAAACACCTTTTTCTCCATCATGACTTCTAAATTGTATGCCAGAGTTTAATCCTGGAGTAGCATACATCTCTGCCTCAAAAATGAAATCTCCATATTGTTTTTTAGTTGCTAAATAGGTGCTTTTTGATTTCAATAAGGTAGTAGCAACAATCGTATTATTAATTACCTCAAAATTTGCGGAACCTTGTTTAATTTCCCATCCTTTTAAGTTTTTTCCATTAAAGAGGGAGATCCAATTTGTTTGAGCAATTGATGAAATACAAAAGAAAACACTTAAGGTTGTTGTTAAAAGCGTTTTAAGAAAAATATTTTTGAATACCATTTGGTTTTTATTTAGTTTTGAATGATTTTTATAGTGCACGCACACGATAAAATTAATCATTTTTGTTAATCTAACAACACATATAAGTGAAATGAATAAAAAAAATAGCATAATTCAGTATCTGATTCGTTTTGCGGTAGCTTCAATTTTTATTTCTCATGGAATAATTGCTTATTTGGGGAAAGAAGAATGGGTTGAATACCTTTCTTTTATTACTCAAAATGAGACCGAAGCCTATTTTATAATGAAAATGATTGGGGTACTTGATATTTCTTTGGGTTTGACAGTTGTTTTTTTTCCAATCCCCATTGTTCTGTTGTGGTGTACTTTTTGGGGGTTCTTGACTGCCGCAATGAGACCAATTTATGGGGAATCATTTTTAGAGTTTTTTGAGCGTGCTGGAAATTGGATCACCCCCTTAGTTTTATACCTCGAAATTAAAAGACTAAAAAAATAGTTTATAAATTTAATTTTAAAGAATAACATTTAAATGAGATCAGTTACCCTTACAATATTACTTTTTATCGTCACTTTTACTTTTGGTCAGAATGCTAATAAAAGTGTTCGCCCCAACATTGTTTTTATCATGGCCGATGATCACACAAGTCAAGCTTGGGGGCTTTATGGTGGTGTGCTTCAGGATTATGTGATTAATAAAAACATAAAGAGATTGGCGAATGAAGGCGTATTGCTTGAAAATGCTTTCTGTACGAATTCCATTTGTGTTCCCAGCAGAGCCACAATACTAACCGGTCAGTATAGTCACCAAAATCAGGTATATACCTTGAGCGATAAACTTGATCCCAATCGAAATAATGTGGCAAAAATATTGAGCAACTCTGGCTATCAAACTGCAATAATAGGGAAGTGGCATCTAAAGTCAAAACCCTCTGGCTTTGATTATTTTAAAGTCCTACCTGGACAGGGAAAATACAAAGATCCAATATTGAAAACAGCAGAAAACTGGGAAGATGGGAAAAAAGGAGGCTCGGTTTCCGAAGGGTTTTCAACAGACGTTATCACTGATGCTTCTCTTGAGTGGTTGAATAAAAGAGATAAAACCCAACCTTTTATGTTGATGACTCATTTTAAGGCAACTCACGAACCCTTTGATTATCCCGATCGATACAAAGAGCTTTTTAATGACATGAGCATACCAGAACCTGGTTCACTACTTGAGTTTGGCCCCCAAGAATCAGGGAGGGCTTTTAAAGGACAGGTACTTGAAACGCTTGCCGGTCGTTGGGAAAAAGCTTCTGTTAACAACACCAAAGCGTGGAACTATCCTGGACTTCCTTTCGATGTAAATGGTTTAGGCGCCATAGAATTAAGAAAGAAAACCTACCAAAAATTGGTGAAAGATTTCTTAAAATGTGCAGCAGCCATTGACGATAATATCGGTAGGGTGTTAGATTATTTGGACGAAAACGGATTGGCAGAAAATACCGTAGTGATTTACACATCTGATCAGGGTTACTTTTTGGGCGAACATGGTTTCTTTGACAAACGCATGTTTCTTGAAGAATCCCTCAGAATGCCATTTGTAATTAGATATCCCAAAGAAATTCCAGCCAATAAAAAGTTGGACGATATTGTTTTAAATGTTGATTTTTCTTCATTGATTTTAGATTATGCAGGTTTGCCAACGCCTTCTGACTTTCAAGGAAAAAGTTTTCGTAAAAACTTAATTAAGAAAAGTCCAAAGGATTGGAGAAAAAGCATGTACTATAGATATTATGCACACTCCCTGGATCGGCCAGCTCATTTTGGAATCCGTAATGAACGATACAAGTTGATTTTTTATTATGGACATTCTTTGGGATATAATGGTGCTTATACGAATGAAACAACGCCTCCCAAATGGGAGTTTTATGATTTAAAGAAAGATCCAAAAGAGTTAAAGAATGAGTATAGTAATTTTAAAAACCGTACTGTGATTTCCGCCCTTAAATCAGAATTAACTTTGTTGCGATTTCAAACGGGAGATTCTCAAAAAGACCCTGCTGAACTTTTAGAAATCATTAAAAATAATTGGAATTAATTTTAATATACAATTTACTTTTTAATCCCAAATTAAATGTGTTATTTTTGAACAATTGTGCGCGTGCACGAATTTAATATGTTTCGTTTTACAATTAAACCATTTGTTATGCCATATGTCAAAATTTAAATTTTATTTAATGATACCAAATTTCATCAAGATCCACATTTGGAAAAAAATATTTTTTCTAATCGCCTTCGTTTGTTTTTTCAAAGGATTTACTCAAAAACAAAAACGACCAAATTTTATTGTTATACTAACTGATGATCAGAGTTGGGTGGGAACTTCTTTTTTAGCTGACCCCAAAGATAATCGTTCAAAAAGTGATTTCTATGAAACACCAAACATGGAAAGATTGGCCAGCATGGGAATGCGATTGACGAATGGTTATGCTCCGGCACCTTATTGCTCACCTACTAGAAAAAGTATCTTAACAGGACTAACGCCAGCCAAACACGAATATCAAAAGGATCGTGACAATTGGACAAAAGTCTTTCGGAAAGAAATGACCATCCCTAAGATTTTAAAATTGGCGGATGAAAATTATGTTACCGCACATTTCGGAAAATGGGATGCCCGATATGATCAATATACACCCGAAGAAATGGGGTACGATTTTAGCGATGGATTGACAGGTAACAATACTGGTGGAGGAAAGAGTATTATTGAAATTGGGAATCAAGAGATTCCTTTTGCAATGGGTAAAGAATGGCCCGCGATTTATGATGACCCAAAATTGATTTTTGATTTGACCACTAGGTCCAATGATTTTATTGAGGAACAAACTAAAAACAACAAGCCTTTTTTCATACAGATTTCTCATTATGCCGTTCATCTTGCCATAACCCACTCCAAAAAATCAATAGATAAATACAATAATTTAAAAAAGGGAGAGAAACATTTTGTCCCTGAATTTGCTGCCATGACTGAGGACATGGATGAGGGAATAGGAATGATTTTAGACAAGGTAGATGCACTCGGGATTTTAGATAATACTTATATCATTTTCCTCTCAGACAATGGAGGTCGGTCTTCAATTCCTATTGGAAAGAAACAAATCACCCCAAGGAACTTTCCTTTGAGAGGGGGCAAAGGCTCCATGTACGAGGGAGGAATTAGGGTTCCTTTTGTTGTGGTCGGCCCAGGAGTTAATAAAGGTTCGTTTTCTGACGTACCGATCACAGGCCTCGACATATTGCCAACGCTTGCAGATCTTTCTGGATTTAATGGCGTACTACCAGAAAAAATTGATGGGGGAAGTATTAAAGAAATTCTCCACAATAATGGCAAGGGTAAAGTAAAAAGAAACAGTCCTTATTTGATATTCCATCAAGCTGCCAATAGAAAACCTAAGTCTGCTATTCGCTCTGGAAATTTCAAACTAGTAAAACACTGGGACGAGAAAATGTATGAGTTGTTTGACCTTTCAAAAGATATTGAAGAAAAGAATGACCTGTCTAATAAGCTCCCCGAGATGGTTCAAGAATTAGACAAAGAATTAATAAGTTTTTTATATGATGCCAATGCTGAAATCATTCAAAACTCAAAGAAATAGACTTTATGAATAATTCTAGAAGGCACTTTCTTAAAAAGTCTAGTGGTATTTTACCCTTACTATTAGTCCCTTCATTTTTTTCAAATTGCTCAAATTTAGAAGCATCAAAAGTAAAAATTGAAGCAATTGATTTGTATTTAATCAATGTCAAAAAAGAAAGACATTTTAGTTATGGCGTATGGAAAAACCGACAACATGTAATGCTCAGCATAAAAGCTGGTGGACATACGGGTTGGGGAGAAACAAAAGTTTCAAGTAATAATCCAGACTTTGATTTAAACAATTGGGCTGCTGAATTCAGTGGGATTAAAGGCATGGATTTAAATGCTGCCATTGAAAAAGGACGAAATTGTTTTTTTGACAAGAAATGGTCTGCTGTGATTAGTGAGGGAGTCCTTATGGCGCTTTATGACTTAATGGGGAAAATCGCAAATAAACCTACGATTAAAATGTGGGGACTTCAGGGCGATCAACCCATTCCTGCTATTTTCTGCATACTAGAAAAAAATGCCGAAGCGGTGGTCATTCAAGCAAAAATAGCCAAAGTTCAAAACATGCACCGTTATGTAAAAGTAAAGATGTTTGGAGATTTTGAAACTGATAAGAAAAACATAAGTGCCTTGAGAGCTTTTTTAGGTCCTGATTCATTCATCGTGGGAGATCCTAACCGAGGGTACAAATACATTAAAGATTTAGACCAACTTGCCAATGTTTTGATTGAGTTGAACAAGGCTGGGATGAATGCTATCGAAGATCCTTCTTCTTTATCTAAAGAGGAATTTATTTATATACAAAGTAAAGTAGGAGAACTTTCAATTATACCTGATCACATTATGCGTCCAGCAAAGAAGAGCATCGAATTCTTTGACAGTAAAATGGGTGATTATTTTAATTTTCATCCCAATACCATGGGGACTTTTCTTGAAATCAACAAATTGTCTTCCATAGTTAGGGCTTCAAAAAAAGGAATTATGATTGGGGATTCTAGTCTGGTTGGTGCCGCCTGCACCTTTTGGCAACAACTTGCTGTGGGGAATGAGGCTTCATGGGTGGAAGCCATGGAAAAACCACAAGAAAACGATTCTTTTCTTAATTGCGTCATCGATAAAGCAACCTATCTAAATTCTGAAGGAAAGGTTGAAGTAAACTTTAAACCTGGATTTGGATTAAAGGTTAATGAAAAAAAATTATTATCACTAGCTGATTCACACTTAAATATTTAATTAATAATGAAAAAACTAAGACTCTTCTTAATATTACTAACAACAGTTATTTATTCACAACAACCCGTTGATTTGGTCAATCCATTTGTTGATTCTGCTAATTCAAGGTGGTTCTTCTTTACCTCAGCCTCCCGACCATTTGGGATGGTTAACCTAAGTCCAGACATGGGAACAGCTGGTGCATGGGAATCAGGTTATCGTTACAACGAAAAGACCATTAATTTTTTCAGTCATATACACGCATGGCAACTTTCAGGAATTCCTGTGATGCCGACTACAGGAAAAATCAAAGCACATTTAGGACCTAAAAATTATGGTTCAGCCTATTCTCATGATAATGAAACAGCCACCCCCGGATACCATTCTGTTGTTTTGGAAGATTATGGAATTAAAGTAGAATTAACTTCCACGACAAGAGTTGGTTTTCATCGTTATACCTTCCCCGCATCGGATCAAAATTCAATCATTATTGATCTTTCAGCTCAACTAGGCCCAGGGGGCACCAAAAGTGGCTATGCTAAGAAAGTTTCGAATTCTAAAATCAAAGGCTATGCCGTGATGGAAAAAACGAGCAGAAGACCCAAGGATACAAAAGTGTTTTTTGCCATTCATTTTAACAAATCATTCGAAACGCTTAATGCTTGGAAAGATGGTGAGTTGACTGGCAAAGTCAATAAGTTCGAAGGAACTAATGGAGGGGTTTATCCTGTTTTTAAAAGTAAGGAAGGAGAGCAGCTATTGATGAAAGTTGGTATTTCCTATGTAAGTATGAATCAAGCCGAATTAAACCTGACTACAGAATTGGAGCATTGGGATTTTGATGCAGTTGTTTCTGATTCTAAAAAGCAGTGGAACGATCACTTAAGTAGGATCGAAATCAAAGGAAATACAAAAGATCAGCAAGTACGTTTTTACACAGATTTATGGCATGCTCTTCAAGGAAGAAGAATCATCAGTGACGTCAATGGGAAATATAGTGACATGACTGGAGAAAAGCAAAAAATACGTCAAATACCAATTGGGACTGACGGGAAGCCTAAATTCAATCACTATAATTCAGATTCTTTTTGGGGAGCACAATGGACACTGAATACACTTTGGCATTTGGTTTACCCTAAAATTTCTGAGGAGTTTGTAAACTCGATGTTGTTGATGTATGATGATGGTGGTCTAATACCCAGAGGCCCCTCAGGAGGGAATTATACCTATGTAATGACAGGCGCTTCTTCTACGCCTTTCATTGTTAGTGCCTATATGAAAGGAATCCGTGGTTTTGACATTAATAAAGCTTATGAAGGAATGCTTAAAAATGCTATGCCCGGTGGAATGATGAGTAAAGTTGGCTATGAGCACTACACTAACATTGGAGGAGGAATTGAATATTATATAGATCGAGGTTATGTTCCCTTTCCTCTGTCAGATAAAAAATACGGTCTTCATCAGTGTGGCCCAGGAACTACAATGGAATATGCTTATCAAGACTGGACTTTAGCGCAACTTGCTAAATCATTAAATAAAAAGGATGATTACGCAATGTTGATGAAACGAGCAGAAAATTATAAAAACATATACGATAAAAAAACGGGGTGGATGCGAGGAAGAACGCTCGATGGTTCATGGATAGAACCTTTTGATCCTTTGGTTTATGAAAGTGATGCTTTTGGTGGTCCAGGATCTGGTTTTGTAGAAGCTACTGCCGCTTCAGGAACTTGGTTTGTCCCGCATGATTTGGCCGGTTTGGCCAGACTAATGGGAGGCAAGTCAATCGCAGCAAAAAGATTAAATCAATCTTTCCTAATTGCAGAACAACACCAGTTTGTGACACACAATTATCGTGGCGATAAGTTTGTAGCCGATCAAAGAAGAAGAGCCTACCTCAACTATGGAAATCAGCCTTCTATGCAAACGGCTTATATTTTTAATTATATGGGTCAACCTTGGCTTACTCAGAAATGGGTGCGTGATGTATTAGAGGTTGTATACAGCGACAACACGCCACAAAAAGGTTACAGCGGTGACGAGGATCAAGGGTTAATGGGAGCTCTTTCAGTATTGATGAAAATTGGTTTGTTTGAAATGAAAGGAGGGACAAATCAAAAGCCAGCTTATGATATATCAAGTCCGATTTTTGATGAAATTAAGATTCATTTAGATTCAGATTATTACTCAGGAAAGAGTTTTACGATTACAACTCAGAATAACAATTTAAAAAATAAGTACATTCAAAGTGTGAAACTTAATGGAGTGCCTTTAAACCAATCTTGGTTTTATCACGATGTTCTAATTAATGGAGGAAAACTAGAATATGTTTTAGATGAAAGCCCAAATTTAGATTGGGCGGTGAATCCAGAAACTCTTCCTAGTAGCATGTCAGATTAATAATTATAAATTTTAATTTTTGGAAAATAAAATAGGTTTTGGGATCATTGGGACAGGCAATATTGCAAGGCTACACGCACGTTGCATTGAAGCAATTCCTAATGCAAAGCTGTTAGGAGTAGTAAGCAAGACAAAGTCTAGAGCTGAATCCGTTCAAGAAAATTTCTCATCGCCAGTGTTTTGGGATATTGATCAGCTTTTAAAAACCCCTGATTTAGAGATTGTTTGTATTTGTAATGAAAGCGGGTTACATCTTGAGACCATATCTAAAATTGCAAAATATGGTTTAAATATACTGTGTGAAAAACCACTTGAAATCACTACAGACAGAATTGACACGATTTCAAAAATAATTAAGGAACACAATGTAAAGCTAGGCTGTGTTTTTCAAAACAGAATGAATCCAGAATTTATTCAATTAAAAAAGATTTTAGCCGAGGGCTTATTAGGTAAAATACTTTTGGTTCAAACCAGTGTAAATTGGTACAGATCTTTAGAATACTATGAAGACTCTTGGCGAGGTACAAAAGAAATAGATGGAGGTGCAACTTTTATAAATCAAGGCATACACACCATTGATCTTATGATAAACCTAATTGGTGATGTAGCAGAAATCAGTGGCTTCATTGACACATTACATCATAATATTGAAGGAGAAGATGTTGGGGTCGCTTCCTTTAGATTTAAGAATGGTGCCCTAGGGACACTTTCGGGTGGAACAGCACTTTATCCTGGCGAACCAGAATCCATTGGTGTTTTCGGGACTTTGGGAAATGTTCAGTTTAAAGGAGGTCAAATCGTTTCTTCCAGTCTTCCTGAAATCAAAGATTTGTTGGATATAAAAGTGGATTCGAATGGCTCAGGTGCTTCTGATCCAATGGGAATTGGAGAACAATTTCATATTGATTCAATAACTAATATGATAGCGGCTGTAAAATACGAAAAAGAACCACTAGTCGGTGTCAATGAAGCAAGAAAATCAGTTGCCTTCATCAATGCGCTCTATCGATCAAAAGGAAATATTGAAAATATTATTTAACAATAAAAAGTAAAATGTGTTATTTTAAAAATTTAATAAAAGTGAAATTTCCATTAGTGATACTGGTGATGTTTTTTGTTTTTTCAAATTGTGAATCTCAAAAAAAACTACCCAAACGTCCCAATGTTATTCTGATTATGGCAGATGATATTGGTTTTGAATGTTTAAGTGTTAATGGAAGCACTTCCTATAAAACACCAGTTCTTGACTCCTTAGCGAGAACAGGAGTGAATTTTACTAGAGCAATCTCACAACCCTTGTGTACCCCCTCTCGAGTGAAAATAATGACAGGAAAAAGGAATTATAAAAACTATGAATATTTTACGTATTTAAATCCAGATCAGAAAACCTTTGGGAATTTATTTAAGGAAAATGGCTATAAAACAGCCATCGTTGGTAAATGGCAGCTGAATGGACTCCAGCAAAAAATTGATGGCTATGAAGATAATACTCGCCCTCACCATTTTGGTTTTGACGAATACAGCTTGTGGCAATTAACCCAATTAAAAAAACAAGGAGAACGGTTTTCGAACCCTTTGATTGAACAAAACGGAAAGCTTTTGGATAGAGACCCTGACGCATACGGGCCTGATGTCGTGTCTAATTATGCAATTGACTTCATAAAACGAAATAAAGACAATCCTTTTTTCATTTATTATCCGATGTTATTGGTTCATAATCCATTTGTACCTACCCCCGATTCCAAAGCATGGAATTCTTTGGAAACCAGAGTAAAGCCAGACAACAGGTTTTTCATTGACATGGTGGCTTATATGGACAAAATCATAGGCAATATTGTGAACGAGCTAAAAGTACAAGGCATCGCTGAAAACACCTTGGTGATTTTTGTGGGTGACAATGGAACAAATTTAAATATTGTTTCAAATACAAATAACGGACCAGTAAAAGGAGCAAAAGGGAATACGATCACTCATGGGAATCATGTTCCCATGGTGGCCAGCTGGCCAGCCTCGGTGAAGAAACCAAAAAGTTATAATGGTCTCATTAATTTCAGTGACTTTTACGCCACTTTTGCTGCCCTCCTAAATGTTGAAAAAGACAATTCGGATGGAATTAGTTTTAAGGATGTACTGATGGACGAGGAAGAATTAAATAGAGAAACTGCAACGATCTATTATGACCCTATGTGGGGAAATAACAGTGGTTTTAGAAATGTATTTTCTCAAACTGACAGGTACAAACTATACAAATCAGGTGAGTTTTATGATATGAAATATGATCTTTTTGAAAAGAAATCATTAAAAGACATGGAGCTAAGCGAGTCACAATTGTTAATTAAGGAAAAACTACAGAAAAACCTTGATCAATATCCAGATTTACCTAAAGAGAAACCAATATTAAATATTAAATAATGATGTTTAAAAATATTTGGTTGTGTCTGGGATGTTTCTCTTTTTTTGTTTCCTGTGAACAAAAACAGCAGACGATTATTTCTAAACCACCAAATGTTGTATTCATCTCAGTTGACGATTTAAATGATTGGGTTGGCTTTTTGGGGGACAAAGATGCCATCACCCCCCATATGGATTCCCTTGCGAGCAAGGGATATTCCTTTTTAAATGCGCATTGCCCAGCACCTGTATGTGGTCCATCGAGAACAGCGATTCTTTCCGGTAAATACCCTGTCACAACCGGCGTCTATGATAATCAGGTGAATTTTGCCAAGGATTTTCCAGAAACTAAAAGTCTACCAGAACACTTTAAATCAAATGGGTACCAAGTTTTTGGAGTAGGGAAAATATTTCATGGAAAAGGCACTCCCATCAATGCGTTTGATGCATATGGAGGTAGAATGGGATCTTCAGCACCCTTTGATTCTAAAGAATTACGAAACAACAAACAAAATCCCGCTCATGAGGTTATGAAACAGGGGAAAAAATTTCTATTGCCGTTAAACGGAATGCCCGCTGATCGATATTGGAATAAGTCAAATACTTTTGATTGGGGGGCAGTCGATCTGCCAGACAGCTTGTTTGCAGATCGAGTAAGTGTGGATTGGGCCATTAAAAGATTAGAGGAGTCAAACGGAAAACCTTTTTTTATGGCTATTGGGTTCGAACGACCTCATCAGCCGCTTTTCAATCCCAAAAGGTTTCATGATTTATTTCCATCAGAAAAGATTGAACTTCCAAATTATTTAGAAGATGATTTTGATGATCTTGGACATCGTGCAAAACAATTGGCCTTGTATCCCAAAACTTCGGGAAGACACGAAACGGTTATAAAACATAATCAATGGAAAAACGCTGTTGCTTCTTATCGTGCTTCCGTAGCTTTTGTTGATGAACTCATTGGAGATTTAGTAAAAGCAATTAACCAAAACAAGTTATCAGATAATACTTGGATCGTTCTTTGGTCTGACCATGGATGGCACTTGGGTGAAAAATCTCACTGGGGAAAGGGGACAGGTTGGTATCGAAGTACCAGAGTTCCGTTCTTAATCATTCCACCAAAAGGTAAAAATCAGAGGGTGCAAATTACCCAAGCTGTTAATCTGATTGATCTTGCTCCAACATTAGCTGATATTTCGGGAATCCCAAAACAAAAGATGTGGGAAGGGAACAGCCTTTTACCTTTAATAAATAATCCAAAAATTAATTGGGATCAATCTACCGTTACAACTTTTGCAATAGGATCTCATACCATTTCTAACGAAAAATGGCAATTAATTTCATATTTTGATGGCACTTTTGAATTGTATGATTTAAAGAAAGATCCAAATCAGTTTGAAAATTTAGCCAATCAAACTAAACATCAGAAAGTCATTGATGAATTGAAAAGCAATATTCCAAAGGAACCAAAATGGAAATACTTTATACGATTTAATGATTATAAAATTTTGGTACCAGAGGACAAGTCTTCTTCCATTAAGATTTTTGATCAAGCTTCTTTGGGTAAGGTGGATGTTGATGTCGCATCCGAAAATCCTCTAATCGTTCAACAGATAAAAGCATACATTAAAAAACATTCACCTACAAACAACAAATTTATAGTAAATTTAAAAAATGGACATTTTTCGAATTAAAGATAAATATATATGAACAATAAAAGAAGAACCTTTTTAAAGCAAAGTTTAACAATGGGCGCAGGAGTTTTTATTCTTCCGCGTCATGTATTGGGTCGAGGGTTTGTAGCACCAAGTGATCAAATTAATCTAGGATTAATTGGAACAGGTGTTCAAGGTAGGGGACTCATGAAAAGATTCAGCCTTAAAGATCAGGTCAGGTGGGTAGCCGCATCTGATGTTGAGGGAGATAAATTGAACCTTTTGGAGCAAGAACTTATTAAAGCTTATAAAAAAAATCAACCCAACTGGGATATCAAAGGGGTAAATAAATATGCCGATTATCAAGAACTTCTTAATCACAAAGGATTGGATGCGGTTGTTATTGCCACACCAGATCACTGGCATGCAAAGAATTCGATTGATTCGTTGGCAGCAGGAATGGATGTTTATTGTGAAAAACCTTTAGCACATACTTTAAAAGAAGGAAGAATGATTGCTGATGCAGTGAAAAAGTATGATGCTGTTTTCCAAACAGGAAGCATGCAGCGTTCCTCAAAACTTTTTAGACATGCAGCTGAATTAGTTCGTAATGGGTACATAGGGGAAATTAAAAAAGTAATTGTTTATGTGGGAGACCCTGCAATTCCTTGCGACCTTCCCTCTGAAAAAGCTCCTGATGCTTTGAATTGGAACGGATGGTTAGGTTCCGCACCTTACAGACCTTATAATAGTATTCTTTCCCCACCGGTAGAACAAAGACATTTTCCACGATGGAGGTCTTATCAAGAATACGGAGGAGGAATCATTGCAGATTGGGGTGCTCACATGTTTGACATTGCTCAATGGGCACTTGGAATGGATCATACGGGGCCTGTCAAGTTTATTCCTCCAAAAGATAAGGAAGCTAAATTGGGCTTGAGGATGTTCTATGAGAATGGAATCGAAATGGTACATGATAAATTTGAAATGACCAAGTTTGGGGTTAAGTTTATTGGCTCTAAAGGGAAGCTCAAAGTAAGAAGAGGTCTTTTGGAAACAGACCCAAAAAACATTGCTGATGTTGTCATTGGGGAAAATGACATCAAGCTTTATAAAAGTGACGATCATTATATAGACTGGATCAATTCCATTAAAACAAGAAAACAACCGATCTGTGATGTTGAGGTTGGACACAGAACCTCTTCTGTATGCCAATTGAGTAATATTGCTTATGATTTAAATAGGCCTTTAGAATGGAATCCAGTGAAGGAGAAATTTATCCACGATAGAGAAGCAAATAAATTAAGATCTAAAAAATATAGAAAACCATTTAATATTTAATTATTGTATAATTTAGTTTTTTCCAAGAGTTTTAAATTTAATTATTTAGTTCTTTTTATTTTTTTTGCAGCTCAGTTAGTAGGCGGGCAAGAGCGTCCAAACATAATCGTTATTATGGCAGATGATCTTGGTTATGCCGAATTGGGTTCCTATGGTCAGAAACAAATTAAGACACCCTACTTGGATCAATTGGCAAGTGAGGGCATGAAATTCAGTCAGTTTTATTCTGGATCTTCCGTCTGTGCACCCGCTAGGAGTGTTTTGATGACAGGCATGCACACAGGTCACACTCGAGTAAGAGGAAACTTTGGGAAGGGAGGAGTCGTCGGCCTAGCCGGAAACAAAGGTCGGGTTCCGATCAAAAGCAAAGATGTAACGGTTGCTGAGGTGCTCAAAACAAAAGGTTATAAAACAGGAATGATAGGCAAGTGGGGGTTGGGAGAGCCAAACACAACCGGCGAACCTAACAAACAAGGCTTTGATTACTTCTATGGGTTTTTAAATCAAAGAAGGGCACATTCTTACTTTCCTGAATATTTATGGGAGAACAACAAAAAAGTAATCCTTGAAGGAAATGAAGATCAAAAAAAAACTCAATATACCCACGACTTATTTGCTGATAAGACAATGAGTTTTCTTGATAAGAATCATGAAAACCCATTTTTCCTTTATTTGCCTATTTGTATTCCCCATGGCAAGTATGAAATCCCTGATAATGGAATCTACAGCGATAAAGAGGGATGGACAGAGAAACAAAAAATTTATGCTGCGATGGTTTCCAAAATGGATGAAACTGTAGGGAGAATTTTAGAACGATTAAAAAAACTAGGAATCGAGGAGAATACTTACATCTTTTTCACCTCAGACAATGGCGCTGCTGAAGTTGAAAATGATTGGAAACTTTTTGAGAGTAGCGGAATTTACAGAGGAATGAAACGCGATCCTTATGAAGGAGGAATTCGTGTCCCTTTAATTGCTTGGCATCCCAAAAAAATAAAAGCAAATACGAGCAGCGATCAAATTGGTTATTTTGCAGATTTCTTACCCACAATTGCAGATTTAGCTGGAGTAGATCCAATAATTAAGGTTGATGGGGTAAGCATTTCATCAGTTCTACATGGAAAGGGGAATAAAATCAAGGAGCGTTATTTGTATTGGGAGTTTTATGAGAAAAAAGGGTGGCGTGCCACTCGTTTTGGGAAATGGAAAGTCATCCAAAATAACATGCATAAAGGAGATCAGGGGGCTATTGAAGTTTACGACTTAGAAAATGATCCCTCTGAAAAATATGACATTTCAAGTGTAAATTCAAAGGTCTTAAAAAAGGCTAAAAGAATATTTAAGGAAGCTCATGTCCCATCAGAACATTATGCTTGGAAGTATTTAAATAAGGGGGATATTGAGTTTTATAACAAGTAATTATTAAAAATGAAAAATAAAAAATTTAGTATTTTTTTCTTAATTCTTTTTCTAGCGATTAACGCAATTGCGCAAAACCAAGAAAAGGAAATAAATCAGGTAACAGAATTAATAAATAGGGTTGTCAAATGGCAAAACGCACAAACGGATCATGTTGAGAAATACACCTTGACGAACTGGCATTTTTCGGCTTATTATATCGGTTTGATGAAAGCTTTTAAGACCACAAATAATTCCGAATATCAAAGTTATCTATACGAAATAGGAGAGCAGCATCGATGGGAAACAATTCCGGACATGTTTCATGGGGATAAAATTGCTATTGGTCAGGTTTATCTTGATTTATATGACCAAAAAGGACGAGGAGCAATGATTAAAAACCTTAAATGGGTGCTTGATGCACACTTGTTGCGAAAAAAGCCTGTACCTGATGTTCGATATGATAAAAACCCTTACCAACACGAATGGTGGTCCTGGTGTGATGCTTTGTTTATGGCGCCTCCAACTTTTGCGAAAATGTATCAAATGACGGGTGACAAAGCTTACCTTGATTATGCGATTGATCATTGGTTAATCACCACGGATTATTTATGGGATAAAGAAGAAAACTTGGTTTATCGTGATGATCGCTATTTTGGAAAAACAACAAAAGCAGGGAAAAAGATTTTTTGGGGTAGAGGTAATGGTTGGGTTTATGGCGGTTTGGTTCATATGCTTGAAATTATTCCAAAAGATCACCCGAAACGAAAACTACTTTTAGACCAATTTATTGGAATGTCAAAAGCCTTACTAGAAATTCAAAAGGCAGACGGATTGTGGCGGTCGAATCTATTGGATCCAGGTGTTTTTGCTTTTTTAGACAACAAAAGTGGCGCGCTTGTCCAGTCGATCAATCCAGTTGATGTTCCTGAAAACAGTAGCAGTAGTTTTTTCTGTTACGGATTTGCTTGGGGAGTTAATCAAGGTATTCTATCTAAGGATCAATATTTATCACCCATGCTAAGTGCATGGAATGGGCTAAAGCAGCATGTTAATGAAGCGGGGCGATTGGGATATGTCCAGCCCGTAGGTAAAGATCCAAAGCCTTTTGACGCCGACTCCTGGGAAGAATTTGGTACCGGAGCTTTTTTACTCGCTGCCTCAGAATATATTAATTACTTAAAGACGAGTTCTGATGATGAAATATCTTTTCAGAAGGGAAATATTTTTTATGAAAATAATTTATCTGTCGCATCAAAAACTCAAGATTGGAGCATGGAGGGGGAGGGCGCTGTTCTCTTTAAATCAGGATGGATGGAAATGTTCTCTCCAAAGGAGGCCTCCCATCATGTGTTTTGGTGTCCAAGGGATCTTCCAGCAAATTTTGTAGCAGAATGGGAAGTTCAAAACATTGAGACAGACGCAGGGTTGTGTATTGTTTTTTTTAGTGCCAAAGGCTTGAATGGAAAAGATGTTTTTGATCCCAGTTTAAAAAAGAGAGCAGGTGTTTTTAAACAATACACCAAGAGTGATTTGAACAACTATCACATCTCCTATTATGCCAACGCGCCCAATAAACCCAACCGACCTTTTAGTCATTTGAGAAAAAACAAAGGCTTTGTTAAGGTACATGTTGGTCGGCCAGGAATTCCATCAAACTCCAAAGAAGTTCATAAAATTCAATTGATAAAAAATAAGAATCACATCGTGATGCATCTTGATGGTGAAAAAATTATTGATTGGAAAGACGATGGCAAGTCATTGGGACCAGTTTTAGGCTCCGGGAAATTTGCTTTTAGACAGATGCAGTGGACCCGATTTAGATATCGAAACTTAAAAATATGGGAATTAAAATCTTAAAAATAAATATGCGTTTAATGAATAATTTAAAACAATTGAGTCTTACGCTGGCTTGTTTCTTTTCTTTCTTCACTTTAATTGCGCAAAAGAAGCCCAATGTGATTGTTATTTATACCGACGATCAAGGAACCTTAGATTTAAACGTCTATGGCGCTAAAGATCTTCTGACCCCTAATATGGATACCTTGGTAACCAGTGGTGTTCGCTTCACACAATTCTATGCTTCGCCAGTTTGTTCTCCTTCTCGTGCTTCTTTGTTGACAGGAAAAACCCCTCAGCGTGCCGGTTGTCCGGGTAATGCAGGTCAAAATCCATATAGCACAAACGGTTTGCCAGGTACAGAATACACCATGGCGGAGATGTTTAAAGATGCAGGATATGAAACCTTACTGATTGGAAAATGGCATTTGGGATACCAACCCGAAATGTTACCGAATGCACAAGGCTTTGATTATTCATTTGGTCATTTGGTGGGTTGTATTGATAACTATTCCCATTTTTATTATTGGAATGGCACAAATCGACACAATCTACTTCGCAATAATGAAGAAGTTTTTTATGATGGTCAGTTTTTTCCTGACTTAATGCTAAAAGAAGCTGACGGTTTTTTTGAAAGAAGATTAAAGGAAAAACCATTCTTTATGTTTTACGCAATGAACTCTCCACACTATCCCTATCAAGGAGAAGAAGATTGGTTGACTTATTATCGTGAAAAAGGAGTTGCCTACCCAAGAGATTTATATGCCGCTTTTTTAAGTACGCATGATGAGAGAATAGGTGCTTTAATAAAGATGTTAGAGCAAAGGGGACTTACTGAAAATACGATTATTGTATTTCAATCTGACAATGGACATTCAACCGAGGAACGCGCCCACCACGGAGGAGGTTTTACAGGCCCTTTCCGTGGTGCAAAACAGTCTCTTTTTGAAGGTGGAATTCGTGTTCCTGCTGCGATTTCTTGGCCAGGGAAAATCAAACCCAATCAGGTGAGAGACCAGTTTGTATCAGTAGTTGACTGGATGCCTACTTTGGCTGAACTTTGTGGTTTGAATATAGATACCAGTGATTTAGATGGGAAAAGTATTGTGAAATTAATTAACAATGAAAACACTAAAACCAACCACGAAATGTATGCTTGGGAGTTCAGAGACACCTATGCGGTTAGAAAAGGAAAATGGAAGCTGTTGGGCAATCCCTATGACACGAGTAATAGGGCTTATAAATACAAAGAGAAAAACCTTTTGATAGACTTGGACAAAGATCCCAATGAGTCTGTAAATCTTTATCATGATTATCCCCAAATAGCAGAGGAACTCCAGCAATATTATTTAAAATGGAAAAATTATTAAAAAAATGAATCACAAGTTTTACACAATAGTCCTTTTGTTTTCGATTCTAATACAATCTTGTATTAGTCAAGAACAACCGAAGTCATTAGGAAAAGAAGTTATGCCAGATTTTATTTATCCAAAATACAGACGCTGGATGTCTCCTGATAATAATATTAGTGCCAGGTTTTCCAGTCCAAGTTTAGAATGGCCTTCTGATAAATCTTCATTTTACGATGTCAGGATTGCTACAGATCCAGAATTTAAAAACGAATTAATTGAAATAAATGACATTCCATTTTCATTAATAAATCCTCATCAAAATTTAAAAAAAGGAATTTGGTACTGGCAATACAAGTCCAAGTTGTCAAGTTGGAGTGAAGTGGCTTCTTTTGTTGTTAATGATGAAACCATTTCATTTGTACCTCCTGCTGTGAACGAAGTGCTAGCGGGAATAGGTAAGGTACATCCTCGGGTATTAATAAAAAAAGAAAATTTACCTCAATTTATTAATAAATCAAAAAATTATAAAGAGCGAGAGAAAATTATAGCAGCTGCGGATTTAGTATTAACGCTGCGTATTCCTAAAGAAGATGATGCTATAGCAACTTTTGAAGGAAGAGACCGCAGCGAAACAGAAAAAATAGCAAAACAGTTTAGTCAAAAGATAGGAGTTCAATTTGGAGAATCACTCGAAACCTTAACCAAGGCGTTTGTTTTAACCCAAGAAGAAAAATATTTTAATAATGCCCGTAAATGGATGCTGCAAGCTGCGCAATGGGATCCTAAAGGATTGACCCATATCAATGATTTTGGTGATGCCTTTATAATGCAATCATTGGCGTTGGCGATTGACGTTTTTTGGGAAAAATTTGAGGAGAGTGAGCGTCAATCCGTTGTAAATCAAATTGTGGCACGAGGTGATGGGTTTTACGATAATTGGACGAATTATGTTGAAAATAGAAATTCTTCAATGCATGTTTGGCAGCACATCTTTCATCGCTTGTTTATCTCTTCAATTGCTTTGGTTAATGAGGTTCCAGAAGCTTCAAAGTGGTTTACCTACCTCTACGAGCTTTGGATTGCACAACACCCCAAAATGGGTGTTGAAGATGGCGCATGGTTTAATGGAACTGGTTACATGAGAATGAATGTAATGACTTTGCTAGATGTTCCGATGCGTTTAGGTGATTTCACAGGATTGGATTTTTTTGTTTCTCCTTGGTATGAAAACTTTATGACTTGGATGAGTTATAGTTACCCCCCGGGCTCTACTAGCGACGGTTTTTGCAATGATGGAAAAAAATGGCCAATGCCCAATATTGAATATGGCGCATTTTCGGATGCTATAGCAAGGATTTTGAAAGATCCACGTGCTCGAACATATTCAGATCAGGTCTTTGATATCCTAGGGAATCTGGAGGAACCTTATATTGATCTAGATTATACGGGTGATGCACTTGTGAAATCCAAACTCAGCGATGACAAGGATTATGCATGGTTTAGAATGACTCGAGGATATGACATGGAATTACCGGAAACAGATGGAAATACTGCCCTTAGAGATGCTGCTATTTTTAGGGACGTGGGCGTTGCTTACCTTAATTCGGACAGGAATAATATTGATAAGAATTTAATGGTTTCTGTGAAGAGTTCTCCAATGGGGCCATTGGCGCATACCCATGCAGAGCAGAACAATTTTAACATTGCTTATAAAGGAAAACGTTTGTTTTACAACAGCGGTTATCGCCCATGGATGGGATCTCCCCATCAACAAGCTTGGCACAAACACACACAGGGTCACAATACTATTTTGGTGGATGGTCAAGGACAACCGTATGATTCAGGTGCTTATGGGTTTTTGCCTCGTTTTATTGAAGGAGATCAACTGTCTTATGTTGTTGGAGACGCTTCTCATGCCTATGAGTCTCATGAACTAAGTCAAAGAGTTAGAAAAGACAATACTCCCGACGACATGAGCGTTAAAAAGTTTAGAAGGCATTTCATTTTGTTAAAGCCGGATATTTTGGTTGTCTATGATGTACTGGAAGCTGAAAAACCAGTTGATTGGAGTTGGTTGATTCACAACTATCACGGGCTAAAGTTAGATACTGAAAATAAAACCGTGGAAACAACTTACGAAGATCGTGGGGGAAGGGTGACCCTTTTTGGAGGTTCTCATATAAGCTATGATGTTACCGATAAATTTACAGTAGAGCCCTTCAACTTCATCAAGAAACTAAATGCAAAAGGAGAATTGGTTACCTATAAAAATCACTGGCATTTTAAAGCAACAACAAAAGAAAAACAAGAGAAAATGAAATTTCTAGCAGTCATTCAAGTAAGTGACAATTTAGAGTACAGTGAAGTTGTCCCCTCAGAAAAAGGAGTTTATGAGATTTTAGACTGGAAAATAACAGCAAATATGGATTCCAATGCTCCAGCTAGGATTAAAGTTGAAAAGAATGATGGATCGCTTGAATTTATTTCTCATTTAGAGATGAGTGATGGTTTAGAGTCGAACCAAAAAGAAGGATTGTCAAGATTGATTGAATCCATAGGTGGAGAAAAACATATAAATACTATGGGAGATGTCTATCCTAAGAGTATTTTGAATGCATTAATCAGATAAATAATGTTGAGAATAAATAAGATTTATTTTAAATCATTTTTCCTATATTTTTTAGGATTCTCTCTTTTGGGATGCGAGCCAAAAACTACTAATCCGCCCCCCAATGTCTTAATGATCAGTATCGATGATCTCAACGACTGGGTAGGTGTTTTAAGCGAACACCCTAACGCCATTACCCCAAACATTGATCGATTGGCTAGAGAAGGAGTTTTATTTAGGAATGTTCATTGTCAAGCTCCTATTTGCGGTCCTTCGAGAGCCTCCCTTATGTCTGGACTGCGCCCTTCTACCACAGGAATTTATGGGCAGATTAGCGACAAGGATATACGATCAGCTCATCCCATACTTACGAATATTGACTTTTTACCTAATTATTTTAATAAGCAGGGCTACAAGACTTTGGGAGTGGGAAAGATATTTCATAAACATGCACCAGAAGGCACTTTTGAGGTTTCTGGAGGAAGAGAAAAAGGTTTTGGACCAAGTCCTCCAAAAAATTTGAATTGGGACAAAAAGGGGACTGCCACGGACTGGGGAGTTTACCCAAGTGCAGACAGTTTAATGATTGATTATAAAGTTGCCCAATGGGCAAAAAATGAACTCTTGCTTAGCCATGAAAAACCCTTTTTTCTTGCGGTTGGATTTATAAGGCCACATGTGCCTTGGCATGCTCCACAAAAATGGTTCGACCTACATCCTCTGAAGGATATTAAATTGCCTTCTTACGAAGCAAATGATTTTGACGACCTTCCTGAAATAGCAAAACAAATCGCTTTTAAGGGGATGATGCCAACTACAGATTGGGCAATAGAGAATAACCAATGGAAAAAAATTATTCAAGCCTATTTAGCATGTATATCTTTCGTAGACCACCAAGTAGGGGAAGTGCTGAAAGCACTTGATGATGGACCAAATAATAAGAATACAATAGTAGTATTGTGGTCTGATCATGGTTATGAAATTGGAGAAAAAGGTTCTTTTGGAAAACATACGGTTTGGAGTGAATCGACTCGGGTACCAATGATTTTTAAAATCCCAGGACAGCCAGCCAATCAGATAGTAAACACTGCGGTTGAGTTATTGGATGTTTATCCTTCACTATTGGAATTGTGCAACCTACCCAAGAACCCTTTGAATGAAGGGAAAAGTCTTGTTCCACTTATCAAAGGGGAGACTGAAATAAATCGAGTGGCAATAACTACCTATGGAGCAAATAACCATAGTTTTGTTAACGAAACCCATCGTTATATTATTTATGAAGATGGTTCCGAAGAGCTGTATGATTTAAGACTTGATCCCGAAGAAAGAAATAACCTTGCACTAGATGAGAATACAGAGGATATTAAGTTAAGTTTTAAAAGTAAAATACCAAAGATAAATGCTTCCTGGTCCCCCAAGAGCTTCCTCACAATAAATGAATATTTTAAAGCAAAAAATTAAGAAATGATAATGAATTCATTGTTAAAGTTTAGCGGGTTAATCCTTACTATTTTAATCACCACTACTGGTTTCTCGCAATCAAATGAAATTCTTTCTGAACAAGAAGGGCCATATTTTGCAACTGGAATTAGAATTGGAGATGTAAGTCAAAATGAAGCGATTGTATGGACGCGTTTGACTAAAAATAAAACAAGAGTGAACAACGCATTGCTTCCCATTTCGATTTATACGGATCCAGAGTCTGGGGAGAAGCATTTAAGAAAAACTCGTAGGGACAAAAATCCTATTATTTATTTCCCCGAAGGTCATGATATTGAAACCATTGAGGGAGCTGTTCCGGGTAAAACTGGTGAGGTTCGATTAAAATATAAAATTAATACCGCAAAAAAATGGACAATTACTAAATGGAACGCAGTAGATCCTGAGGCAAATTTTAGCAAGAAGTTTATTTTAAGCAACCTTAAATCTGGTGTGGATTATGATCTACTTGTAGAAGGAAAACCAACAGGGTCAGAAAAAATTAGCGCAACCCTTATCGGAAAATTTAAAACAGCACCCAATACAAAAGTTTCACGGAAGGTCACTTTTGGTGTCAGCACAGGTCAAGGTTATGGGCATCAAGACCGCCCCGATGGATTTAAAATTTATCCGTTAATGTTAGAAGTGGGAGTAGATTTTTTTGTTCATACGGGTGACATTATCTATTATGATAATTTAGCAAAAAACAAAGCAATGGCTTACTACCATTGGGACAGGATGTTTAGCATACCCACAAATAAAGATTTCCATTCCCAAGTGAGTAGTTATTTTGAGAAAGACGATCATGACACTTGGTACAATGACAGCTATCGTGGGATGAGTCCTGATTTCATGGGAGATTTTACTTTTGATCAAGGTTTAGAAGTTTTTAGGCAAGAAATGCCCATAAAGAACAAAACTTATAGAACTTTTAGATGGGGAAAAGATTTGCAAATATGGTTGGTTGAGGGGCGAGACTTTAGAAGTCCTAATACTGCACCTGATGGACCTGAGAAAACAATCTGGGGAAAAGAGCAAATGGAATGGTTTAAACGAACGGTCAAAGAATCTGATGCAACGTTTAAATTAATAATAAGTCCAACACCCATCATTGGTCCAGACAGAAAAACAAAGAAAGACAATCATGCGAATCCCAGTTTCAGGCATGAAGGAGATATCATTAGATCCTTTTTGGCCGAGCAAAAAAACATGTATTCTATTTGTGGAGATCGACATTGGCAATATGTTTCAAAACACAAAAAGACCGGAACAGTTGAGTTTTCAAGCGGTCCTGCAAGTGATGCCCATGCTGGGGGATGGAAGCAAGAAGATTTCACTCCCGAGCATTTATATCTCAACGTTATCGGTGGAATGATGACCGTCACCATTGACCCTGATGATGGAGGGAGTATATCCGTTAATCACTATGATGTGAATGGTAAAATAAGAAATAAATTTAAAGCCAAAGCAAAATGAAAAGTTTAAAAAATGTTTGTGCTCTGATTGTGCTAATTATTTTCAGCTGTGCACCCCAAGTAGCAACTAAAAATCAACGTCCAAACATCATATACATTCTTGCTGATGATTTGGGTTTCGGGGATTTGTCGTTTTACAATAAAGATTCCAAGATAAAAACACCTAATCTTGATCGATTGGCAGCTTCAGGAATGTCTTTTATGGACATGCACTCCACTTCTTCTGTATGTACCCCAACGCGATACAGTATTCTTACTGGAGAATACGCGTGGAGGACTGGACTTAAAAAAGGGGTACTTTGGAGTTATGGACCTCCATTGATTGCTCCCCAAAAGAATACAGTCGCTAAAATGTTAAAACAAAAGGATTACAATACCGCTGTTATCGGAAAATGGCATTTGGGTCTTGGTTGGGAGTTGAAAGAACCTTATGAAAGTTCACAAGTTGATAAAAACAGTTTTGGATTAATACGTGATTATGATGAGGAAATAATTGACTTTTCTAAGCAACCCAATTCTGGGCCTTTAGAGACTGGTTTTGATTACAGTTACATCATTCCTGCTTCATTAGACATTCCGCCCTATGTTTATTTAGAGAATAATAACTATGTGAAACCAGTAAATCAATACACCCAAGGAAATAGTTTAGATTCAGACAAAGACCTTGCATTTTGGCGTCCAGGTCCTATGGCAGAAGGATTTGAGTTTTATGATGTACTTCCGACTTTTATTAACAAAGCCAAAAATTATATCGATACACAAAAGGAGCAAGTGCAACCATTTTTCTTGTATTTACCCCTTCCAGCACCGCATACCCCTTGGCTTCCTACTGTCGAGTACAATGGAACAGCTGAAGCAGGAATGTATGGTGATTTTGTGACCATGGTTGATGCTCAAATTGGAAAGCTATTGGATCATTTGGAAGAGAAACAATTGACTCAGGAAACCCTTATTATTTTCACAAGCGATAATGGGCCTTACTGGAAGCCAAGACATATTGACCTTCACCAACACAAAGCTGCAGGCAACTTGAGAGGGATGAAAGGAGACGTTTATGATGGTGGTCATCGTGTTCCTTTTATTGTAAAATGGGAGAATAAAATTAAGGGAGGTCGAAGCAGCTCGAACCCAAATACATTGGCCAACTTGATGGCTACGTTGGCTGACATTACAGGAGCTTTCTCCAGTGGAATTGACAGTCACAGTATTTATGAGGAATTAATTAATGAGGAGCACATACCGATAGTAAAACCCATCATACATCACTCTTCACGCGGTCACTTTGCGATCAGAAAAGGGGAGTGGAAGTTTATCGAAAAATTAGGGTCTGGTGGGTTTTCGCCCCCAACTTTTGTAACCCCAATGGAAGGCATGCCTTCACATCGACTTTTTAATATGAATGACGATCCTTTGGAAGCAATAGAACTGTCAAAAAAACATCCAGAACTATTGCTGGCAATGCAATCTCAATTGGACTCAATCGTCAATGCAAATAAATTAAATGATATAAAATGAATTTTTCTAAGCATCTATTTATCCAACTTAGTTTTGGATTGGGCCTTATTTTTTGTGGTTTAAATTCCTGCGAATCTCAAAATAAAAAAGTAAAAAAATCCCCCAATATTTTATTTGCAATTGCAGATGATCAATCTTATCCTCATGCTGGTGTTTATGGTTTTTCTGAAATCAACACGCCTGGGTTTGATTATGTCGCCAACAGCGGTGTTTTGTTTCACAATGCATTCGTGGCTGCACCACAATGTAGTCCTTCTCGCGCAGCGATATTAACTGGAAAAAATATTTGGGAATTAGAAGAAGCAGGAACACATGGAAGCGCTTTTCCGAATAAGTTTAAAGTCTTTACCGAAGAATTAGAGAAAAATGGATACTTCATTGGTTTTACAGGAAAACCATGGGGTCCTGGGAATTGGAAAATCAGTGGCAGAAAACAAAACCCTGTGGGAACAGCGTTTAATAATCACGTATTGAGTCAAGCCCCTACAAAAGGAATTCAACCCAACAATTATATTGAAAATTTTAAAGATTTCTTTAGTAAGAAAGAGGAGGGCGCCCCTTTTATGTTTTGGTTTGGCGCGCATGAACCCCACCGTGTTTATGAATATGGCACTGGCGTTAAAGCTGGAAAAGACATTGATGCTGTTCGTGTTCCTGCATTTTTACCAGATACTGAAATCGTCAGAAATGATATCTTAGATTACCTCCTTGAAATAGAGCATTTTGACAGTCATCTTTTTCAGATGATTTCTTTTTTAAAGGAGAAAGGAGAGCTGGATAACACCTTCATTGTTGTAACAGCAGATAACGGAATGCCTTTCCCCTATGCCAAAGCTAATCTACAAGAGTTTGGCACGCATGTTCCTTTGGCGATTTCTATGCCCAAGATTGTGATTTCTAAAAAACAAGTTCACGAACCTGTGGGGTTAATAGACATTGCTCCAACGATTTTAGATTTGGTCAACCTCTCAGAATCAATTGCAACCACAGGTAAAAGTTTAATGCCCCTACTGACCCAAGAAGATCATCCCAAACATCGTGAGTTTGTCCTGACAGGCCGTGAAAGGCATACCCACGCAAGGCCAGATAACCTTGGGTATCCTGCAAGGGCGATCCGAACTGAAGATTTTTTATATGTCTATAATTTTGATCCAGATCGTTGGCCTGCAGGTGATCCTGTCCCGAAAAACCCTGAGAATGAAAAGAGAAATAGTGTTGCAGGATTTAAAGGCTTGTATCCAGGCTACCAAGATGTGGATGCTTCTCCATCAAAAACCATTGTCATGGAATTGGAGAATTCCAAAGATAATAAAGCTTTATTTGAACTAGCTTTCTCCAAACGACCACAATCTCAGCTCTATGATATTAAGTCAGATCCCTATTGTACTATTGACCTGTCAAATGACGTGAAATTTGAATCAATCAAAATTGAACTACACAATCAATTAATGGAAGCGTTAAAAGCTCAGGGAGATCCAAGAGCCTTTGGAAATCCAATTTTTGATAGTTACCCGCGATATTCTAGCATGAGAAACTTCCCTGGTTTTAATAAAAGAGGAACTTACAATGAAATGTTTTTAAAGTGATTAACGGAACTGTTGGTGGAATACCTCGTTTATTTTTGGTATAAATGGTACTATTTCGATTTCTATTGTATCTTGTCGAGTATTGTATGCATTATAGGTTCTTTTTATTGATTTATGTTTTACAACACAAATATCAATAACCCTTTTTTATTGTTATAAAAGTTTAAATCACTTTGAAATTAAAAAGGAGGGTTTAATTTATAAAAAATAATTATGTTAAAATCAATTGAGTATTTGACGGTATTTCTTCTTACAGTGCTAATGTTCTCCTGTTCTAAAAAGAAGTCAGGAGAAGTTGTTGTTGATGAAAGAGATCAAACTGAATCCGTCATTGAAATCATAAAAATCGACTCAGTATGGTCAGGTCATCCTGTAAGTTTTTCTCTTTATACCCACGATGAAAGTCAATACATTGCCTACTATAATGCCAATAGAAATATGGTAGTAGGACAAAGAAAGTTAACCGATAAAAACTTTGTTTTACATCAAATGTCTGCGCCCACGAGAACCTTAGGTCAAAAAGATAAAAAAAAGAGATTTTCTGCAACCGAGGTAGGGTGGGATTCCCATAACTCGATAACAATGGCTGTCGATAAAGAAGGGTTTATCCACCTCTCTGGGAATATGCATGTGGATTCTTTAACCTATTTTAGAAGTGAATTGTCAGGGGATATCTCCACACTTGTTCAACACTTTCCATTGGTAGGCTCAAATGAATTAAGATCAACATATCCTAAATTCATGCTGTCAAAAGAACAGGAATTGATTTTTCATTATCGAGATGGATCAAGTGGTAATGGAAATGAGATCTATAACACTTATGACACTCAAAAAAAGAAATGGTCTAGAATGTTAGACGTTCCTTTGACAGACGGCCAGGGATTAATGAATGCCTATCAGTCGCAACCCGAAGTCAGAGAGGATGGTTGGTATCACGTTTATTGGGTCTGGAGAGACACGCCCGACTGCTCGACCAATCATGACTTGTCTTATATGAAAAGTCCTGATTTAAAAAACTGGTTTGATGCGTTTGACCAGCCGATTGTATTGCCGGCGACATTAGATAAAAAATCACTTATTGTTGCACCGGTTCCACCAAAAGGGGGGATTATTAATTTGGCAGCAAAATTATGTTTAGATAAAAATAACAAACCAGTATTCACTTATCACAAATATGATGAAAGTGGAAACATTCAACTTTACATTGCAAAAATTGAGGGGGATGAATGGATATCTAAGCCTATTACCCAATGGGATTATCGATGGGAATTTTCAGGAAATGGTAGTATCAATGTTGAGCTTAGGATCAACAGTTTTGACAGAAGAGAAGATGGAAGGTTTGAAATAGGTTACTGGCATAAGAAATATGGAAGTGGTACGCTTTTGTTGGATGAAGCATTTGCGCCCATTGGTAAAGTTTTAAAAACCCCTAAACTCTTCACCAACAGCCGATTTAAGAAACAATTGGAAATTGAAGGCTCTTTTCCTGGACTCGTAATCAATAGCGTTCCAGATATTGGTGAAGTGAAAGAAAAAAACATTCACTATTTTTTAAAATGGGAAACATTGAACAACAATCGAGACAAACCTCGCCCTAAACCATGGCCATCCCCTAGCCAATTGTATTTATATAAACTAAAAACTAAATGATATTATTAAATCATGAAAACGATAACAATTCAATTTTTAATCACTTCGATTTTATTCTTTAATTTTTCTTTGGCACAAGACATCACCCCATTAAATGTTAAATCCATAATGCAAAAGGTTGCAGATTGGCAAATCGAAAATCACGGTGATGTTAAGTTTAGAGCCCAAAATAAAAGACTTAAAACCACAAGACATCATCCGCTAGACTGGACGAATGGCGCATTGTATGTAGGAATGGTTAAATGGGCCGCAATGGCAGAAGATGATAAATATTTTAACTGGCTTAAGGATATTGCAGAAGAACACGACTGGAAGTTGCATGCTCGAACATATCATGCAGATGACCATACCGTTGGGCAAATGTATATTGATCTTTATAGAGAATTTAAAGATAAAAAAATGATTCAGCCGACGATCGATCAATTTGATTTTATACTTTATCATCCTTCAAAATCCATTATGGATTGGAAAACTCCTTTTCATCAGGACCGATGGAATTGGTGTGACGCTTTGTTTATGTCCCCTCCAGTTTGGGCAAAGCTCTATAAGTTGACACGTAACCAAGCTTATCTTGATTTTCTGCTTCAAGAATTTAATGCGACTACGGGACATCTCTATGATAAAAAAGAAAGCTTGTACTATCGCGATGGATCTTACCTAGGGAAACTAGATAAGGGAACTAAAATTTTCTGGGCACGTGGAAACGGATGGGTTTTTGCTGGATTGGCAAATGTACTTAATGAATTAAAACCTGGTACATCCGAATACAACCGCTTTTTGAAAATATATAAGCAAATGGCTAAAAAACTTTTAAAACTACAAACTTCAGCAGGCCATTGGTCAATGAGCCTTTTAGGTCAGGAATATTATCCTACACCAGAAACCAGTGGATCTTCCTTTTTTATTTTTGGATTGGCATGGGGAATTAACAATGGCATTCTTGATAAAGCAACTTATGGATTAGCCGTTGAAAAAGGATGGAATGCAATGGTCAGTCACGTAACCGAAGACGGAATGTTAGGTTATGTTCAGCCGATAGGAGCAGAACCTGGTCAAGCATGGCCTGACAAAACTGAGGTTTATGGAACGGGTGCTTTTCTAAGTGCTGGTTCGGAAGTATACAAACTTTATGGCGGTCTATAAATCTTAGGCTTACTAACGACCCTTTTCCGCCTTCGGGTGTTTTTTTTTTTAATTTAAACTATTTGAAGCAATAATGATCTAGTTTGTAGATCCTAATAAATTCAATTATGATGATAAAATATACAATGAAAAATTTATTAATGATGTCCCCCTTGCTGTTTCTGCTTTCTTGCTCGATATCAAAACAGGAATCAGGTCCCTTTTTCGGGAACGGTATGAAAAATGGATGGGCAGATCAAAATTCGATTAGCATTTGGACGCGACTAACAAAAAACAAAGAGGCAAATTTTAAGGGGACTCCTTTTATCGAAATTTCTAGAAAAGAAATGCTTAAGCTCGCCAAAAATCCTAATATTGATTCTATCTACAACACACAAATTCCACCTGATAAAAATATTAAAGACATGGAAGGCTATTGTCCTGGTGCTTCAGGGCAAGTGCAACTCATTTATCATCCAATAAATGATTCGATTAATCAAATTAAAACAGCATGGCAAGAAGTTGATGATAAAATGGATTATACCCATCAGTGGCAACTGAAAGAACTTAAGGCTGGACAAACCTACGTTACAAAAATTTACTCAAGAGGATTGGGGCAGACTAAAATATCAGATAGCCTCCTGGGAAAATTCTATACTCCTCCGGCTCGGGATACCGATTCGGAAATTAAATTTTGTATTGTTTCCTGTCATGACTATAACAGAAGAGATGACTTGAAAAACGGACATAAAATCTATCCAAGCATGACAAAGTTAAATCCTGATTTTTATGTTCATACTGGAGATATAGAATACATGGACAAGCCCACCCCTTATGCATTAACAGAGGAGTTGGCTCGTTTTAAATGGAATCGGATTTTTTCTTTGCCTTTTCAACGAACTTTCTACAACAATCATACCTCTTATTTTATGAAAGATGATCATGACGTGGGTTTTGATGATAGCTACCCGGGAAAGAATTACGGTAGGATAAATTTTGAAAGAGGGCTTGAGATTTTTGACAAAGAACAATTCCCTACTGCAGAGAAAACATATAAGACAGTACGTTGGGGAAAAGATTTTCAAATATGGATAGTAGAGGGAAGGAATTATAGAAGTAAAAATATAATTCCTGATGGTGCGGAAAAAACCATTTGGGGAAAAGAACAAAAAGATTGGTTTTATGAAACTGTAAATGCTTCGGATGCTACCTTTAAGTTGTTGATCACATCCTCTCCAATTTTGGGTCCAGATCGATTAAAGAAAAACGACAATTTAAGTAATAAGAATTATGCTTATGAACGGGAAGAAATTTTGAGTTTTATAAAAAAGCAAAATAATTTTTTTATCGCCAATGGAGATCGTCATTGGCAATATGTCACTCATATTGAAGGAACCAATCTATGGGAATTTGGAACTGGTGCAGGATCAGATGCTCATGCAGGAGGTTGGTCTCAAAAAGATTATCGACCTGAACATAAGTTTTTAAGAGTTAAGGGGGGATTCTTGAGTGGGATTGTCAAACAAGTCGATGGTGTTCCCGCTGTCCAGTTCATTCATCACGATGTTGATGGAAAGGTTGTAAACAGAATGTCGTTTAACGTTAAGTGATATAGATAATTTTAGATTCATTGTTAATGACATGTCTCAGTTTTTTATGGTAGCAATTGGTTCAAAAACCCCAAATAAGAAAAACAGTCTATGGATCTTTGACGTAATTGTTACATAAACTAAATTTAATTTCACTTAAAAGTCAATCTAAATATATATATAACCTCTTTTGAAATCATAATTTATTTTGCTTCAATCCTTGTATATGTCATTTATTTAAGTAATTTTGAGCATTGTGTGCGAACACATTAGTATTAATTGTCCAAGAATTATTAATGGAATCTTATGCTTTAGTGTGCTTTCGAATGCTTATTGACTATAATAAATAAATGTAAAACTAAACTAAACTAAACTAAACTGTATGATTAATTTAAAAAGGGGAACTGTTGATCCCCGAAAATTGAAAACAAGGACGATGTCTTTATTTCAAAAAGGATTTTTTATGTTACTCTTGTTGGTTGGGGTCGTTGTATCAGCCCAACAAAACATCACGGGTACTATTACTGACGAAGCAGGAGTTCCACTTCCTGGCGTAAACGTCGTAATTAAAGGAACTAATGATGGAGTTTCTTCAGACTTTGATGGAAATTATACGATCAAAGCAGAAGCAGATGACGTGATCGTTTTTTCGTTCATAGGTTTTGTGGATCAAGAAGTTTCCGTTGGAAACAACTCCAACATCAATGTTTTGTTGGTAGCTTCTTTTGATGAACTTGATGAAGTGATTGTTACCACAGGGTATGGCCAAAGTAGAAAACGAGATTTGACTGGTGCCATTGCTCAGATCAGAACTGAAACAATTACCAGAGCAAATCCGCTGCAAGCAGCTGCTTCATTACAAGGACAAGTTGCTGGGGTTAACATTACCAAAGTAAAAGGACGCCCTGGAGATGGTTTTGACATCAACATTCGTGGACTAAATAACTTTGATGCGGACAAGACTGCACCACTAGTTGTCGTTGACGGTATTATGGGTGCTAACCTTAACTCAATAAACCCAAGTGATATTCAAACAATTGATGTGCTTAAGGATGCTTCCTCGACTGCAGTGTATGGATCAAGAGGTGCAAATGGTGTGATCATTGTTACGACTAAAAAAGGAGCTACTGGAAAAGCAAATGTTACTTACAATGGTTATTATGGAATTAGAACAAAATCTCATATGCCAGAATTCATGGATTCTAAACAGTATTATGACCTGTATTCTAATGAAAAATTTGGAAGAGGATTCACTGCTCAGGAAGAGTATAACGTGAACAATGGAATTACTACGGATTGGGTAGATTTGATAACACAAGATGCCGTTCAGCAAAATCATACAGTGGCAGTTTCTGGAGGTTCTGAGAAAACTTCCTATAATTTTTCAGCTGCCTACCTCGAGGAGGGTGGATTGACAAATCACACAGATTATGAAAGACTGAGTTTGAATGCAGGAGTTGAGAGTCAAATTTCTGATAACGTTAAGGTTGGTTTTACCTCCTATATCACTCAGAGTGATAGAAATTGGGGATCTACAGAAGCGCTAAGATCTGCTTTAAGATCAAGACCTACGGGAACCGTATTTTTTGATGATATAGTTGAACCCAATAAAAGAGATACGAACTATGGTCCTGTTGGTCCCTATGCCTTCTTTATGGGTATAGATGATTCTCAGGTAATTAACCCATTGATTGAGATTGATCCACAAAATTTCCAAAGGAGACAAAAAGCAAATTCAATTTTAGCCAATGTATTTGCAGAAATTAAATTAGCTGATGGTTTGAAGTTTAAAACTTCATACTCTGCTTATGAAACAACTGCAAGAGAGGGAGATTATAGAGGAACTTTTACCAAGTCTCAAAAAGGATCAAATAATCCAAAGGTTGATACGTGGAATTATAAAACTTCTAATTATACTTTAGATAACACTTTAAATTATAATAAAACTTTTGGAAAACATAGAATAGATGCAACTGCACTTTTCAGCATTTTTGAACAGTACGATGAGTACATGCAAATACAGGTTGAAGATTTAGCTTACCGCTCTTTGTGGCACAATACTGGTTCTGGTGCAACGATTAAAGCATATAATACGAATCTAATTGAAAGTTCATTGGCTTCCTACATGGGAAGGGTTAACTATACTTTTAATGACAAATATCTACTGACAGTAACGGGTCGATATGACGGAGCTTCCCAATTAGCCACAGACAATAAATGGGCATTTTTCCCATCAGCTGCTTTGGGTTGGAGACTCTCTGAAGAAAGCTTTATTGAGGACTTAGATGTTTTTTCTAGCTTAAAGCTAAGAGTTAGTTATGGAGAAGTTGGTAACAATGCCAGTATTAGCCCCTATGCGACTCAATCTAATATTTATCAAACAGTTTATGATTTTGATGGATCTGCTGCCAATGGCTATTCGATTAATTCACTTTCAAATCGAGGTTTGGTTTGGGAGCGAAGTAGAGAAGTTAACTTTGGTTTGGACTTTGCGCTTAAGAATATTGGTATAAGAGGTTCTATTGAAATTTATAAGAGAAACACTGAAGACCTAATTCTGGATGATAAGTTACCAACCTCAACAGGTTTTGATAGTGCAATTGCCAATGTAGGAGAGATAGAGAACAGTGGTGTTGAGATAACTTTAAACACAGTTAATGTATCTAAGGGTGATTTTAAATGGTCTTCCGATTTAACTTTTACTGCAAACAAAGACAAAGTTATTAAGCTTGCTGGAGGGATTACTGAAGACAAAGGAAATGGACGTTTTGTTGGAGAGTCAGTCAGAGCTTATTACACTTATAAGTTTGAAGGAATTTGGCAAACGGATGAGGCTACAGAAGCTGCGGTCTACGGTCAAGTACCTGGGCAGGTTAAATTAGCAGACCTTAATGATGATGATAAAATCAACTCTGATGACAGAACCATTGTGGGTAAGGGAACTCCTGATTGGACTGCTGGTTTAAGAAACCAAATTTCTTATAAAAACTGGGACATGTCTTTCTTTATGTACACTAGACGAGGCTTGATGTATTCTAACGCTTATCTAAACGCTACTTATGGAGACATTAGTAGTGATCGTTATAATAGATCTTCAGAACTAAATTACTGGACAGCCACAAACCCATCCAATGAATATTTCAGCCCACTAACAGGACCTGGTCTTAACGGTAATAACGAAAGTAAAGGAGGTAATACCCGAGTAGCTTTAAGTTACCAAATGGCTGATTTTGTAAGAATATCTGACATTACATTTGGATATAGTTTACCCCAAAATATTCTTGATGAGTTGGGCGTTTCAAGATTAAGAATTTATGGACAGGTTCAGAATCCATTTGTGTTTTCTGATTTCTTGTCTTTTGATCCAGAATACAATTCTGGAGGAGATAATGATGACCTTCCAGCAATGACTGTATTGTTTGGAGTAAACCTAAACTTTTAATCGAAGAATATAAATATTATGAAAAGTTTAAAAGAAATAATTATACAGATGAAAAAAATTAATCAAATTTTAATTGCACTCTCTTTAGTATTTGTTTTTAGTTGTGATACTGAAGATCTACTAATGGAAGAGGCAGTTTCAAATCAAACGGCAGATTCTTTTTTCTCAACACCAGCTGGTTTTGAAGATTTAAGCAAGTCAATTTATCCTCTATTGAGGGTTATTATTGAGCAAAGAGAACTGGTTCTTAACGGAACTGATCTTTTTGCAGGATCCTCTTCTTGGGATCAATCAACTAATGCTTTATTGAACAATAGAATTGATACCTACGGATCAGAATTAACAGATGGTGCAGGTGCAATTTCTGACTTGTGGACCGTTTTATACAAGCAAATCAACCGTTCAAATATTTTGATCAGCAGAGCTAATGATGTTATTGACGGAGATGCCACTTTAATAGCAACAAGAGTTGCAGAGGCCAAGTTCATGCGATCATTGTGTCTTTTCTGGGCAGTACAACAATGGGGAGATGTTCCTATGCCTTTGGCTGAGACTACCGCAGCCAATAAGGAAGTTACGAGAGTTGCCTCCTCTGAGATTTATGCTCAGTTGATTACGGATTTAACTGCTGCAGAGACTGCATTGCCTTCTACTGCATCAGATTACGGGAGAGCGACCAAAAGCGCAGCGCAGCATTTACTTGCTAGAGTTTACTTAACTAGAGGATGGAATTTTGATGGCAAATTAGGCGGAACTACTGCTGATTTCACTCAGGCCTTGTCCTACGCTGATAAAGTAATTGCCTCGCATCCACTTGTAACTAATTATGCTGACCTCTGGCCAAAGCGCTCAGAAGATCCAACAAATCAAACTTTTGGACCTGGAGATCAGGATGCAAAAAATAGTGAAGTTGTATTTGCGGTTCAGTATTCTGATCAAGCCATAACCAATGCACTTCAGACTGACGCTGGTGCTGTTGTTAATAATGATGGAGGAAATAACCTTCACGGTCTCTTTGGAGGAGGTGTAGACGATGTTCCTGGTTCTCCTGGAAGAACTTCTGATTACAACAGAGTTTTAGGAGTTCACCATACGACACCTGCAATCTATAGACTTTTTGATCCAATAAATGATACACGTTACCACCACAATTTTGTTGAAAAGGTTTACGCTGTAGTTGATAATGCTGGATTTGTTCCTGCAGAAGGCGTGACTCCAATTGATATAAAATCTGGAGATCTTGTTCTAGAGTTTAGAGATTGGAACTCACCTGCAGCAACCGCTGACAAGGGAAAAGATGTTGGAGGAACTAAAGATTATGCAGTGATTAATCATGATGAATACGGAATTGTAGATGAGTCGAACTTTCACGGTCAAGATAAGACACCAATGATGTGGAAATTCTGGGAACCTGGGATTGCATACGGAAATGGATTTGGTGAATTTGACGCTGTGGTAATGCGCTCTGCTGAAGCCTACTTAATCGCAGCAGAAGCAATTGTTAAAGGCGCCACAGGTGGTGCTTTAGGAGGTGCTTCAGACTATTACAATAAAACTGTAGATAGAGCAGTCGGAGGTGCATCTGTACCAGCTAACCAAGCTGCTGATCCAGTAGGGACAGCTCTCACAACCGCTTCTTACAGAGCTACTGGTACTGTGACAATTGACATGATCTTGAACGAAAGAGCAAGAGAGTTGATGGGAGAAGGATTGAGATGGTATGACCTTAAAAGAACTGAAAAGTTAATCGAGCGAGCAAAAGCCATGAATCCATGGATTAAGGGATCGAACACAATTCAGAGTTATCATCTTTTAAGACCAATTCCACTAACTGAAAGCGATCTCTCCACAAACGAGATTACCCAGAATACCGGTTATTAATTTAAAAAAGATAAACATGAAGTTTTTAAATGAAAATATTTTTAAAACTTCACTATTAATCTTATTAACAAGCCTCCCATTTTTGAGCCTAGCTCAAGAATGGGAGTCCTTGTTTAATGGGACTGATTTTGAAGGGTGGAACCAGAAAAATGGCAGTGCTAATTATGAGGTAATCGATAGTGCAGTTGTGGGTTCGCCAGTAATGAATACGCCAAACTCTTTTATGTGCACCAACAAACTTTACTCCAACTTTATTTTTGAGATAGAAGTAAAGCTAGATGGAGGACTCAACTCAGGCATACAGTTTAGATCAAATTCTCTTCCCGAATACAAGAATGGAAGAGTACATGGCTACCAATGTGAATTGGATCCTAGTGATAGAAAATGGACTGCAGGAGTATATGATGAGTCGAGAAGAGGATGGATCTACAATCTTGAAAACGATCCTTTGGCACAAAGTGCGTTTAAAGTAGGAGAGTGGAATAAAATCCGTATCGAAGCAATAGGTGCTTCAATTCGAACTTGGGTAAATGGCACGATGTGTACCAATCTGGTGGATGGTCTCACAGCAGAAGGTTTTTTCGGTCTTCAAGTCCACAGCATAAAGAAGAAATCTCAATTAGGAAATAAAGTAAGATGGAGGAATATCCGAATACTTGAAAAAGATTTAGAAAGATACAGGTGGCCTGTAGCGGCGCATGCAAAAGAAGTCGTTGTGATTCCTACTGCTCAATAGGTTGTAAGTAAAATTTAACCATTCGTAATTTAAAAAGCAGAATTTACTCTGGTTTCTTAGTTCTGAATAAGTTATTGTTCATTAAAATACCTTCGTTTATCAAATTGACAAAATGCTACATTTTCTTTGGTGATAATTTCTAAAGGGGTCGCCAATTCTTGACTAGGCTTTTCTTTATAAATAAGGTAATTAGACATGCTGATGACAGATTTATAGCCTTGGTTAAAAGATTTCTGAGAAATCAAGAAAGTAATTTTACCCTTTTTTAAACTATCAACATTTTGAGGAGTTGTATCGAATCCAATAAGTCTTAATCGGGCAAGATATTCATCTTCGATTAGAGAGGTGACATTAGAAATTCTACTTGAAGGAACTAAAAGCCCTTTAATAGCCTTGTTTTCTTTTAAATATGTATTGATTTTAAATTTGGTTTTTGCCAAATCAATTAAATTATTAAACTCAATATGATGTATGTTTCGCTTTGCTTTTTTCTTTTCGAAGTAGTCTTCAAATCCAACAACTCTTTGACTAATTGCCCTGTAGTTTTCTAGGTTTTTTCGGGTTTGAACAATCAAAAGTTCATCATCAGCATCAGTACACAATTCTAATAACTGTGCGGACAATGCTCCAGCAGCGAGGGACTTTTGTCCAACATAACTGATGTTGTTAAATCCTTCAATATTAACATTGAAAAACAGGAAAGGAATTTCTCTCTCGTTGAGTTCTGCTACAATTTCATGGGTTTCCTTGATAAATATAGGAACCAGAGCAACTGCATCAGGGCTCGTCTTAATTAATCTATCAAAAGCATCTTTGTAGCTCTTGGGGTCAAACTGATCAAAAAGGAATGTACTTGTTTCAACACCATAAGCACTTACTTCTTGTTTGGCTTTTTGAATTCCAGAATAGGGAGATTTCCAAAACAAATTATCGTCATCAAAAGCCGGAATCAACATGGCCAAACTATGATGCTTTTTCATCGCAAGAGAACTCGCGATTAAATTGATTTTAAAGTTTTTCTGTTTGAGGATTTTTTTGATTTTCTCCTCTGTTTTAGGAGAAACACCACCGCGTTTGTGAAGTACTCGGTCAACGGTCCCGGTAGAAACGTTGGCCTCACGTGCAATATCTTTTATTGTTGTCAATACTTATAAAATATTAAAACCATATTTATTATTGGATAATAAATTTATATGTTTTTGATGTCTAATATTGTAAATATATGAATAATTAACAAATTTTTATATATAAATTTTCACAGTCTTTTTCGTTTTTTACTTTAATTTAAAGCTATTAATTATATATTTGCAAATCAATCAGTGTACGCACACGAAAAACTTAAATATTCAATGAATAGAGCGACAAGACCATGTTCCATTTTCTCCAATATGATCTTTCTTCAGTTTTCGTTCGTTCTATTATCATTGAAGGAAACCAAAGGAGAGTTTTTTGAAGGAATACATCTTAGTTTGAATAACAATATACATCCCCCAAAATGAAAAGAAAAGAATTTATTTTAAGTTCAGGAGGTGTCCTCATGGGATCCTTCGCCAGCGCTAATTTGTTGTGGTCGCTTCCAAAAACAAACCACCTGAATTCTATTATTAATATTGGTGTGATTGGCACGGGAGGCAGAGGAAAAGGGATTATAAAACTGTTAAACAAAATTTCAGGGTTTAATGTTATTGCTTGTTGTGATGTCATCCCTTTCAGATTAAAAGAAGGATTTTCATTATTGAAAGATAAGAATGCAAATTACTATACAGACCATAAACAATTATTAGACAATAGAGATATTGATGCAGTATTCGTATGCACACCGTTAAGCACGCATTCGAAAATTGCTTTTGATGCCTTGGATGCTGAAAAGCATGTCTATTGTGAAAAGACCTTAGCAAAAGGAGTTGCCGATACGGTGCGTCTTGTAACCAAATGCGCACAATCAAAAACAATATTTCAAACAGGTCATCAATACCACAGTTCTCGAATGTATTCAGAGCTGGTGAATTTAATTGATGACGGAAAAGTAGGAAAAATCACTTCCATTGAAAGTCAATGGAACCGAAATGGTAATTGGCGAAAACCAGTTCCCGATCAAAAACTGGAGTGTCAAATTAATTGGAGAATGTACCGCGAGTATTCCTATGGATTATTAGCCGAATTGAGCTCCCATCAAATTGATTTTGCCAATTGGATTTTAAAAGGAACACCTAAAAAAGCTATTGGATTCGGAGGGATAGATTACTGGAAAGATGGTCGTGAAACTTATGATAACATAAAAGTTGTTTATGAATATGACAAAGGGGTTAAGGCTTCCTATACTTGCTTGACCTCAAATGCCATGGAAGGCTACAGGATTATGGTGATGGGAGACAAAGGAACTTTGACTATTTACCGGGACCAAGCATGGTTTTATCCAGAAGGAAAATACAATACCACTTATGGAGAAGTAGATGGAGTTTCTGGGGCAACCGTTGGCTGGACAAAAGGGAAAGGAGTCAGATTGGATTTAAAACATTTAGATCCAACAGCGCAAGCCCTTACTGATTTTAAAGACTCCATTTTAAACAATACGAACCCCTTGTCTGGTATTATAACAGGCGCCAAAGCTGCTTATGCTGTAGAAATGGGCATTCAGGCGATGGATACCAACAAAGTAACTTACTGGGATAATATTAATTATAAATTATAATGAAACAAAAATTTGATCTTTCGAATAGGGTCGCAATAATCACCGGAGGAGGAGGAGCTCTTGGAAGCTCTATTGCTCAAAGTCTTTCACAATCGGGAGTTAAAATTGCAATCCTTGACCTTACCGACACTGCAGTTCAAAGAACAGTAAAATTGATTACTGCTGCTGGAGGAGAAGCGATTGGCTTTGAGTCTAATGTACTTTTAAAAAGTTCAATTCAAGCAGTATGTGATCAGATAGTCTCCAAATGGGGACGTGTCGATATATTATTAAATGCTGCTGGGGGTAATATGCCAGGAGCAACCATAGGAGTTGATCAAACCATTTTTGATTTATCCATGGAAGATTTCGATAAGGTTACCAAATTGAACCTTAATGGGTCTGTGATCCCATCGTTGGTTTTTGGAAAAGTAATGGCAGAGCAGAAAGAAGGTACCATCATCAACTATTCCTCAATGAGTGTAGATCGAGTAATCACAAGGGTTGTTGGATATTCCGCTTCAAAAGCAGCAATTGAAAATTTCACCCGTTGGATGGCTGTTGAAATGGCATTGAAATTTGGTTCAGGGATTAGGGTAAATGCTATTGCTCCTGGATTTTTTGTAGGAAATCAAAACCGTGCTTTATTACTTAACGAAGATGGATCTTACACGGATCGTGGAGAAACAATCATAAGAAATACACCAATGAAACGATTTGGTGAAGCAGAAGAACTTAATGGCGCCATTCACTTTTTATGTAGTGATGCTGCCAAATTTATAACAGGAGTAGTCCTTCCAATTGATGGAGGATTTAGCGCTTTTAGCGGTGTTTAATAAAAGTTAAATATGAAAATGACACAAACGTGGCGGTGGTATGGTCCAAATGATCCAGTGAGTCTTTCTGACGTAAGACAAGCGGGTGCAACAGGAATCGTCAACGCCTTACATCATGTTCCGAATGGAGATGTTTGGACAAAATCAGAAATTCAGTCTAGAAAGGATACAATTGAGAAAGCAGGTCTCACATGGGACGTTGTTGAGTCACTTCCAGTTCATGAGAAAATTAAAACCAGAACAGAAGATTTTAAAGCTTTAATAGAAAACTATAAAATCAGTATGCACAATTTAGCAGCATGTGGTGTTTATGTCATCTGTTACAATTTCATGCCAATTTTGGATTGGACAAGAACCCGACTGGACATGTTAATGGAAGATGGTTCTCTGGCTTTGGAGTTCAATGCATCTGAATTGCGTGTTTTTGATTTGTGTATTTTAAAAAGAAAAAATGCAGCGGATGATTATACCTCTGAAGAGATTAAAGCGGCAAAGCTTCAGTTCCAGAACATGTCTGATGAAGATATAAAAAGGGTTTCTGATAATATTTTAAAGGGATTACCAGGTTCGGAAGAAGGTTATTCAATAGAAGAGTTTACTGAAATGTTGAACACTTACGCTGGAATTGACGCCGACAAATTGAGAAGTCATCTGGTTCAGTTTTTAGCCGAAATCATTCCTGTTGCTGAAGAATTGGGGATCAGAATGTGTATTCACCCTGATGATCCACCATTTTCGCTTTTAGGACTTCCAAGAGTTGTAAGTACCATGGAAGATTATCAATACATTTTTAATCAAGTCTCTCCTCTCTCTAATGGAATTACCTTTTGCACTGGTTCCTTGGGTGTGAGAGCAGACAATGATTTGCCCGCGATATTTAGTGCATTTGCCGATAGAGTTCATTTTTTACACTTAAGGAGTACCAAACGCGATGCGCAAGGAAACTTTCACGAAGCTGGCCACCTAACTGGAGATGTAGATATGTTTGAAATTATTAAAAGAGTGTTGATAGAGCAAAAGAGAAGAGTGGATCAGAAACGTCAGGATGCCTCAATTCCCATGCGACCCGATCATGGACATCAAATGCTTGATGATTTGGTTAAGCCAAAAATAAATCCAGGTTATTCAGCAATCGGAAGACTCAGAGGACTTGCCGAATTAAGAGGTTTGGAATGGGGGATTAATAGAATAATTTAATTATGGAGTTTAGCAATACAAAAGGTTTTATTCAGCTTGACTTCTTGCTTCAAAATAAAACTGCGGAGCAATTGTATTTTCAATATGCTGAGGCCATGCCCGTCATTGACTATCACAATCATTTATCTCCAGAAGTAATTGCAAAAAACCAACCTTTTAGAGATATTAACGCAGTATGGTTAGATGGAGATCATTACAAGTGGAGGGCCATGCGAACTCTTGGGATAGAAGAGAAATTTATTACAGGAAATGCTTCAAATAAGGAGAAATTTGATCAGTGGGCAAAAACAGTTCCTTATACTGTAGGGAATCCACTGTTTCACTGGACACATCTTGAATTAAAAAGATACTTTAACATCAGCGATCTCCTTCAGCCTTCGTCATCGGATGCTATTTTTGAAGAGACAAATCATCAGCTAAAAAGCTTGCTTCCGAATCAAATGTTGAAAAACATGAAGGTTGAAATGCTTTGTACAACTGATGATCCAATCGATGATTTAAAACACCATCAACAAATTAAAAAAAACAACTTTGGACCCAAAGTGCTCCCTGGATTTAGACCAGATAAAATATTTGGAATTAATACAGAACACTACTTGGATTACCTAAATGCACTTGCAGATTCATCAGGGGTAAACATCAATAGTTTGCAAACGCTTTTGGACGCCTTAAAATCAAGAATATCTTATTTTCATGAAAACGGGTGTAGAATTTCAGATCATGGACTAGAATACACCTATGCTTCAGATTATTCACTTAAAGCGGTTGATGTATCTCTGAAAAAGCGAATTTCAGGGGAAAAAATAAGTGAAGAAGATGCTTTGGCATTTAACTCCTGCGTTTTATTTGAATTGTTTGTCATGTATTATGAAAATGGATGGACACAACAATTGCATCTTGGTGCCCTTCGTGGAAATAATCAAAAGTTAAACGAGCAGCTAGGGGCCGATGTTGGCTGTGATTCAATAGGAGATTTTGCGCAAGCCAAAAACTTGTCGAAACTTCTCGGGAAACTCAATTCTAGTGATAAACTGGCGCAAACCATTATTTATAACTTAAACCCAGCAATGAATGAAGTTTTTGCTTCAATGCCTGGGAACTTTAATAGTAGTAAAGTAGAGATTCAATGGGGGACGGCTTGGTGGTTTTTAGATCAAAAAGATGGCATGGAAACCCAAATGAAAGCCTTGTCAAACATGGGACTTTTGTCTCGTTTTATAGGAATGTTAACTGACAGTCGCAGCTTCATGTCTTTTCCGCGTCATGAATATTTTCGGAGATTGCTTTGTAACATGATTGCTAATGATATTGATCAAGGGTTGTTGCCAAATGACTTACCTTTCTTCGGGAAAATGATTCAAGATATTTGTTATAATAATTTAAAAAACTTTTTAAAATTAAAACACTAATGATGAAGCACAGCCTATCACTTTTATTGGGGTTTATTCTTTTGTTTAATTCCTGTGAGCGACTGAGCACCACCAAAATTATCCGTCTTGGACATGGACTAAACACCAGCCACTCTGTTCACAAAGCAATGGTTTATATGGGAGAACAGTTGGAAGTTAAATCCAAAGGAAAATTAAAACTTCAAATATATCCGAGTCAACAATTAGGAACAGAACGTCAATGTCTAGAACTCCTTCAAATCGGTAGCTTGGACATGACCAAAGTATCGGTTGGGGTTTTGGAAAATTTCTCCCCGAGTATGAAAGTGTTTGGATTGCCTTACCTGTTTAGAAACCGTGAGCATTCCTTTAAAGTGTTGGACGGACCGATTGGAAAAGAATTACTTGCAGGAGCAGAAAAATATTGGTTAAAAGGATTGGCCTATTACGACGCAGGCAGTAGAAGTTTTTATACCATTAATACTCCCGTTGAACAACCAAGCGACTTGGAAGGGTTGAAAATTAGAGTAATGGAGAGTCAGACAGCCATCGATATGGTTAAGTCTTTCGGTGGTTCACCTACCCCAATTTCTTATGGAGAGCTATATACTTCATTACAACAAGGAGTTGTTGATGGTGCTGAAAATAATCCACCAAGTTTTTATTTGTCGAGACATTATGAAGTTTGCAAAAACTATATTCTAGATGAACATACGGTTTTGCCAGATGTGGTTTTGATGAGCACGCATCTTTGGAATTCACTCAATGAAGAAGAACAAAAATGGATTCAGGAAGCGATGGACTTGTCAGTCATCGAACAACGCAAACTCTGGATGCAATCTGAAAAAGAATCTCTCGATGCCGTAAGGGCGGCAGGAGTGATTGTTAGTTATCCTGACAAAGCTAAATTTTCTGAAATGTCTAAATCTGTCATTGAAGCATACGAGGAAGATCCTTACTTAAAAGCTTTTATAGTTAAAATTAAAAATACTTTTTAAAATGAAATTAAGAGAAAAAATTGATTCATTTTTGGAGAAAGCACTTATTTTGATAATGTCCCTGATGGTTGTCAACGTATTATGGCAAGTCTTTTCCAGATACCTGCTGACCAATCCCAGCTCTTTCACCGATGAGTTGGCGCGCTATCTGATGATATGGGTAGGGGTTTTGGGTGCTGCCTATGTTTCTGGAAAGAGAAGCCATGTTGCAATCACCTATTTTGCTGAGAAACTGAATGATGCTCGGAAAAGAAAACTTCAAATAATTATTGACCTCCTTATTTTGACTTTTTCTTTTTTTGGCTTTATACTAGGGGGATTTCGTTTGGTTTATATCACCTCTATTTTGGAGCAATATTCTCCCTCATTGCATATCCCACTTGCTGTGGTGTATTTAGTCATTCCCTTGAGTGGATTACTTATTATTTATTATAAAATTTCGGACTTAATACAGCTACGCAATGATTGAATTTTTACCAGTAATCGTTTTGATTTTAAGCTTTTTAGTACTCCTAACAATAGGCGTGCCCGTTGCTTGGTGTATTGCCATATCCTCATTATTAACGCTCACCGTTGCCATGCCATTAGTTGCGGCAACGACAACGGTTTCCCAACGTATAGCAACAGGTTTGGATAGTTTTGCCCTATTAGCAATACCATTTTTCATCCTGTCGGGACAAATAATGAGCAAAGGAGGTATTGCCCACAGACTAATTTCCTTTGCAAAAACCTTAGTTGGATTTTTACCCGGAGGTTTGGCATTGATTAATATAGTATCAGCCATGCTGATGGGAGCCATAGCAGGATCTGCGATGGCATCAGCCTCAGCAATGGGAAGTATTCTTGGGCCAGAAATGGAAAAAGAAGGCTATTCTAAAGAGTTTGGAGCTGCTGTAAATATTGCTTCTTCTACTACAGGTTTAATTATTCCCCCCAGCAATACATTGATTGTATATTCCCTAGCAAGTGGTGGTGTTTCCATTGCGGCTTTGTTTTTGGCAGGTTATATACCAGGGATTTTAACAGGTCTTCTGATGATGGTTGTCGCAATGATATGGGCAAAAAAGAAAAAATACAAAGTAGGGAAGCGTTCCAGTTTAAAAGAGGTTTTTATTAAGTTTATTGATGCTTTTCCAAGTTTACTCTTACTTTTTATTGTAATTGGTGGAATTATTGGTGGATTTTTCACTGCTACTGAAGCCTCGGCGATTGCAGTACTTTATACCTTTCTTTTGTCATTTTATTACAAGGAACTCTCCTTTAAATCAATGCCCAAAGTTATTTTAGAATCCGTTGAAACCACAGCCATAGTGATGCTGCTCATTGGGGCATCGATGTGTATGTCATGGGTTTTATCTTATGAAAATATCCCACAAGACATCAGTGAGTTTCTTCTTTCAATAAGTGATAACAAGTACGTCATACTTCTAATTATCAACCTAATACTTTTATTTGTAGGGATATTCATGGACATGACACCAGCCGTTTTGATTTTTACTCCAATTTTTCTACCTGTAGTTACTGCGCTGGGAATGGACGCAACACATTTTGGAATTGTTTTGGTGTTGAATTTGTGTATTGGACTTTGTACACCGCCAGTGGGATCAGTGCTTTTTGTCGGCGTAGGAATTGCGAAAACCACAATTGCCAAGGTGATTCCTCCACTAATTCCACTATTTTTGGTAATGATACTGTCATTATTATTAGTAACTTATATCCCGCAACTTAGTCTTTGGTTGCCTAATTTCTTTGGTGTCTAACAATTAATTAAAACATAAAAAAATGAACCGAATTGTGTCTAAAAAATATTATTTGAGCCTAATTGTAACCCTTATGTATACAACTTTGATCTCTTGTACATCTGAGGTTTATGAAGTTGAAGTAAGTAATAATATGGCTGTTGAAAGGGAAAATGAATCTGTGGAACTGTTGGTTAATAAACTTCCAGAATTGATTGCTTCAAACGCTGGAAAATATGGAATTTATGATAAGTCAACAAAACAGTTTTTAACAAGTCAATTTATTGATAACGATATGGATGGAAGTCCTGATGTAATTATTTTTCAACCTCAGCTTGCTCCTAATTCATCAAAGCGTTTTCAACTAATTATACAGGATAAAAACGCTGTTGAAATCGCGTATTGTTATTCTAGAATTGTTCCGGAAAGAATCGATGACTATACATGGGAAAACAACAGAGTAGCTTTTAGAACCTATGGTCCTGAAGCGCAACGCTTGGTTGAAGAAGGCGAAAAAGGTGGGCTTATTTCGAGTGGTATTGACTGTTGGTTAAAAAAAGTGGAATACCCAATTATAGACAAATGGTATAAGGAAAGCTTTAACGGAATCAGCTATCATGAGGACCATGGAGAGGGTTTAGATGATTATCATGTGGGAACCAGTCGAGGTTCGGGTGGTTTGGCCATTAAAAGTGGAGATCAATATTTCATGTCAAAAAACTTTTCTTCTTTTAAAACCATAGCAACGGGTCCTTTAAGAACAGTATTTATGTTAAACTATGATGATTGGGAGGGTCCAGAAGGACCAGTGAAAGAACAAAAAATGATCAGCCTAGATTATGGAAGTAACCTTTCAAGAATAGCAGTTTCATTGGAAGGAACTAATAATATTTCTGCTGGAATTTCTCTTCATGACAACGATGGAATTATTGAATCTGCTGAAAATAATTCTTGGATCAATTACAAACAACCTCACGAGGGGACAGTATTGACCAATGCACTCGTTACTCAAACCAAGTATGCTCTAGGGAATCATACAAGCATAACGGGTAAACCAGATGCAGACCATGTTTTTATTGACCTTAAAGTGATTGACGGACAAACAATCTACTATTCAGGTTTTCATTGGTCTGAAAGCAAACAATTTAAAGATAATATGGAATGGAAATCCTATTTGGAGGACTTTACCAATAAGCTAGACAATCCAATACAAATTAAATATTAATAAATTTAGTTAATGAAAAAAGTAGTAACCTTTGGAGAAATAATGTTAAGACTTTCTCCAGCTGAAAACCTTAGATTTTCACAAGTAAATAATTTCGACGTAGTTTATGGAGGGGGTGAATCAAATGTAGCGGTCTCACTAGCAAACTATGGGGTACCTGTTGAGTTTGTAACCCGACTTCCAAAGAATGACCTTGGAGAATGTGCCCTCATGGAAATGCGAAAAAGAGGCGTTGGCACGCAACACATTGCTTTTGGAGGGGATCGTTTGGGGATATATTTTTTAGAAACCGGCGCTGTAAGTCGAGGAAGTAAAGTGGTATATGACAGAGCGCACTCAGCAATCGCTGAAATTGAATCTGGTATGATTAATTGGGACTCCGTTTTCGATGACGTAGAATGGTTTCATTGGACTGGGATTACTCCCGCCATTTCTCAAGGTGCAGCCGATGTTTGTTTGGAGGCGGTTAAAGCTGCTTCTGCTAGAGGAATTACTATTTCAACAGATTTAAATTATCGAGCAAAACTTTGGAATTATGGAGGGGATCGAGAAGCGATTATGACCGAACTTACTTCCTACTGTGATGTAATCCTTGGAAATGAAGAAGATGCTGAAAAGCATTTTGGAATCCATCCTGAAGGATTAGATGTTCACAAGCATGGACATGAGGTAAAAGCAGCATCTTTTAAGTCGGTTTGTGAGCAAATGATGAATAAATTTCCAAGAGCTAAGAAAGTAATTACAACCCTTAGAGGTTCTATTTCTGCGTCTCATAACACTTGGGCTGGCGTTTTATATGACGGTAAAAAAATGTACGAAACTCGCCAATACCAAATCACACACATTGTTGATCGTGTTGGTGGTGGAGATTCCTTTATGGGAGGACTTATTTATGGGCTTTTAAATTATCCTGAAAACGATCAAAATGCATTAGATTTTGCAGTAGCAGCCTCTTGTTTAAAACACACAATTAAAGGTGATGCAAATCTGGTGACGGTTGAGGAGGTGGAAAAATTAATGGGCGGTGACGCGAGTGGCCGAGTAGCAAGATAAAAAATTATGGCACAATTTACACGTATTGAAGTTGCTTCGGCAATGAAAGAAACTGGGATGGTTCCTTTGTTCTTTAGTAGTGATTTAGAATTAAGTAAAAAAGTATTGAAAGCCTGTTATGATGGCGGTGCACGTTTGATGGAGTTTACAGCTCGTGGCGATTTCGCTTATGAGGTGTTTGGAGAATTAACAAAATATGCCATTACAAACTTACCCGGAATGATTATGGGAGTTGGCTCTGTTACGGATGGAGCTGCGGCTTCATTGTACATGCAATTGGGTGCGAATTTTATCGTAACGCCTGTTTTAAGAGAAGATATTGCAGTTGTTTGCAACAGAAGGAAAGTACTTTGGTCTCCTGGTTGTGGATCATTAACTGAAATTTCAAGAGCAGAAGAGCTTGGATGTGAAATCGTTAAATTATTTCCAGGAAGCACTTATGGACCTGGTTTTGTTAAAGCGATTAAGGGACCACAACCTTGGACCAGTATTATGCCCACAGGAGGCGTTAATACTTCTGAGGATAACTTAAGCGGTTGGTTTGATGCTGGTGTTACTTGTGTTGGAATGGGATCTCAGTTAATTTCTAAAGAAGTTTTGGCCAGTCAAGATTTCGAATCTCTTGAGCAAACTGTCGCTAAAACATTAGCCCTTATTCAAAAATTAAAAAAGTAATAGATGAACGAAAATTACGAAGTCCGATATGCAGTAGGTCAAAGAGAAATGAATCAGATGGGAACAGAAGCGATAAGATCGGATTTCTTAATTGAGGACGTTTTTGGAAGTGATGAAGTTAAACTGGTTTACTCTCACTTTGACCGCTATATTACTGGAGGTGTTATTCCTGTTAAAGGGAAGGTTTTTTTAGACACGATTGACTCTTTGAAATCAGATTTTTTTCTAGAGCGAAGAGAATTAGGAATAATCAATGTGGGGGGTAAAGGAACTGTCATGGTGGATGGACAATCATATTCTTTAGATTACAAAGAGGCCTTATATCTAGGAAAAGGAACAGAGGAAGTTTTATTTTCTAGTGATACGGCTCATAAACCCGCAATGTTTTATTTAAACTCAACTCCAGCGCACCACGCTTATCCAAGCAAGAAAATTGGAAGGGACGAAGCTGAAATTGTTGAGCTTGGCGCTCCTGAAACAGCCAATGCAAGGACAATTAGAAAATTAATTGTCAACAGCATTGTGGAAACTTGTCAACTTCAGATGGGCATGACTGAAATTCATTCCGGATCGGTTTGGAACACCATGCCTGCACATGTTCATGACAGAAGAATGGAAGTATATTTTTATTTTGAAGTTCCTGAGGAGCAATCGGTTTGTCATTTTATGGGAGCACCTAATGAAACAAGACACCTTTGGATGACCAACAATCAAGCGGTGATTTCACCACCCTGGTCAATTCATTCAGGCTGCGGAACATCTAACTATACTTTTATATGGGGAATGGCAGGTGAAAACCTAGATTATGGTGATATGGATGCCTGTCCAATCCCAACATTAAGATAAAATGTTATGAGTCACTCACTTTTTGATCTTAAAGGAAAGGTTGCTTTGGTTACTGGAGCGACACACGGTTTGGGACTGGCAATGGCTAAAGGTCTTGGTCTTGCAGGGGCAACTGTCATTATTAATGGGAACAGTTCTCAAGAAAAAATTGACCGAGCAGTTGCTGAGTTCATTTCTTTAGGAATAATTGCCAAAGGGTATCGCTTTGATGTCAAAAATGAGCAAGCGGTTCTTGCTGCGGTTAATAAAATTGAAACAGAAGTTGCTCCAATCGACATATTGGTTAACAATGCTGGAATCATAAAACGAATTCCTCTGATTGAAATGGAAGTCGAAGCATTTGAGGAGGTTTTAAAAGTCGACCTTACAAGTCCTTTTATTGTATCCAAAGCGGTCGTTCTGGGAATGATAGCGAGGAAAAGCGGTAAAATAATCAACATCTGCTCCATGATGAGTGAATTGGGGCGAAATACCGTTGGTGCATATGCAGCTGCAAAAGGTGGCTTAAAAATGCTCACAAAAAATATGGCTGTTGAATGGGCCAAACACAACATTCAGATTAATGGAATAGGGCCAGGGTATTTTGCAACAGAACAAACTAAACCCATTCGGGTTGATGGACATCCTTTTAATGATTTTATCCTTGGCCGAACCCCAGCCGAGCGTTGGGGCAACCCTGAGGACCTTCAAGGAGCTGCCGTGTTTCTTAGTTCGAGAGCAAGTGATTTTGTCAATGGACAAATTATCTATGTAGATGGTGGTATTTTGGCAACCATTGGTAAGCCTGCCAACGAATAGTATTTAAAGAATTCACTTAGTTTGCTAAAGAAAACTTATAGATCGTCTTTGTGTTGTAGACCTCACCAGGATTTAGAATAATATTTGGAAAATTAGGTTGGTTAGGAGAATCAGGATAATGCTGCGTTTCGAGCGCAAAAGACTCCCGGTATCCAAAAGCTTTTCCGTACTTACCAATGTCTTTGCTTTGGAAAAAATTACCTCCATAAAACTGCATACCGGGCTCTTCTGTAAAAACCTCCATTTTCCTGCCACTTTTAGTTTCTACAACGGTTGCCGCTAGGCTTAATTCCCCAATATTAGTTTTGTTTAAAACAAAATTATGATCATACCCTTTTCCTCGAGAGAGTTGCGGGTCTGTTTCTTGTAAATATAAATCTTGTCCGATTGCTTTTCCTATTCTGAAGTCAAAAGGAGTATCCTCAACACTGATGTTGTCTCCTAAAGGGATGAGCGAATCATCCACTGGAGTGAATTGATCTGCATTGATTGTCAAAAGATGATCGTTAATGGATCCATTTCCCTCTCCAGCGAGGTTGAAGAAAGCATGGTTAGTAAGGTTGACAGGAGTGCTTTTATCAGTGGTTGCTTTATAAGTAATAATCACCTCATTCGATTCGCTGAGTTGATAACTAACTTCCATTGCCAAGTTTCCTGGATAGCCCATAGCTCCATCCTCTGAAATATAACTCAATACAATTGAATTATCCTCTATTGATTTCACGTCCCAAACCTGATTATTAATTCCTTCTGGGCCTCCATGCAAATGATTTTCACCATTGTTTTTAGGAAGATTATAGACAGTGCCGTTCAACTCAAATCGACCTTTTGCAATTCTGTTTCCAACCCTTCCAATCAAAGATCCGTGGTACTTCCCATTGGCTTTTAAGTAATTGTCAATGCTGTTGAAACCCAACACCACATCACCCTTCTCTCCATTTTTATCTGGCGTTAGCAGACTAACAATTCTTCCGCCATAGTTGGTGATATAAACTTTGATTTCTTTGTTTTGGAGTAAAAATAAGTCTGTTTTTTTACCGTTTATCGTTGTCTGGAAATCTTTTGCTTTCAATTGAAATGGGTCTTTTTTATTAGTAGTACAAAATACAAACAAAAATGAAAGAAACATTAAGTATAGGTTTTTTGAAAAGGTCATAAATAATTTTTATTTGTAAAGTTTTAAATGCATTTCTCTTAATTCCTTTACAGGCATTTTTATTACTTCTCGATCATATGTCATTAAACCATTGATCTCACTTTCAACATCGGTAGTTTGAGTATAGACGGCAGCGGAAAGTCCATTATTCTCTTTCATCGAAAGAATTTGATTAAATTTATGAATATAGTTTTTTAAAACCTCCGCTTCAGACTGATATAACTGATATCCAAAGTTTTTCATATTAGGATCCCAGAGGTGATCGTTAAACTGATAACCAATCCCACCATATTCCCCAATTACGGTTGCTCGCTCAATTGAAGTCGGGGGAATTTTAAGGTCAACAGAGTAGTCGTGTACATCATAAATGTCACCACAAGGCCTCAAGCTCCAACCACTGGTTGGATTTACCAAGCGACTAGGGTCAAGCGATTTGACTAAATCAGCAATCCTGCAGGTGTCATATTGTCCCCACCCTTCATTAAATGGAACCCACATAACCACACTAGGTGAATTGTAGTGAGTGTCAATCATTCGTTTAAGTTCATATTCAAATTGTGCAGCTCCTTCAGATCTTCTGTTTAAATCATCATCCTTTCTTCCGATTCCCTGAAGAGATCGATATACACGTTCCGGTCTTTTAGAGTTCTTTATTTCCTCGGGAGTTTTATGCACTTGAAATGACATAGAAGGCATGTCTTGCCAAACCAAAATACCGAGTTTGTCGCAATGATAAAACCATCGATCTGACTCAATTTTAACGTGTTTTCTTATCATGTTAAAACCCATTTCTTTTGTTTTAATAATATCAAACTTCATTGCTGAATCAGAAGGAGGGGTGAGTAAACCATCAGGCCACCAACCTTGATCAAGGGTTCCATAATGAAATAGTGGCTTATTGTTTAGGAATAAATATTTAACTCCCATATGATCACCGAGACTTATTTTTCTCATTCCAAAATAACTATCCACGGTGTCAATCACCTCTCCTTTACTATTAATTAAGCTTAACTTAAGATCATACAAGTTAGGGGTGTCGGGAGACCACAAGTGTGGATTGTCAATTTTTAAGGTTATGGACTTGTCACTGTTGACAATTCCTTGAGTGATTTCCTCACCTTTCCAAAAAATTTTCACCACTGTTTTATAAGATTCTACTAGCGGCATGTTGTTTAAGGGAGTCATCGTCACGGTCTTGTTATCAATATCGCTTAAAATTTTAACCTCTTTAATATATGCCTCTGGGGAAACTGCTTCCAGCCAAACGGTTTGCCAAATACCGCTTACTGGAGTATACTTAATTCCAGCGGGATTTAATTGCTGCTTGCCTCTTGGTTGTGAACTTAAATTAGTTTTGTCTTCTACAGAAACTAATAATTCTTGCGATCCATATTTTTTTAAATATTGTGTTATGTCAAATGAAAACCTGTCAAATCCACCTTTATGTGTACCCACTAAAATTCCGTTTACCCAAACTGCTGCTTTATAATCAACCGCTTCAAAATTTAAAACTACATCTTTATCTCCCCAGTCTTTTGAAATTTTAAAAGAACGCTTATACCACATTCGATGATCATTTCTTATGCTTTTTCCAACCCCTGAGAGTGTTGATTCAACACTAAAAGGAACTAAAATTTTATTTTGAAACTTTTCAGGCTTTGATTCATTTATTTTTGATAAAGAGAATTCCCAAAGGCCATTCAGATTGACCCAATCTTTTCTCATAAACTGAGGTCTAGGATACTCTTGCCAGACATTGTTTGGTGTGACTTGTTTTCCCCATTGGGTCATCATTTTACCTTTGACGGGGCTCCATTCTTGACTTTTTGCTTCAAAAAAAGAAATTATAATTAAAAATATTATTATCTTATTCATTCAGAGTTATGTTTAAATATTATAATTTAAAAAGTACTACTTTTAATTTGAAATAAAAAAATTAATAATAAAAACACTAACTTGAATTTCATTTTGTATCAATGCTATTATTAGAAACCCTTTTTAATGAGATTATTAGCTTTTTAGGAGTAAAAAGTTTTTTTTTAATTTTAAACGCTCAAGACTACAGTCAGTTTTTAACCTATAAAGGTGTGGTAGCAATCATCAGCCCTATTTTGCCTTTGCTATTATTACTGGAATTTGGGGTGGGGCTTTTTTATAAGAAAGCGCAAACGAAGGTCTATCAAGTCATTTTTATTATTTATATATTCAATAGGTTTGTTGGCAGGTTCATTTCTATAGCGATGGTCACAATTTGCATCGGACTATTTCAAAAGTATGCTCCCTTTCAAACCCAAATGACTTGGTATTGGTTTATTTATGGCTATGTTGTTTGGGAATTTGGACATTTTATTTATCACTTTTTAGCACATAAAGTTCGTTTGTTTTGGTGTCTACATGCCACGCATCACGCACCTGAGGATATGAATTTAAGCGTATCTCATGCACATTTTTTTCTCGAAGCTCCTTATGCTGATTTAATTAGAACTACAGTTTGTATTTTACTTGGTGTTCACCCTGCACTGCTATTTGTCATTATGTTTGTTGATGGCACCTATGGAACTTTTATTCATGCTGGTGAAAATTTAATCAAAAACGGTAGGTTGGGTTTTCTAAATAAAATAATACTCACCCCTTCCCATCACCGAGTACACCATGCTAGAAATCCTCTTTACATTGACACCAATTATTGTAATTTATTAAACCTATGGGATAGGGTTTTCAGAACCTACCAAGAAGAAGATCATCGCATTGACATAGATTATGGAGTCACTAGAGAAATTGATTCGGGAAGCTTTATTGATGTCTATTTTGGGGAATTTATCACATTGTTTAAGGATGTGAAAAATGCGCCTGGAATAAAAAATAAATTCGGTTATATTTTCAATCCTCCTGGCTGGGATCACAATGGAGATCATAAAACGGCCAGTAAAATTAGAATTAAATTTTTAGAAGAAAACTGTCCAATTAATACTTAAAAAACCAAACAATGCCATCAAGAAGAAAATTTTTAAAGAATACCACACTGGCCTCTGGCATCGCACTTTCGACATCGAGTAGTGCTTTCGGAATACTTTCATGCAAATCCGAAGAAAACCCTATCGTTGGACATGGAGATTTTAAATATAAAGTCGATAAGAATTGGGGCGTACAAGACCCTAATAATTTCCCTGTAAAAGACTGTCACGAAATGGTGTTGGATAAAAACCAAAGGTTGATCATGACCACGACACATCCAAAAAACAACATTTTAATATACGATCGTTCTGGTAAAATCCTTGATGCATGGGGAACTACTTTCCCAGGTGCACATGGACTTACTCTGGTGGAGGAAGGAACCGAAGAGTTTTTGTTCATCACTGATCCTAATTCTCATAAGGTTTGCAAAACGACTCTTAAAGGAGAGATATTAATGACTTTTGAAACACCACGTGAAGTAGCAGCTTACGAAAAAATCAATCACTTTAAACCCACGGAAACCGCAGTAGCTCCAAATGGCGATATTTACATTGCCGATGGCTATGGTAAAGACTACATCATGCAATATGATGCCAAAGGGAACTTTATTCGCCACTTTGGTGGGCATGGAACAGGAGTGGATCAATTTGATTGTTGTCATGGAGTTACCCTTGACAACCGAGATCCCAACAACCCAACCTTATTGATAACCTCTCGAAGTGCAAATGAGTTTAAAAGATTTACATTATCAGGAGAGCATATAGAAACCATCGCATTACCTGGTTGTTATATTTGCCGTCCAGTGATAAAAGGAGATTTGATCTATTTTGCGGTGATTGTGACCAAGGATTGGAAAACCTATGATGGGATGATTGCTGTTCTTGATAAAGATAATAAAGTGATTTCTTTGCCTGGAGGTTCAGCTCCGACATACAATGATGGTGTATTGATAGCGCCAGAATATGATCAAAAGACCTTTTACAATCCGCATGACGTCTGCGTAGACGATGATGGTAACCTTTATGTTCCGCAATGGAATTCTAACAAAACCTACCCCATTAAGTTACATAGGGTATAGCTGAAAAAATAATTTAATATGCTTTTTATCAATGACGATTTTAAAACTCTTAAATGAAAAAACTAGACCGTCGAGATTTTATTAAAAAATCAACGCTAACAGCTGCAGCAATAAGCTCAACGCCACTTTTAAGCAGTTGTGTTAACCACCCAAGTAAAAAAAATAATGGCATTTACATGGGGGCTTTTGCAGCTTCAAAACTCTCCACAATACGAGCCGCTTTTATAGGTGTAGGAAATCGGGGGAGAGGACATTTAAAGTTTTTCTCTAGCATTCCAAATACTGAAGTTGTTGCCATTAGCGATCTCTATGAGGAGAACGTTACACAAATGCGACACTTGGTGAAAGAAGCAGCTGGTGAAAATAGACATACCGCTATTGCAGAATATTGGGGGGATGAAAATAAATGGCGGGTCATGCTTGAAGAAACCAAACCCGATATTGTATTTATTTCAACCAATTGGAAAAATCATGCACCGATGGCAATTGTTACCATGGAAAGCGGTGCGCATGCTTTTGTTGAAGTACCACTGGCAGTAACTATCGAAGACCTTTGGAAAATAGTAGACACCTCCGAGAGCACCCAGAAACACTGTATGATGATGGAGAATGTTAATTACGGTCGTGATGAGTTATTGTTTCTAAATATGTGTAGAAAAGGTGTCTTGGGAGAGTTGTTGCACGCAGAAGCCGCCTATATACATGAGTTGCGTTCTCAAATGGAAGATGAAGAAAAAGGTACTGGGTCTTGGCGAACACCGCATTACGCCGAGGGAAGAGGAAATTTATATCCTACACATGGTTTGGGACCCGTGGCACAATACATGAACTTGGCGAGAAAAGAAGACAACTTTAAAAGTCTTATTTCTTATTCTACTCCAGCGCTAGGTAGAAAGTTATACGCAGAAAAAAACTACTCAAAAGATCACAAATGGAATCAATTGGATTATAAAAATGGAGACCTAAATACTTCGATAATTAAAACTAATTTGGGGAGAACCATCATGCTACAATGGGATGAAACAAGTCCTCGCCCCTATACACGGCATAATTTAATTCAAGGAACAAAAGGAATTCTTGCAGGTTTCCCTACACGAGTTGCCTTAGAGGGTGGTCTTGAAGGAATAACCGAAAATCATCACAATTGGGTACAGGGAGATCAACTTGAAATGGTGTATGAAAAATATGATCACCCACTTTACAAGAGGCTCAATGAAAAGTCAAAGAGGAGTGGTCATGGCGGAATGGATGGGATCATGATGTATCGCATCGTTGAGTGTCTTCAAAATGGACTTCCTTTAGATCAAAATCTTTATGAAGGTTGTTTCTGGAGTGCTGTTACTGAACTCAGTGGGAAATCAATCGATCAAGAAGGTGCCCCACAAAAGTTTCCTGATTTTACGAGGGGAAATTGGAAAAATACTGAACCTTTAGATATTATTAGTTAATAAAAACACGATATGAATAATATAAAAATATTTTTGATTAGTTTACTTTTTATAATTGGTTGCAAGAACAATAAAAAACCTCCTGAAGAGTGGGTGTCATTATTCGACGGTACTTCAACAATGGGTTGGAGGGCTTACAACGGTGAGGCAATGCCACCGGGTTGGGGGATCGAAGATGAAATATTGACTTTTAGAACAGAAAAGATTCTAGAGCAAGATTATGATTATAAAGGCAGTAGAGATATCATTTATGGTGCTGAAGAATTCGATAATTTTGAATTATATGTTGAATGGAAAATTCCTCCTGGTGGAAATAGTGGTATTTTTTATCATGTAAAAGAAGGTTACCCAGGACCTCCAGTGGTCGCACCTGAATACCAACTCATCGATGATGAAAACTACGCTAAAATACATGACCTAACAAGTTACAATAGTCAGTTTGGAGTTGCCGAACCTCGTGACCTCCAAGATTGGCAAAAAACAGCAGCAGATTATGCGATGCATGCCCCCAATCCTGAGAAGAAGATATTAAATCCTGCCGGCGAATGGAACTCGACAAAAATTGTTTTTACCACTGAAAAGGTAGAGCATTGGTTGAATGGAAAAATGGTACTTTCATTTGTACCTTGGTCAGAGGACTGGAAAAAGAAAAGAAATTCCGGAAAATGGGATGGATCCCCCGATTATGCAAAGTTTAAAACAGGATTTATTGGATTCCAGGATCACGGGAGTGATTTATGGTTTAGAAACATTAAAATAAAAAAATTATAAGCTTATTTAAAATGAAAAAAAGAGACTTTTTAAAAACAACAGTGGCTGCGGCCTCTACAGTATTATTGCCATCTTCTTTGTTTGCAAATATTAAAGGGGACAAAAGACTCAGAACAGCTCACATTGGTGTTGGTGGAATGGGTGCAGCGGATTTAAAGTCAATCTCTTCGCATGATAGGGTTGATGTCACCGCACTCTGTGACGTAGATTCAAACAACTTGGCTGCGGCAAAATTGAAACATCCCAATGCTAAAACTTTTTCGGATTACCGCGTAATGCTTGAGGCAATGCAAAACGAAATTGATGCAGTCATCGTTTCTACACCAGATCATACGCATGCCCCTGCTTCAATATTGGCTATGGATTATAACAAACCAGTTTATTGTCAAAAACCATTAGCACATCATGTGTCTGAGGTCAGAGAAATGAGAAGGAAAGCAGAAGAAAAAAACTTGGTTACCCAAATGGGGATTCAAGTACATTCATTTTATGACTATAAGTTGGCAACCTTATTGATACAATCGGGCATAATAGGTAAAGTAGCAACCGTAAGGGCATGGTCGCCAAAAAACTGGGGTTATGACGGGCCAGTAGCCAAAGGTTCGGATCCCGTACCAGACAGTTTAGATTGGAATTTGTGGTTGGGCACAGCTGCCGAAAGACCTTTTAAAGAAAAGGTCTATCATCCTGCAAATTGGCGCAAACTTGTTGATTTTGGGTGTGGTACTTTGGGAGACATGGGGGTCCATATTTTTGATACGCCATACAATGCCCTAGGATTGGATGTCCCAACTACAATAAAAAACAATTGTAGAAAACCAAATGGCTTTGGATACCCAGAAAATAATAATGTCACCTATACTTTTAAAGGAACAAAGTATACCACTGAAGATTTTAAATGGGTTTGGTATGACGGAAACGGTGCTCCATCTAAACACAAGGAATTAAAGCTTCCTAACAAGGGAAAACTTCCATTACAAGGCGCCATGTTTATTGGGGAAAAGGGAAGACTTTTATTACCTCATTTTATGGAGACCCCAAGACTTATTGTTGAGGGTAAATATCTAGAAATTGACATCTCTAAATACGATCCAGATGGGAAATTAGGAAACACAGTAAATGACTATGAGCGTGACGCTCCGAAGCACTATCATCAGTTTGTCTCTGCTTGTTTGGGTGAGGAGGTGGCTTCAGCTCCATTTTCGTATGCGGCCAGATTAACAGAAACAATCCTTTTGGGAGTCATTGCTGGTCGTTTTCCAAACAAGACATTGCATTGGGACAATGAAACCGCTAAGTTTAAGGAAGCCGCTGCAAATGCCTTTCTAGAAGGTGTAAACAGGAAGTTTTAAACGAACTTTTCTTATTTAAATAACAATCGGTCTAAGCTGAATCTACCTGCGCCGTTCATTAATATAATTATGGACAGTAAAAGATAGATAAGAGACAGTTCGCTGCCGTCTATGCCTTTTTCTGAAATATTTTTCGCTGAAGCTACAAACATCGTAATTGCCAAAAGAAGAGCGGAGGGTCGGGTGAAAAGCCCAACCATTATCAATAAGGAGGCGATCGATTCGGAAAAACTTGCCATAAAACCAAGGGGGATACTCAGGAAATCAAGACCGATAAAATCTGTCATTGTATTTCCAAGTTTTTCCCAGCGACTACTGCTTGCTGTAATTTTACTCCAACCATGATAATAACACATCATGGCCCCTGTAGAAAAACGTAAAAGAAGAAAGTTTAGATTTGATAAAGTAAATGTTCTTAAAAAAATATTGTTCATAGGGATTTAATTTTAAAACATATCTAAAAAGGGGAGGGGCACAGCATAACTATTCTATCAATAAGATCCGATAGGGTTCGATAATGATCCATTTGTCTTTGTACAATACTCCCAAAGCTTTTTTAAAGGCTTTTTTGCTCATTTGAAATTCATCCATAATGTCTTCTGGACTACTTTTGTCAGAAAAATTAAGGGTTCCAGTTCTTTTTAATTTTTTCAAAATTTGAAGACAATGGGTATCAATGACATTTAAAAAACCTTGAGGTTGAAGCGAGACATCAATTTTTCCATCCGACCTGATTTTCTTTATATAGCCGATGGTTTTCATTTGCCACTCTAGGTTGATGAAAATTTCATTGTGATATAAAAGACCCTCAAATTCATCATTAATCAAAGCGTTGTATCCCAAATTGGTCTCTTCACCAATGATAAGGTCCACTTTGTCTCCTTCTTTTAAGTCCATAAATACTTTCTTAATTTAAAGCATTGGTTTTTCAACACTTAAATAAGTTCTTAAAAGTATCGAATTATTTGAAAACTCCTTATATTCTTTTAAAACCTTTTATTAATTTTTATCATTTTTTTTCTTAAATTAGGAATAGCAAACAAAACAAATCATTAAAAAGAATTAATCGAAAAAATGAAGGAATTTATATTGAAGTGGTATCCCGTGATTTTAGCATTTATATGCCTGTTGTATTCTGTTGGATTAGGAATTACTGGGAGGACAGAAGAGGCGCAATATTCTGCACATTGGCCGGGGACTATATTGTTATTCGCAATCGCAATTAGACAAAGAAGAAAATCATGAGTATTGAATTTTTACTAGTAGGTGGGGTGATTTTTGCGGTTTATGTGTGGTTTACTTTATGGATTATTTTATCTCAGAATAAAAAACAAAGGGAAGAAAATTACCCTAGTATAGATAACAGTAAGAACAAATCAAAGACTGATTGAGCTCAGTTGGATTGATTACTATATATCACTTACATGACGTTATAACTCTTAGCGGAGGCAGTTTCAAACTCAGCCTTACACTTAATAATGTACATAAAAACCATTAGTTTTATTATTCAGAGTTTAAATATTTGATGAGTTCTCTTACAATAAATTTCTTACAGAAGAATAAGGTAACGCTTATAAAAAAAAAGAAAATCCTAACTCACTTTATAGTAGGTTAGGGTTTTAATTAGTGGAGTCGGCGGCTCCCATTACTTTGTCCTCTATTGTCCTGTATTTATATGTAAATAGCGGACAATCATCAATTTAAGCTCAAGTATGTCCACCAATATCCACCTTTTTGAGGTAGAATTGTGACATAGTTCAGGCAACGATCCAGGCAACTGGTGTTGTCATTGTTAAATTAAAATTGATGTTTATGAATTTCAAACTAAAAACCCCAAATACCAGAACAAATTCTTTAATCCTTTTTTATGTTACTTTATTTGGCGGTAAACGTTTTGTTTACTCTACAGGACAAAAAATACCAATTAAACTATGAGATAAACATTCCCAATTTCCTAAAAGAACCAAGTCTCAAAATGATCAAGTAATTACCAACTCAGTCAATATTAGACTTGAAAGTCTAAAAACAGCTTACCTAAATCTTAATTTTCAGTATAAGTCATCAGGTAAGATTCTAACAAAAGAGATTCTTAAGCAAGAATTTGATATGCTCTTTAAAGGAGTTTCTAAAAAGAAAGCTCCCAATGATTTTGATAGTTGTTTTGAAGATTTTTTTAAGTTTAAGCTTAAAGAGGGTGGATGGAGTAATGCAACAGCTAAACGCTACAGAATGCTTTATAAACTTGTCAAAGAATTCGAAAAAATAGATGATAAGATTGAAATAGAGCTTATTGATGTGTTTTGGATAACTGATTTTAAAAAATACTGTCAAGAGATTAAATCTCATCAAGTAAATACTCTTGGAAGAAATATAGGTCTATTAAAAACATTCCTTAATTACTGTCTTAAGAATGATTTCATCACAAATTCAAGTTTTAAGGAGGTAGCAGTTAACAGAGAGATTACTAATCAGCTTGCTCTATCCAAGGAAGAGATACAACAAATAGCGGATTTAGATCTGTCAAATAGGCAACGATTAGAGCGAGTTAGAGATGTCTTCTTACTCGGATGCTATACTGGAATGAGATATAGTGATTTCAAGCGAGTGAGAGCTTCAAATGTGACTAACAATCTCATTACGATTAGAGAAGTCAAGGACAAAACTAAAACTCTAGAAATTCCAATGACAGATAAGATTAGAGCGATATTAAATAAATATAATTTGGAGCTACCAGTGATATCAGAACAGAAGTTTCGTGAATATCTAAAAGAGATATTTAAAATCGCTGGTTTTACATCACTTGTAGTTAAATCAAAAAAAATAGGTAAAATAGTTTATGAAGAGGAGGTACCTATGTATCAGCTAATAAGTACTCATACAGCAAGAAGATCATTTATTACCATCATGCTCAATAGTGGAGTTCCTGCAAAAGCAATTATGAATATAACAGGGCATAAATCGATTAATAACTTTCAGCTATATTACAAACCAACAAATGATGTTTTGTCAGATTTTATGCAAAAAGTATGGAAATGATATTAACATTAACATTCAATTAAATGATGTTTTTTGGTTTCATAAGGAAATAATGGATAACGTTAATAAAACCTAATAACTCACGCTAAGTTTTCTTTCTAAAACGAAGTAAAATACCGAATTTTACATCATTATTACAATATAAAAATGACAGGAATTTCCGA
>JAFMCL010000039.1 GCA_017857815.1 Flavobacteriaceae bacterium | reverse complement strand
AACAGTCAGGTTTAAAATTATTTAGGCAATAATTTTATGTTTTGATTGAATTAATATACTATTAATAAAAAAAAGCTACTCATATTTATAAAGTAGCTTTTGTTTTTCAATGTAAAAAAGAACTTATTTTTTGACTTCTTTTGTATTTAAAGTAATAGAAAGAGTTTCAGCGTCCTTGATATAATCTAGAAGAATAGCATCGCCTTCTTTAATTTTGTTTGAGACAACTTGCTCTGCCAAAAGATCTTCAATGTATTTCTGAATGGCTCTGTTTAGGGGACGTGCGCCGTACTTTTTGTCAAATCCTTTATCACAAATAAAAGCCTTGGCTTCTTTCGTTAGTGCTAGATTGTATCCGAGCTTGGTGACACGATTAAATAATTTTTCTAATTCAATCTCAACAATTTCAGCAATGTTTTCCTTCTCAAGAGAATTGAAAATTACGATATCATCAATACGGTTTAAAAATTCAGGTGCAAAAGTTTTTTTCAATGCGCCTTCAATGACACTTTTTTCTATTTCAGTAGATTGTGCCTTAATCGCTGCGGTTTCAAAACCGACACCGCTTCCAAAATCCTTAACCTGTCTTGCTCCAATATTAGAGGTCATGATAATGATGGTGTTTTGAAAATTAATTTTCCTTCCTAAGCTGTCCGTTAAGAATCCATCATCAAGGACTTGAAGCATCATGTTAAACACATCTGGATGTGCTTTCTCTACTTCATCGAGCAGGATCACTGAGTAAGGTCTTCTTCTTACTTTTTCACTCAATTGTCCACCTTCTTCATAACCTACATATCCCGGAGGTGCTCCGATCAGTCTTGAAATCGCGAATTTTTCCATGTATTCGCTCATGTCTATTCGAATCAAGTTTTCCTCAGAATCAAAAATTTCTTTGGCCAAAATCTTAGCCAATTGTGTCTTTCCTACCCCAGTTTGTCCTAGGAATATGAAGGATCCAATAGGTCTGTCAGGATCTTTTAGTCCAGCACGGTTTCTTTGAATTGCCTTAACAACTTTTTCAACGGCTGTTTTTTGTCCGACCAATTTCTTACTTATGGTTTCAGCTAAGTGAGCAAGCTTGTTTTTCTCACTTTTGATGATTTTATTCACAGGAATGTTGGTCATCATTGAGACGACATCAGCAATGTGATTTTCATTTACTGTAACCCGATTCAATTTAGAGTCCTCATGCCATCGTTCTTGAGCCTCTAGGAGGGTTCTTTCAACGCGTTTTTCGTCATCACGAAGTTTAGCAGCCTCTTCGTATTTTTGTTTCTTAACAACAGAATTTTTTAAATCTTTAACTTTTTCGAGCTCTTCTTCGAGTTGAATGATCTCATCCGGTACATTCATATTATTTATATGAACACGAGATCCAGCTTCATCTAGGGCGTCGATGGCTTTGTCCGGAAGGTAACGATCGGTCATGTAACGATCTGTCAGTTCGGCACAAGCTTTTAAAGCTTCATCGTTATAGAATACATTATGATGATTTTCATATTTATCTTTTATGTTTCTTAGGATTTCTAACGTTTCTTCTACGGTAGTTTGTTCAACAAGTACCTTTTGAAAACGTCTCTCCAATGCCCCATCTTTTTCAATGTTTTGTCGGTATTCGTCTAGTGTTGTTGCACCGATACATTGAATTTCACCTCTTGCCAGCGCAGGCTTAAACATATTTGAAGCATCTAAACTTCCAGTTGCACCTCCAGCACCTACGATGGTGTGAATTTCATCAATAAATAAAATGATGTCTTCGTTTTTTTCTAACTCATTCATCACTGCCTTCATGCGCTCTTCAAATTGGCCACGATATTTTGTTCCAGCAACAAGGCTCGCCAAGTCGAGAGACACAACACGTTTACCATAAAGCACACGAGAAACTTTTTTCTGAATGATTCTTAGTGCCAATCCTTCTGCGATTGCAGATTTACCGACACCAGGCTCACCGATCAATAAAGGATTATTTTTTTTACGTCTACTTAAAATTTGAGAGACACGTTCGATTTCTTTTTCTCGCCCAATAACGGGGTCAAGTTTGGAATTTTCTGCTAAGATGGTGATGTCCCTTCCGAAATTATCAAGAACGGGGGTTTTAGATTTCACATTCCCACGAGATTCCGCAGTTGGTACAAAAGGATTTTCTTTCCCAGACTCACTTTCATCATCTTTTTCCTCTGGAAATGAGGAAGAGGTGGGAAGGTCCATATAATTTTGATCATCATTGGCGAGCAATAATTTGAATTCCTCCTTAATTAGATCATAATCAATATTAAATTTCAATAGCAATTTGGTCGTTGGATCATTTTCATTACGCAAAATGCATAATAATAAATGAACTGTGTTAATCAAGTCGCTTTGAAATAATTTAGCTTCTAAAAAAGTTGTTTTGAGTGCACGCTCAGCTTGTCGGGTCAAATGAAGATTTTTCTTATCATTCAACATAGAAGCATTTTCAATAACTGCAGGGTTGAGAATTTCTACTTTTTTTCTCAATTCATCTAAATCAACCTCAATTGATTTTAATATTGAAACAGCTTTACCTGCACCATCTCTTAAAATCCCTAACATAAGGTGCTCTGTGCCAATGAAATTGTGCCCCAATCTGAGGGCCTCTTCTTTGCTGTAAGAAATTACATCCTTAACGCGTGGCGAGAAATTATCATCCATATCATTAACATTACAGAATTGACTACATCAAAAAATGTTCCAAATCCAAGTTCACTAGCTAATAGACAAAAAATTATTGATTTATCAAAAGGACTTTTCTAAAATATTCATAATAAATATTAAGATTATGCTGTTGATAAATTCCTAAAAAAAAAATGATGAAAATGCATCAAATTCCCTGTATTGGCATATTTTAGCTCTTACACGTTTAATAACAAAAAATGGCAGAGGGAGAAAAATTAATTCCAATAAATATAGAAGATGAAATGAAATCGGCATACATTGATTATTCAATGTCTGTCATTGTGTCACGTGCATTGCCCGATGTCCGTGATGGTTTAAAACCAGTTCATCGAAGGGTCTTGTTCGGAATGCATGAATTGGGCATTCGTTCGAATACAGCATACAAAAAATCAGCACGTATTGTTGGGGAAGTACTGGGTAAGTATCACCCCCACGGAGATACTTCAGTCTACGATGCCATGGTGCGTATGGCACAAGAGTGGAGTTTGCGTTATTTGTTGGTCGATGGTCAAGGTAACTTTGGCTCTGTTGATGGTGACAGTCCGGCTGCGATGCGATACACGGAGGCACGTATGCAGAAGATGTCAGAAGATTTATTGGCAGATATCGATAAAGATACTGTTGATCACCAGCTGAATTTTGATGATACTTTAAAAGAACCTAAGGTGCTCCCGACTCGAGTTCCGAATCTTTTAATCAACGGGGCTTCGGGAATTGCTGTAGGAATGGCAACTAACATGCCTCCTCACAACCTCACAGAGGTTGTTGATGGAACAATACAATACATAGAAAACAAGGACATAACGATTGATGAGCTTATCAAGACCATTAAAGCTCCAGATTTCCCAACGGGAGGTACCATCTATGGCTATGAAGGAGTTAAAGAAGCATTTCATACAGGGCGGGGTAGGGTTGTGATGCGAGCCAATGCTAACATTGAAATGGTTAGAGATCGAGAATGTATCGTGGTTACAGAAATCCCTTATCAAGTCAATAAAGCAGAAATGATTCGTAAAACTGCTGAGATGATCAATGATAAAAAAATTGAAGGCATCTCTAATATTCGCGATGAATCTGATCGAAAAGGAATGCGAATCGTTTATGTACTCAAGCGCGATGCAATTCCAAATATTGTTCTTAATAAATTATACAAATACACTTCTTTACAATCTTCTTTTAGTGTTAATAATATTGCATTAGTTAAAGGAAAACCTCAATTGTTAAACCTGAAGGAGATGATTCATCATTTTGTTGAACATCGTCATGAGGTAGTTGTAAGAAGAACGAAGTATGAACTGAAAAAAGCTGAAGAGAGAGCTCACATTCTCGAGGGCTTGATTATTGCTTCGGACCACATTGACGAAGTAATTGCATTAATTAGATCCTCTTCAAATGCTGAAGAAGCGCGAGAGAAATTAATTGCCCAGTTTAAACTCACTGAAATACAAGCCAAAGCCATTGTCGAGATGCGCTTGCGACAACTGACTGGTCTTGAACAAGACAAATTAAGAACGGAATATGATGCATTATTAAAGACGATTGCTGATCTAAAAGACATCTTAGACAATAAAGAGCGTCGAATGAACATTATAAAGACGGAATTAGCAGAGGTTAGAGAAAAATATGGTGATGAACGCCGCTCTAAAATCGAATATGCTGGAGGGAACTTTAGTATTGAAGATATGATTCCTGATGAAAAAGTAGTAATTACAATTTCTCATGCAGGATACATTAAGAGAACAGCTCTGTCGGAATATAAAACTCAAAATAGAGGTGGAGTAGGTCAAAAAGCATCCACCACCAGAAATGAAGATTTCTTAGAATATCTTTTCGTTGGAACCAACCACCAATATATGCTCTTTTTTACTCAAAAAGGAAAATGTTTTTGGATGCGGGTCTATGAAATTCCAGAAGGATCAAGAACCACAAAAGGAAGAGCAATACAAAACTTGATCAATATTGAACAAGATGATCGCGTCAAGGCTTTCATTTGTACGCAAGACCTTAAAGATGAAGAATATATTAATAGCCATTATGTTATTATGGCGACCAAAAAAGGACAGGTTAAGAAAACCAGTCTGGAAAAATATTCTCGCCCAAGAGCCAATGGTATTAATGGAATTACCATTAAAGACGATGATGAGTTGCTAGAAGCCAGACTGACCAATGGAAACAGTCAGATTTTGCTTGCAGTCAAATCTGGAAAAGCCATTCGTTTTGAGGAAAGTAAAACCCGTCCGATGGGAAGAAGTGCTTCGGGAGTTAGAGGAATTACTTTGGCCAACGAACAAGATGAAGTTGTAGGAATGGTTACCGTAAATGATATGGACGCTAATATTCTTGTGGTTTCTGAAAATGGTTTTGGTAAAAGATCTAGTTTGGATGATTATCGAACGACCAATCGAGGAGGGAAGGGAGTTAAAACCATTTCAGTTACAGAAAAAACAGGAGCTTTGGTTACCTTAAAAAGTGTCACTGATCTTGATGATTTGATGATTATCAATAAATCTGGAATCGCAATTCGTATGGCAGTTTCTGATCTTAGGGTTATGGGACGCGCTACGCAAGGAGTCAAATTGATTAATATTAAAGGCAATGATTCCATCGCAGCTGTCGCCAAAACAATGAAAGATGATGAAGAAGTGGAGGATATTTCTGACATTGATGTTGAAGATGGCACTATAATTGAATAGTATTCTTGAATTGAAACATTTAATTTAAAATAAATTATAATTGATACCAATGAAAAAAATTACACTTTTATTATTTCTTTTAATCTTTAACTTTTCTTTTTCTCAGAAAAAGGAACTTCGAAAAGCTCAGAAATTATATGAAGCTGGTGATATAACTGGCGCTGAAAAACTTTTAACAGATTTTAAATCAGTTTTGGAAACTGCCGATCAAAAGGTAAAACCTTCTTACGATTTCCTTAGGGCTAAAATTGCGCAACACAATGAAGATTATACGCAGGCATATGATTTATTACTTTCCTTAAAAGAATCCTCATCGCTTAAGGACGATGTTGCAAATCAAATGGACTTGCTTTCATCAGCCATTGTCAATAGTGCAATTGATGACAATGAAAAGGGTGATTTTAAAAACTCGTCTCGCAAGCTATACATGGCTTACACAATTGATCCAGAAGCCAATGCTGATTATCTTTATTTTGCAGCTTCAAGTGCGGTTAACAATTCAGATTATGAAGTTGCACTTGAGTATTACCTTAAATTAAAATCAATTGGATACACGGGTGTTGTCACCAAATATTTTGTGACTGAAGCGGATAAGGATACTCCCATTGAAGTTTCAGAAACGGAATATAACCTTTACAAGAAGTCCAAGGATTATAAAGACTTTAAAATAGAAAAAACTGAATCAAAGTTTCCTGAAATTGTAAAAAACATTGCATTGATTTATGCCCAGCAAGGAGACAATGAAAAAGCAATTGAAGCCGTTAAAGAAGCACGTGAGGCCAATCCGAATGATATTAATTTAATCCTTACCGAGGCCAATTTGTACATTCAATTGGACGATAAGGAGAAGTTTAAGACTTTAATGAATGAGGCGATTGCTCGTGATCCTGATAATGGAAGTCTCTATTATAATCTTGCTGTGGTTACTGCAGACTTGGGTGATAAGACCGCAGCGCGTTCTTATTATGAAAAGGCAATTGAAATAGATCCGTCTTCCGAGAATTCTTATCTAAATCTAGTGGCCTTAATTCTAGAAGGCGAAACAGAAATTGTTGACAAAATGAACAGCCTTGGAAATTCTCGTGCTGACAACGCCAAATATGACGCTTATAAAATTGAGAGAGAAGAAGTTTACAAAGAATGTGTTCCTATTCTTAAAAAATTGATTGATCTTAACAAAAATGAAGATGCCGTTAAGACCTTGATGAATATTTATGGCACGCTTGGTGACACAGATGGATTTAAAAAAATGAAAGCCCTACTTGAAGGGTAAAACGTGTTTCTAACCTATTAAAAAAACCTCCCTAGTGGAGGTTTTTTTTATAACATTTTTTTAATCATTCGAAGTTTGTGGGAATGGGTTTGTGTTTCTGAATTAAAGATACCCGTTTGATCGATTTGATCGATTCGAACTGTCCCATGCGCATGGATGATGAGATGGTTTTCAAGTAACAAACCCACATGCGTAATTTTTCCTTCCTTATCATCGAAAAAAGCAAGATCACCTGCTTCGCTTTCTTCAATAAAACTCAATGTTTCGCCCTCTTGGGCTTGTTGAGAAGCATCTCTTTTCAATGGAGTTCCATTAATTTTATAGACCATTTGCGTAAAACCCGAACAATCAATTCCCATAGGAGAACGTCCTCCCCACAAATAAGGAGCATTGAGGTACATATAGGCAGTTTTAATCAAACATTCTTTGCCTTTTTTACCCGCTTGAGTTTTACCTTCAAAAACATGATTTATTGCCCTAGCACCACTTAAATTACTCCCCAAGATTATCGGAAACATCAAATCATTTTCATCGGTAATATAATTGATCAGATCCGTTGATATTTGTGGCGTTGAAGCTGTAGTTTTAGAATAGATATCCTTTTCAATCTGATAAACTTGATTGCTCGGAATCCAACCTTCATAGCCATCCCAATGCATTCGTATCTTATGCCATGACTTTCTCTTTTCGATGATTTTGTAACAGTCTCCATAGAGGAGCTGAGAAACCATTTCACTTCTATGATTGTTCTCGTTTCTCAAAGGGATAATCCCCAAATGGCAGATACCGTATTCCAAGTTTTATAGTTTATAAAAAAGCAAAAATTGCTTAGAGACATGTTGTTAATAAAACAAAAATAATCAAATTGATTGCAATCCTATGGAAATACATTTTTAAAATAATGCATTAAGAATATGTTTTGATTAAATTTGATTGTAAAATTCAATGAATTGAATAAATTTTGGCGCTTTATTGTTTTAAACCGAGCCATGCTCTACAAAGTTATTTTGCTTATTGGGTGTGGATTTTTGACGCTCTATTTGTTTCCCAAGGGGGGACAGTTTAAATACGAATTTCAAAAAGGGAAACCATGGCAATATCCAACGCTTTACGCTCCTTTTGATTTTTCGATTTTAAAATCAAACGAAGATCTGGAAAAGGAAAAGCAGGAAATCATCAACTTCCAAAAAAAATACTACAGAGCAACTCCTGAGGTTTTTGATCAGGTGAAAAGGTCCTATAAAACTCAATTCTCAAACTTCTTTAACCTGCCTGCTTCTCATCCAAATTATAAGGTTTTATATGACTATGGTTATAAAATTTTAAATGAAATTTATAAAGTTGGTGTTTTCCCTGTAGCCTATGATCATAAAGGGAGCAGTTTTGTTTATCTGATTAAACAAAACCAGGAATCAACCGTTACTGTTGATCAATTTTCACGTATCGAAGATTTAAGAAGTAAAGTGGTTTCGATGGCCATCGATAGTCTTTATAACGCATCGGTAGATCAATATTATAATTTGTTTTTTGAAATCGTCCAACCCAATATCACTTTAGACGAAAAGTTCACCAAGAATAGTTTGGCTTCAGCTTTAAGAGATGTTTCAGTTTCAAGGGGTATTGTTGTTCAGAATGCAATTGTAATTTCTAAGGGTGAAGTAGTTGAAGGCGAAAAATTTCAAACTTTACTTTCTCTTAAAAACGAATACAGTTCTAAGCTTTGGAGTGATGCCAATTATTATTGGATTATTTTCGGTTACTCCATTCTTATTGGTCTCACTTTTTTGGCACTATTTTTATTCCTTTCCAGCTATCGACCAGCAGTTTTCGACAACAATAAAAAAATGACTTTTATTTTCTTGAATGTGGTTGGTATGATTGCACTTACGACATTCATGGTTAATTATGAAGTCAATTTCCTTTATGCAGTTCCAATTTGTATTTTACCTCTTATTTTAAAAACGTTTTTTGATCCTCGATTGGGACTCTTTACCCATGTAATTACTATTTTAACCCTAGGATTTATTGTTCCCAATAGTTTTGAATTTGTCTTTCTTCAAATCATTGCTGGAATTGTTACCATTCAGTCTGTAACCCAACTTCAGAACAGGGCAAACTTATTTATCACTGTAGGAAGGATTGTCTTTGTTTATCTCATCGGATACATTGCTTTTACCATTATACATGAAGGAGGAGTTTCGGAAATTGAATTGACTATAATTGGGTTGTTTTTTCTTAATGGACTTTTAACGCTTTTCGCGCAGCCACTTATTTATCTTTGTGAAAAAATATTTGGACTGGTTTCAGATGTATCTTTACTGGAACTTTCTGACACGAATTCACCCTTATTAAAAGAACTTTCTGATCGTGCTCCCGGGACATTTCATCATTCCCTCCAAGTTGCCAATTTGGCTGAAACAGCTGCAAATGAAATTGGTGCTAATTCCTTACTGGTAAGAGTGGGAGCTTTGTACCATGACATTGGGAAAATGAATGCTCCTCCCTATTTTTCTGAAAACCAAGCAAGCAGACTTTCACCTCACGAAGAATTATCTCCAGCAGAAAGTGCCAAGATTATAATTGATCATGTTACAAACGGAATTTTAATTGCTAAAAAAAATAAACTTCCTGAGCGTATTATTGATTTTATCCGAACCCATCATGGTACTTCAAAGGTTTATTATTTTTATAAAAAGGCAGAAGAAATATCTGGAGAAACCCCTGATAATAAATTATACTGCTACCCAGGACCACGCCCTTTTTCAAAAGAAACTGCAATATTGATGATGTCAGATGCGGTAGAAGCAGCTTCTAAGAGCTTAAAAGAACCTACAATTGATAAGATTCAAAACTTTGTCGAATCAATTGTTGACAAGCAGGTTGAAGAGAAACAGTTCAATGATTGTAACATCACTTTAGCTGAAATTGAGACCGTTAAAAAAGTGTTGTCAAAAAAATTGATTAACATATACCATCTTCGGGTAACGTATCCAGAATAATTTCGTTCTTAAATCAAAAAAAGTATTGTTTTCTAATTTCGGAACAATTACATTTGCATTTCCTAAAAGTATAGGAGAGGTGCCAGAGTGGTAATGGAGCAGATTGCTAATCTGTCGACGGGTAACCGTCGCCAGGGTTCGAGTCCCTGTCTCTCCGCGATAGAGTCCTGAAAGCCCAGTGTTTTCAGGGCTTTTATATTTCAGTTGCCTGTAGAGTTGCCTTTTCTCTGTTTTTGCAATCATCAATCTAATATCCCAAATTTAGCGGTTTAATTTTTGAGTATCTTTAAGTATTCGAATAAAAATCTAATTCAATTTACATGATGTATATACTAACCAGGCATAGATAGCCTTAATCCCTGCTATGCCCTAAACTTAACCACCACCAGTAAATAAAGGCGTTAACACGAAATAATGTGTTAGCGCTTTTGTTTTTTGTCCACAGATTTGTCCCTAACTATTATAAAAAAGGTAAAAAATCCAACCTAAAACTCTCAATTTAACACCCCACCCCTTTAAAATAAGTCTATTTTCCTTTTGGGGATGTGCTGGTGAAATGGGTGTATAACCTAATCCCTGCAACAGGAACGTTTTATTATCAGTGTTCACTTCTAGTTGGAGTGGTCGGAACGCTCCATGAAATCCACTAACATTTCTTCTGAAATTATTGGATTAGCACCTTTTGTTTGGGTTACTAATGCTCCCGTTGCACAAGCTTTATTGAGTGACTCCTTAATCCCGTTTTCTCTTAAAAGGTTGGTTATTAGTGTTCCTAAGAAAGAATCTCCAGCCCCAACTGTGTCTACTACTTTTGCATGATAACCATTTTGTCTATAATAAATAGCTTTTCTATATAAAATAGCACCTTCTTTTCCGAGGGTTACACAAATTGTATGGGTACCAGTTTTACTAGAAATAAACTCAATTTTATTTTCTATACTTTTTTCGTTGCATCCTAAAGCAATACAAATTTCGTGCAGTTCCTCATTATTGAATTTTATAAAATCTGCCCGTTTCATTAACAATTCAATATCTGAAATGCTGTAGAATGGAGCTCTAAGATTTATATCAAAAACACTGTAATTTGATTTATTTAATAAACTTAGTAAACAGTTTTTAGAAACTTGATCACGAGCAATTAGGCTTCCAAAAATAAAAACTTTAGAACTAGACACAAGTTTTTCATATGTTGAAATCAATTCCATTTTATCCCAACCGACAGGATGAGCAATTTTATAAGTGGCACTACCTTCTTCATTAAGGCAAACACCTACCGTTCCAGTATCAAAACTTTTGTTAATTTGAATATATTTTGGATCTATTCCTTTACTCTTAACTGAAGCTAGAAGTTCTTCTCCCAGAATATCATTTCCAACACAACTTATAATCTGGCTTTTTATCCCCCAGGAATTCATTCGCAGGGCAACATTTAAAGGTGCGCCTCCAAGTTTCTTTCCATCTGGAAAAAGATCCCACAATACTTCTCCAAAACAAACAACTTGATTCATTAGCCAATTTTTTTATGTGAAAACACAAAGTTTCTATTTATAGGCTTCTAAAATACTCTGCAATAGCTCGAGTCTCGTCTTCTGTTAAATTTTGATTTAACATCATGACGTTATTGTATTCCTTAAGCAATGAAATTGCAGTTGGATCTTTTTGCAACATTTCAGTAGGGTTTAGAATCATATTCATAACCCATGCTGGATTTCTACGTTCATAAATCCCTTTCATTGCAGGTCCAATGAGTTTTCTCTCTACCATGTGACAAGCCGTACATTTTTGTTTAAATGCTGCCGCACCTGTTTCAACAAGTTTATCATCTATTTTAGCATCAAATTTCATTGAGCTTATGGGGCCAATACCTTTATTGGAAAGATCAATTGGAGTTTTTCCAGCAGCAATATTTTTAACAGGAGCTTCTTTTTGAGTTCTGTTGTATTCAAATCCTTTTTTCTTTTCAGTTTTTGAGCCACAGCCAACTAAAAGTATTGAAGCGATTAGAATAAAGAGTAGTTTTTTCATAATTAAGATTATTTTTCGTTTCAAAGGGAATAGGCTTTTCCTCCTGTAGCTTCCATTAAATCAACACAACCTTTTTGTTGCCCTGGTATGGGCACATAGGCCATTACATTTTCACCAATGTACTCATTGGTTTTA